>JAQTZQ010000029.1 GCA_028687645.1 Rhodocyclaceae bacterium
GTGCTGAAAAAGGAACTGCTGCACCTGCCCCTGATCGGCTGGGGCCTGGCCGCCATGAAGATGATTTCAATCGACCGCCAGGCGGGCAAAGACGCGCTGGATCAAATCGTTACCCAAGGCCGCGAAAGGCTGGAACAAGGCTATTACGTCATCGTTTTCCCGGAAGGCACGCGCGTTGCGCCCGGGCAAAAGAAACGCTACAAGGCGGGCGGCGCTTATTTGGCGACACATGTTGGCTGCAAAGTGGTGCCCGTCGCGCATGATGCCGGCGAGCTTTGGCCGCGTCAGGCTTTCATTAAAAAGCCCGGCACCATCACCATCAGCATTGGCCCGGCTTTTGACCCAACTGGCATGAGCGAAAGTGAAGTTAATCAGCGCGCTGAAGCATGGATTGAAGCTGAAATGCACCGCATCTCGCCGCATCGCTACTCGGATGCCCATCACGACGCCAGCTGAAACCAGCCACCGCATCGCCATTGCCGGTGCGGATGTTGCGTATCAACTACGCCGTAGCCAACGGCGCACCATCGGCCTGTCGATCGACCATCGCGGCCTGCGCGTCGGCGCGCCGCAACGAGCGCGGATTGGCGATATCGAAAAGCTGATCCACCAGCACAGCGCCTGGGTGCTCGACAAACTCGCCAACTGGCGAGAACGCCCCGCCCCCGAGAAGCTGGAAATCACCGACGGCTGCGAAATTTTCATCCTCAATTCGCCGTTGACCGTAACAGTTACGCCCATCGGCCGCCCGCGCTGGCAATTTGCCGGTGACAAGCTGCATCTCTGGCCATCGGCTACGGTCAACGCCAATAATTTGCTGGAAAAGGCCCTGCGCGAAAAGTCGCGTGCCATCTTTCTCGAACGCCTCGGCCACTATGCACCGTTGCTGGGTGTCGCCACCCCGCCTTTGCGTTTATCCTCCGCCCGCACGCGCTGGGGCAGTTGCAGCCACCACGGCGGCATTGCCCTCAACTGGCGACTGATTTTCATGCCGCTGGCGGTGGTCGATTATGTCGTTTGCCACGAACTCGCCCATCTCAAGGAAATGAACCATAGCCCACGCTTCTGGTCTGTTGTGGCGAGCCTTTGCCCCAACTGGCAAGAATTGCGCAAGGAATTACGAGCGCTCGGCAAAACTCTGCCGCATATCTAAACCGGATTTTTCACAATTTGAGCGAGCCTTCAGCGACGCACGCCCACCAGGAGAAACACCATGAGCACCCTGTTCGACCCCATTCAAATCGGCGATATCGCCCTCGCCAACCGTATCATCATGGCGCCATTGACGCGCAACCGTGCGGTCGAAGGCAAGGTCGCCGGCCCGCTGACGGTTGAGTATTACCGCCAACGCGCCAGCGCCGGCCTGATTATCGCCGAGGCCAGCCAGATCAGTCCGATGGCCCAAGGCTATCTCGACACGCCGGGCATTTATTCGCCGGAACAGATCGCCGGCTGGCGCCAAGTCACCGATGCGGTACATGCCGCTGGCGGCAAGATCGTGCTTCAACTGTGGCATGTCGGGCGAATTTCCCATACCTCGCTGCTGCCTGATGGCGCAGCGCCGGTTTCTTCAACCGCCAATACGGCCAATGCCATGACCTTCACCGCCGAAGGTTTTGTCCCCGTTTCAACGCCGCGCGCCCTGCGTGATGACGAAATCCCGGGCCTGATTGAGGATTACCGCCGTGCCGCGCGCAATGCCATTGCCGCCGGTTTTGATGGCGTTGAAGTGCATGCTGCCAACACTTACCTGATCGAGCAGTTCCTGCGCGACAGCGTCAATGACCGCAGCGGCCCCTACGGCGGCAGTATTGCCAACCGCGCCCGCCTGTTGCTCGAAGTCATGCAGGCCGTCACTGAAGAAATCGGCGCTGGCCGTACTGGCGTTCGTCTTAGCCCGATGACTACGTTCACCGCGCCGCTCGACAGCAATCCGCAAGCGCTTTATGGCTATATCGTTGAAAAGCTGGCCCCGCTCGGCCTTGCCTACCTGCATGTGATTGAGGGCGAAACTGGTGGCACGCGTACGCCCGAAGGCAAGGAATTTGATTACGCCGCGCTGCACCGCGCCTTCCCTGGCGCCTGGATGCTCAACAATGGCTACTCGCGCGAGCTGGCCCTCGACACCGTGGCTAACGGCAAGGCTGATTTGATCGCTTTTGGCCGCCCGTTCATCAGCACGCCGGACCTCGTTCGTCGCCTGCGCGAGGACAAGCCCTTGAACGAATTGCGCGCCGACAAACTTTATGGCGGCGGCGCTGAGGGCTATACCGATTACCCGGCGCTGGCCGATTGATGACGACTCAGGAAAACACCATGCGCATTCTTCACACCATGCTTCGCGTTGGCGATCTGGACAAATCCATCGCCTTTTACACTGAAACCCTCGGCATGCAATTGCTGCGCCGCACGGATTACCCCGAGGGCCGCTTTACGCTGGCCTTTGTCGGTTACGGCCCGGAGGAAGCCGGCGCGGTTCTGGAATTAACCCACAATTGGGATACGCCGAGCTACGATCTAGGGAACGGCTACGGCCACATTGCGCTGGCCGTGCCGGATGCAGTGGCGGCTTGTGCCGAGATCAAAAAGCGCGGCGGCAAAGTGGTGCGCGAGGCGGGGCCGATGAAACATGGCACGACGATCATTGCCTTTGTGGATGACCCGGATGGCTACAAAATCGAACTGATCCAGCGCAACTGAGCTTATGCGCGCCTGTTGCGAATACGTCCGGGCATCCGAAAGTTGATCCGGAATGTGCTGCTCCGGTGCCATTGACTGTCGTTTTCAAAAGCCGGTGAGAGGCTCGTTGGCATTACTGGGAGGCAGGGCGCAACCTGAAATGCTTGCACCCTGTCTCGAGCCCTGAGCAGTCCAGCTTATTTTAGTTTTTCAATACCCAACATCTTAAGCACGCTACCTTCGTAGAATGGTTCGGAGGTACCCTTCTTCATCTTGCGCAAGAAGTATTTTTCAAAGCCCACTTTGGCCAGGTGTACCCATTTACCTTCGGCAAACCAGTTGACGTTGCGTGGCGGGATTTGAGGAATTGCCACAAAAGCCACGCCACTGTCGCCAAAGTCAGCCAGACAAATTGCATTCCAGGTGGCTTCACGATCGGCGTTGCCACCATCAAGATCTGCGTGGATGTTGTGTACCGTGGCTGTAACCATGGATTCGATCATGTAACCGGTTTTTGGTGTACCAACCGGAATCGGTGTTGACTCGACCGGCGGAATGGCAACGCAGACGCCTACGGCAAAAATGTTTTTGTATTTTTGATTGCGCTGATGCTTGTCGACCGTAATGAACCCGCGCGGGTTGGTCAGGCCTTCGATGCCATATACCGCATCAACCCCCTTGAAGGCCGGCAGCATCATGCTGTATTTGAACGGCAACTCATGCTTGCGCTTCTCGACACCCATATCGTCATGCTCGGTTACATACATCATCCCGGCTTCGACTTTGGTAACTTTGGCATTGCAAATCCATTTGATCGCCTTGTCGCGCATCCCGGACTCAAGGATGCCCTTGGAGTCACCCACGCCGCCCAGTCCCAGATGCCCAATGTACGGTTCGGAGGTGACAAAAGTCATCGGCACTTTGCTGCGAATCTTGCGGCGCCGCAGATCGGTGTTGAGAATGAAAGCGTACTCATAAGCCGGGCCGTAGCATGAGGCACCTTGTACCGCACCGACGACGATCGGACCGGGGTCGGCACAGAATGCTTCCCACTTGTCGTAAGACTCCATGGCGTGATCAACGTGGCAAACCGAAGCGGTATGCCCGCCATGCGGCCCCAGGCCTTCAATTTCGTCAAAGGCCAATTTGGGCCCGGTGGCAATCACCAGATAGTCGTAGGCAACGCGCGTGTCATCATTGAGTTCCAGCTCGTTTTGATCCGGATGTACCCGCTTGACGCCGGTAGAAATGAAATGAATCCCCTTGCGCTCAAGATAGGTGCGAATCGGGAATTCAATTTGCTTGCGCTCGCGCCATTTGACGCCAACCCAAGGATTTGATGGCACAAAATGAAAATTTTCAGTGTTTGAAATGACCGTGACTTTGTGCTTTTTGTCGATCTTTTCACGCATTTCGTAGGCGGCTGGCATACCTCCGATACCAGCACCCATGATTACTACATGTGCCATCTTTGTCTCTCCTGTTTTATTGGCCAAAGTACCGTGGGAGGAGCGATAAATTACCGGTCACTCCACGAACTGTACATAAGCTATTAAGCGCAATCCAGGCGAGTCTTGTCTATAACCATTTAGGGTGGGGGGGAATAACCCCCATGGGTTTCAGGCGCGAGGAGGGGGGTCGCCGCCACCGTGTTCCTTGGTGAACAAAACGGCGGCTTTAACGCGTGAAGACAGATTCAGTTTGGTCAGAATGTGGCGGACATGCTGTTTGACCGTGTCGTAGCTGATCGAAAGATTCTGTGCGATGACCTTGTTGCTCTCGCCGCGCGCCAGCAGCTGGATAATTTCACGTTCCCGGTCGGTCAGCAGTTTGAGCGAATTCTTGGGTTCCTGATCGGCTTGATCGCCACGCAATAAATCGATCATCTTGACGGTCATGGCCGGCGCTACGACCAACTCGCCAGCGGCTACCCGACGAATCGAATCAACGACATCTTCAGGTGCCATGTCCTTGAGCAGGTAACCACGAACACCGGCCCGGATGGCGCTGGCCAGATCCTGCTCCGAGTCGCTCATCGTCAGCATGACAATGGGAATGGTGTAACCCTCGCTGCGCAACTGGTTGATAACCGCAATACCATCAAGTGGCTTCATGCGCAGATCGATAATCAGCAAGTCGGGTTTTTCGACGCACAGGGTGCGCAATTCGTCGATACTGCTAGTCGTGCCGAGAACCTCGAAATCATAGCAATTGGCCAGCAGTTCGCTGAGGCCGCGGCGGCACAAACATTGGTCATCGACCAATACAACCTTTAACTTCTCAGTCAATTGTCTCTCTCCAGTCCAGTGATGGTTCAGGGAAAAATAGCTGAACTTGCGTTCCTTGCCCTGCCGCACTTTTTACTTTTATGTCGCCACCGATGCGCTGTGCTCGTTCGCGCATTATAAGCATTCCGTAATGTCCTTCTACAGGTTTGAAGGTATGAGCGCCGACACCGTTGTCTTCAATGGTGAAAACGTAATAGCCAAAGGTGGTTTCGATGAACAGGCGGGCATTTTTTGCCCCCGAGTGGCGGGCAATATTGTTGAGGGCTTCACGCACGATGTTGAAAATCTGGATCTCGTATTCAAACGGCAAAGCCAGGTCGACGATGCGATTGTGGTAGTCGAGCACAATATTGTTGCGCTTGCGAAATTGTTGAACTAGTTCTTCCAGTGAAGCCGGCAAACCGCCGGGGCTGAGTTCGGAGCGAAAGTCGGCAATCAATTCGCGCGCGCTTTTCTGGGCGATTTCCAGTGCTTCATCGATATCTTCGGCGTACTTTAGCGCCGCCTCTTCCTTGCCGGTTTTGATCGTTTCAATCACCAGACTGGTGCGCATCCGGGCAAAAGTGAGCGCTTGCGCCAGTGAGTCATGAATGTCGTTGGCGATGTCGCGGCGCGCCGCCAGGCGGGCAGAGCGGTAGGACTCGCGATTGATGCGGGTGTATTCAATCGCGGCGCCCATCATCTCGGCAAAGGCGGCGACTGAATTCATCATCTTGTTGGCCGCAGTCCGCGGGGCATCAAAGAACAGGGTCAGAATGCCGAGCGGTACACCTGGTTGATTGGGTGACTCCAGCGGTGCGGCGACCAGCGACTGCGAGCGGCAAGTAGCGTAGCGGCAGTTTTGCCGGGCTGCGCACTGACTGACATCCGAGGTGCGAACGACACGGCCAAAAGTGCTGCTGTCAAAAGCCTCGCAGTCGAGTTCGACAAAATTCTCGGCCTCATCCTGCAACTCTGCCGAGAGGCCGGCAGAACTGATGATTTGCAGGGTGTGCCCGTCAGGTGCCAAAAGTCTGACCACACCAGCAGTAGCGTGAACCGTACCGATCTGGCTTTCAAGAAACGTGGCGAGTAGCGCGCGAAGTTCTCCCGCCTTGGGGGCAGCCAGTTCGCGACTGACACAGGCATCAAAGCCGCCATCGGCACCCGGAGGAACGAAAACGGGTTCATGTGCCCAGATACTTTCAGGGGCAACGTCTTCCATTTTGGCAATCGCTATTGTGCTCCGCAATTTGACCGCTCTTTTATAAGGAAACAACCATAGACTAAGGCGAATTCGGGCAAACATCAACCGCTCAAATTGCCCGGAGAAATGGGCTTATACCCATCAGGGTTATGCCCCTCCTCACCCGTTGTAGTTATAGACACAAAGTGAGCCAATTGCGCCTAATAGCAGGGCTTGTGAAAAGCTCGCGCTGCGGCAAAAATATCCGAGAATCGTGAGCGTGATATCAACCTAGACAAGATAAAACCATGTCCTCTCCGCTCCATGATCCGATTGCCCCGCCCCTGCCGGATGCAGCGACCGAAGTCAAAACCACGACCTGCTACATGTGTGCCTGCCGCTGCGGCATTCGCGTTCATCTGCGTGGTGGTGAGGTGCGCTACATTGAGGGAAACCCTGATCACCCGTTGAACAAGGGCGTGATTTGCGCCAAAGGCGGTTCTGGCATCATGAAGCAGTACTCGCCAGCGCGTTTGACCAAGCCGCTGCGCCGCAAGCCGGGGACCGAGCGCGGAGCGAACCAGTTTGAAGAAATCAGCTGGGATGAGACTTTCGACATTCTCGAAAAACGCCTTAGCCACCTGCGCGCTACCGATCCCAAAAAATTCGCCCTGTTCACCGGGCGCGACCAGATGCAAGCCTTGACCGGCCTTTTTGCCCGTCAGTACGGCACGCCCAATTACGCGGCGCATGGCGGGTTTTGCTCAGTCAATATGGCTGCCGGGATGATCTACACCATCGGCGGGTCATTCTGGGAATTTGGTGGCCCGGATCTTGAGCGGGCCAATCTGTTTTTCATGATCGGCACGGCGGAGGATCATCACTCCAATCCGCTGAAGTCGGCGATTGGCGACTTCAAGCGTAACGGCGGGCGCTTCATTGCGATCAATCCGGTGCGCAGCGGCTATGCCGCTATTGCTGACGAATGGATACCGATCAAGCCGGGAACCGATGGTGCGCTGCTGATGGCTATCATCCGTGAAATCATCGCCCTTGGCCTTTACGACCGGGAATTTTTGGCGCGCTATACCAACTCCGGTCAACTGGTAAATCAGGACGAAAACAGCAACGAATTCGGCATGATGCTGCGCAAGGCCGATGGCGATGTGCTCAATCCGCTGCGCCCGCACAATTTCTACTGGTGGGATCGTTTGAGCAATCAGCCGGTGGCTGATCACACCAAGGGTACTGATCCGGTGCTTTATGGCAGTTTTGTCATGCCTGATGGCACACCCGCCAAGCCGGCCTTCCAGTTGCTGAAAGAGCGCGTTGCTGAATGCACGCCGGAATGGGCCGAGCAAATTACAGGAATCCCGGCGGCGACGATTAAACGCATCGCGCACGAGATGGGTGTGACGGCGCGTGACCGAAAAATTGAATTGCCGATCCCGTGGACTGATTGGTGGGGTGAAGAGCATGAGAGCGTGACCGGCAACCCGGTGGCCTTCCATGCCATGCGCGGCCTGGCAGCGCACTCGAACGGTTTTCAGACAATCCGCTCGCTGTCTATTCTGATGTCGCTACTGGGCACGATTGATCGCCCGGGCGGCTTCCGCCACAAGGCACCTTACCCGCGCGCTATTCCGCCAAACATGCGGCCAGCCAAAGGCCCGGAGGGAGTCAAGCCGAACACGCCGCTCGGTGGTGCACCGCTGGGCTGGATGGAAACGCCCGACGACCTGTTTGTTGACGCCGAAGGCCAACCGGTGCGCATCGACAAGGCGTTCTCGTGGGAACACCCGCTGTCATCGCATGGTTTGATGCACAACGTGATTACCAATGCTTGGCGTGGCGATCCTTATCCCATCGACACCTTGCTGCTGTTCATGGCCAACATGGCATGGAACTCGACGATGAACACCACTGAAGTCCGCAAAATGCTGACCGACAAGAACGCGGACGGCGAGTACAAAATCCCGTTCATCGTCGTTTGTGATGCCTTCCAGTCTGAGACCACGGCATTCGGCGATTTGATTCTGCCGGATACGACTTATCTCGAACGCCACGATTGCATGTCCATTCTTGATCGGCCGATTTCGGAATTCGATGGCCCGGTGGACTCCGTTCGTATTCCCGTGCTGCCGCCGACGGGCGAATGCAAGCCCTTCCAGGAAGTGCTGGTGGAGCTTGCCGGGCGTTTGAAGCTGCCAGCATTTACCACCGCCGAAGGTGGACGCAAGTTCAAGAATTACCCGGATTTTGTGGTTAATTATGAAACGGCACCGGGCTCTGGTATCGGCTTCCTTTCAGGATGGCGCGGCAAGGATGGCGAGAAAGCCTTGCGCGGTGAACCAAATCCCAAACAGTGGGAAATGTACGAGAAGAACGGCTGTTTCTTCCAGTATCACTTACCGCCCTCTAGCCAGTACATGCGCAACTGGAACAAGGGCTATATGGAATGGGCGCAGCAGGCCGGTATGCGGCGCGATAATGATCCGATCATCATTCATATTTACTCGGAAATTTTGCAAAGCTTCCGCCTGGCCGCTCAGGGCAAACGCCCGGGCAAGCAGCCGCCGGCAGCGCTGCGTGAACGGGTAGCGACTTATTTCGATCCGTTGCCGATCTGGCACGCACCTTTGGAAGATGCGCAGAGCGATCTGAATAATTACCCGCTCAATGCCATTACCCAGCGCCCGATGGCGATGTACCACTCGTGGGATTCGCAAAACGCCTGGTTGCGCCAGATTCATACTTATAACTTCCTGCACGTCAATTCCAAAACTGCCAAGGATGCGGGTATCGCTGACGGCGGCTGGATGTGGGTTGAGTCGCAATGGGGCAAGGTGCGTTGCCTGTGCCGCTACTCCGAAGCGGTTGAGCCGGGGACGGTGTGGACTTGGAATGCAATCGGCAAGTCGTCAGGGGCGTGGAATTTGTCGGCGGATGCCAACGAATCACAAAAGGGCTTCCTGCTCAATCATCTGATTTCTGAGGAATTGCCAGCCGATGCCGCTGGCAAGCGCTTTTCCAACTCTGATCCGATTACCGGGCAAGCGGCTTGGTACGATGTGCGCGTGCGTATCTACCCAGCGGCAGCGGGTGAGGAGGAAGTTAGTTCGCCTCAGTTTGCACCGCTAGAGCCGGTGCCGGGCATGGTTAAAGGCAAGCCAAGCTGGCTGACTTGGTTTGCGGGTAAGAAAGGAGACGAGCAATGACCCAATTGGCGCTCGTTATCGATTTGAATGTTTGCGTGGGTTGTCACGCCTGTGTCACCAACTGCAAACAATGGAATACCTCAGGTGCCGCCGGGGCTTTGGCCGATGCCGAGCCGTTTGGCGCGGCGCCGACCGGGACTTTTTTCAATCGGGTGCAGACCTTCGAGGTGGGTGAGTATCCCAACACCGAAACGGTCCACTTCCCGAAATCCTGCCTGCATTGCGAAGATCCGCCCTGCGTGCCGGTTTGCCCGACGGGCGCTTCCTACAAGCGCAAATCGGACGGCATCGTCCTGGTTGATTACGACAAGTGTATCGGCTGCAAATACTGCTCATGGGCTTGCCCTTACGGTGTGCGTGAGCTGGATGAAAAGCGCCAGGTAATGACCAAGTGCACTTTGTGTGTCGATCGAATTTATGACACCAATTTGCCGGTTGACCGTCGCAAACCGTCTTGTGTGCTCGCTTGTCCTCCGGGCGCACGGCTTTTTGGCGATGTGCATGATCCTGATTCGGAAGTTTCGATTGCGATCCGCGAGCGGGGCGGTTATGCCTTGATGCCGGAAGCGGGCACCAAGCCGTCCAACCATTATCTACCACGGCAAAAATCGACCCTCAATCTGCGTCAGGACGAGCTCTATCGCTCCGATAATCCGCACCGGATCGACGGCGCGCCGTTTGAGCAGAATTTGCCACCTATTGTTGAAGAGCTCTAACCATGCATCCAGCCCTTTCTGTTCTCTTATTGACGACCCTGATCGGCGCCGGTCAAGGCTTGTTCATCACAATGGTGGTGGTCGAGTTACTGGCTGCTGGCTCTGTGAGGCCGGGCTTTTTTGTCGGCGGTACAGCCATCGTTTTGGTACTTTGTGGCCTGGGGTTGATCGCTTCCTTCTTCCACCTCGGGCACCCTGAGCGAGCCTGGCGTACCGCAACCATGTGGCGCACCTCCTGGCTGTCGCGCGAAGTTATCGCCCTGCCGGCATTTATGGGCGCGGCATTTGCCTACGGCGTCGCCCATTGGACGGGGGCTGGCGCAACATTGGCGATTGGTGTGCTCGGTAGCCTGCTGTCGCTCCTGCTCTTTGTCTGCACCGGGATGATCTATGCCGCCGTGAAGGTGCTTAAAGAGTGGGCGCATCCTTTGACCGTAGTCAACTTCACCACCATGGGGCTGGCTTCCGGTGCTTGTCTAGCGACTGCCTATGCCGGATTTGCGGCACCTGAACTGGTCGGCGCGCTGGCCAAAGCAGCATTCACTCTGACTGCCTTGGCCATGGTGACGCGCGGTGCGGCGCTGCTGCGTAATGCGCAGCTGCGACCGACCAGCACCTTACAAAGTGCGTTGGGCATTCGCCATCCGAAGATTGTGCAAAAGACCCAAGGATCGATGGGCGGTTCCTTCAATACCCGCGAGTTCTTCCACGGCAAAAGCGCAGCCTTTGTGCGCGGTATTTTGACGGCAGCGTTGTTCGGCGCCTTTGTCTTGCCTTTGGTGCTGGTCATTACCCTGCCGATTCTCGCCTTTGTTGTGCAATACGCCGGCTTGCTGGCTGAGCGCTGGTACTTCTTCGCTGAAGCGCAGCATCCGCAAAATCTTTATTACCAAGGTGTTTCCTGATGCTTGGAAAGGCAATCCGTGGCATCGGGGGCTTTCTCAAAACCCATGCCGTGGTGATCTGGCTGGCCCTCTCCATGGGGGCGGCGAGTGCTTACGCGGCTGATGCCATTCCAGCCCCGAGCGCCATGCCGTGGTGGGGTTTTCCGCTGGCTTTGTTTGTGACGAGCTTTTTATTGGGCATTGTGGCCGTGCCATCCGGTGTCGGTGGGGGCGTTTTGTTTGTTCCTATCGTCGGTGGCTTTTTCCCCTTTCACCTCGATTTTGTCCGTGGTGCGGGATTGCTGGTGGCGCTGGCCAGTGCCTTGGCCGCCGGGCCATCGCTGTTGCGTGGCGGGCTGGCAAGTTTAAGGCTGGCTTTACCGCTGGCGGTGCTCGCTTCCGCCAGCGCCATTGCCGGGGCGATGGTCGGTTTGGCGATACCCGCCAATATCGTTCAGATCGCTTTGGGTGGCACCATTCTTGGCATTGTGTTGCTGATGGCGACGGCCAAGAAATCGGAATTCCCGGAAGTCGCGGCGCCTGATAGCTTGTCTTCTGCCTTGGCCATGAACGGTATTTTCCATGACGCAGCGCGTGGGCAGAATATCAATTGGCAAGTTCATCGCACCAAAACCGGCCTGGCACTTTTTTTGTGCATTGGCTTTCTCGCCGGATTGTTTGGCATGGGCGCCGGCTGGGCGAATGTGCCGGTACTGAATCTGCTGATGGGCGCTCCGCTCAAAGTTTCTGCCGGAACCTCAAGTTTTATCCTGACCCTGGTGGATTCTTCAGCCGCGTGGATTTACATGAATAAAGGCGCGGTATTGGCCATCGTCACCGTACCGTCGGTGATCGGCATGATGCTTGGGGCGACCATCGGTGCGCGCCTGTTGCATGTGCTCAAGGCCTCCGTGGTGCGCAAGATGGTTATTTCTTTGCTGCTTTTTGCCGGTGTTCGTGCGCTGCTCAAGGGCTTGGGAATTTGGGTTTGATCATGGAAAAAGACACCTCACACATTTCTCCCGAGCAACAACGCTACGCTTTTTTGCTGCTGATCGGCTCGCGCCTTGGTCTCGCTATTTTGGTCGCCAGCTTTCTGGCTTATGTTTTTGGCCTGATACCGGCACATGTGCCGCTCGATCAAATGGCGCAGTTGTGGAGCCTGCCGCTTAACGAATATCTACAAAAAACCAACACGCCAACCGGTTGGCATTGGTTGAGCCTGGCCAACAAGGGCGATATCGCCAATCTGATCGGTATTGCCATTTTGTGCGGTAGTTCATTGATCTGCCTGCTTTCGGTGATTCCGACTTATGCGCGTCGCGGTGACAAGGTTTATGTCGCCCTGTGCATTCTGGCCATTGCGGTACAACTGCTGGCCGCCTCGGGCATACTGAGTGTCGGACATTAAGAGAAACCACAATGACAAGCCACTATCCCTTCAACCGCATTTTGCTGGCCACCGAATTTACCGAATTTGATGCCGGTGCCGAGCGTCTGGCCTTTGCCATGGCGCAGCGCTGCGGTGTGCCACTGCGGGTCGTTATCCCGATGCTCAGCAATCCAGAATATGAAGCCAATATGCCCGACGTGGCTTTAAAGGCCGAACAAGAAATGGCGCAGCGTATCGAGGCCTTGCGCCAGCGGGCGGCAACAGCAAATATCCAGTTGGACATCCGCTTGCGGCGCGGTTCGGAGGTGCATGCGGAGATTGTTGCCGAGGCTAAAGAAGCGCAATCAGACTTGATTGTGCTTCGTCGTCGCGGTCAACCCGGTTTTTTGGCCAAATTATTGGTCGGTGAAATGGTCAGCAAGGTGATTCGCGATGTTTCGTGCAGCGTCATGCTCGTCCCGCGCGCCGCACAGTTTTGGCAGCACGGGGTTCTGGCGGCGATTGGTGAAGCGGCAAGCGCCCCGAATATTGCCCGGATTTCCGGCATGATCGCTGGCATTTGTCAGCTGCCGCTGACGATTCTCAGTGTTGCGGAAGAGCGCGCCGGGCTACAAAAAGCGCAAAGCCTGAACCGGGCGACCGTTGAACTGGCTACCGCAAGCTGTAATCAGGTTCATGGGCGCGTGGTGACCGGCAAGCCGGTGGAGCAAACGGTGGCTGCCGTCCACGCAGACAAGGCCGATCTGGTCGTCATTGGGCGTCAGCGCTATCACCTGTTCCCTTTTGGCAGCTCGGGGATCATGCAAAACATCGCCGGGGCTCTGGATGTGCCGACCTTGGTGGTGCCCACCTGAAGCGCCTTGATGGGCTTCAATGGCTGCCTGCATAAGCGTTTGCTAAAAGATAACCCCAACGGGTTAGCCCCTTGACCCGTCATGGGTATGGACGGAATTCAGCACCGCGTTCTTAATTACACCTTAGCGATATACGCTTTTGGAAGTCTGGCTTCAGCCAGTTATTTACTAAACCATTGGAGACGAAAAATGAATTTTGACAAAGAATTTGATGCGAGTGGTTTGTCCTGTCCGTTGCCCATCGTTAAAACCAAAAAGGCCCTGGTCGATATGGCGAGTGGTCAAGTTCTGAAGGTGACTGCCACCGACTGCGGTGCCGTCAAGGACATGCAGGCATTCGCCGACCAGACGGGCAATACCCTGCTCTCAAATACGGAAGAGGGTGGCAAGTACATCTTCTTCATGCAGAAGAAATAAGCCGTTTCGCAGCCCAAGCATAGAAGGGAATAGCATGACTAAGAAAATGGCGATTATCGCCACTAAAGGTACGTTGGATATGGCGTATCCGCCATTTATTCTGGCCTCAACTGCAGCCGCGCTGGGTTACGACGTGCAGATATTTTTCACGTTCTATGGTCTCCAGCTACTGCGTAAAGACCTCTCCGATGTGATGATCAGCCCGCTGGCCAACCCGGCCATGCCGATGCCGATTCCCATGCCGGTCATGGTGCAGATGTTGCCGGGCATGGAAAGCATGGCAACCATGATGATGAAGCAGAAGCTGAAAAAGCATGGCGTCGCAACACTTGAGGAGTTGCGCGATCTGTGCCTTGAGGCTGATGTCAAATTCATTGCCTGCCAGATGACAGTGGATCTTTTCGAGTTCGACAAGAGCGAATTCATTACCGAAGTGGAGTATGGCGGCGCCGCCATGTTCTTCGGCTTTGCCGGTGAGACCGACATCTGCCTTTTTGTCTAGGTTTTCAATGTTCTGCCGGCCAGTATCAATGGGCCGATTCCACAAAATAGCGAGGGAACAAAGAATGAAATTTTCCAAATTAGTGGGCTCAATGATCGCCGCCAACCTGTTGGCAATATCCGGCGCTCATGCAACGAATGGTTATCTGTCGCATGGTTACGGTGTCAAAGCGCAAGGTATGGCGGGTGTCGGTATTGCGTTGCCGCAGGATGGCCTGGCCGCTGCCACGAATCCTGCCGGAACAGCTTTCGTGGGGGATCGCGTGGATATCGGTGTGACTTATTTCCGGCCTTCGCGCAACGCCAAAATTAGCGGGAACAATGCCATGACCCCGATGGGGCCAACCAGCCTCGATGGTAGTTACGACGGGAATGACACACAAAATTACCTTGTCCCTGAAATTGGCTATACCAAGCAACTTTCATCAAAGCTGGGCGTTGGTATCGCGGTTTATGGCAACGGCGGCATGGCGACAGACTATGAAAACAACCCGTTTGCAAACTTTGGCGGATCGGGGAATGCCGGTGTTGATCTGTCACAACTCTTCATCTCGCCTTCTATCGCTTACAAGGTGACTGAAAACCATGCCATTGGTGCCGCCGTCAACTTTGCCTATCAACGTTTCAAAATGGAAGGCGTGCAGCCCTTCGTCGCATTTGGTGTTTCTTCGTCGGGGGGGGATTTCACCAACAACGGCTACGACTCCTCGATTGGTTGGGGTATTCGTCTTGGCTACACCGGCAAGATTATGCCGAACCTGACCCTGGGTTTGACCTGGGCATCCAAAACCTACATGGACGAGTTTGACAAATACAAGGGCTTGTTTGCCGAGCAGGGTGGTTTCGACATCCCCTCCAATTACGGCATTGGCTTGGCCTGGCAGGTAAGCAACAACCTGGTTCTGGCTGCCGATGTGCAGCGGATTGATTACGGTAGTGTTAAATCCATTGGCAACCCGATCGAGAAACTGTTTGTCGGTAATCTCTTCGGTACCAACGATGGCCCCGGCTTTGGCTGGAAGGATGTTACTGTTGGCAAGATTGGCGCTGCCTATCAAACCGGTGATTGGACGGTGCGCGGTGGCTACAGTTATGCTACCCAGCCGGTGCCGGATAGCCAGGCTTTCCTGAATATATTTGCCCCCGGAGTGGTGCAGCATCATCTTAGTTTTGGCGCAACCTGGGCTCAGGGCAAGTCAGGTGAGTTGAGTTTTGGCTACACCCACGCCTTCAAAAATACGGTGAAGGGTGAGGGGGCAATCCCGGCCAACTTTGGCGGTGGTGATGTCGAGATTGACCTCGCCGAAGATATGTTTGGCGTTGCTTACGCCTGGAAGTTCTAAGCCTGCAATGGTGGACGTGGTGATATTACAAATATTCACCTTGTCCCCCGCAAATAGGGCTTCTTGCGCCAACACTTATTTAAGAAGTTATGCTATTTTGGTCGGGCTGCCGTGTCCACGGCCAGTTTTCTTACCACACATAAGTAACAGGAGGCACTTAGATGAATAAATCCGAGCTGGTCGAAGTTGCTGCAAAAGAAGCTGGTATTACCAAAGCTGCCGCTGACAAGGCATTGTCTGCCATCATCGGGGCTGTTGTTACAACGGTTGCCTCAGGGGATTCTGTTACCCTTGTTGGCTTCGGCACCTTTAAGTCTGCAGATCGCGCTGCGCGCACGGGCAAAAACCCAAAAACGGGCGCCACTTTGAAAATTCCGGCAACGACTGTGCCGAAATTTACCGCTGGTACCGCGTTCAAGGCTGCAGTTGCGCCCAAAAAAGCGGCTGCCAAAGCGGCCCCTAAAGCTGCAGCAAAGAAAAAGTGATCCGCTCCACCTGCAGCGGGACTCGCAACACGAGTCCCGCATTTTAATTGCTAATGACTACTCAAAACCCAGAAGATATCCCTCCCGTCGAAATGCCCGTTGCACAGCAAGTTGTGCCGCAAGGGCTGGACAGCCGCCGCCGTTTGCGTGAATTGCTTTCGGTGCCAGAACGTGATCGCTCCGATGAGCAATGGGATGAAATTATTGAGCTGGAAATACAGCTCGCGCCCGGTAATCGAATTGCAACCGGACAGGATCATGGCACCAGTGGTGGTAGCCAAAACGCCGGCCAAAATCGTTCTCCTGCCGGACCCGGGCAGCAGCAGAAGAAGCATCGGCCACGTAACAGCACCAACAATAATCGCCGGCCACGCGCCAATAAGCCCACGGGTAATCCGACCTGATTGGCGGTCATGGCAGCTTGCCATGGCATAATCGCTGCCATGCAGCAATTTGACCTGATCATTGTTGGTGGTGGCCTCGCTGGTGTGAGCTTGGCCCTGGCTTTGCGCGATACCCGCCTGCGCATTGCCTTGGTGGAGCACCAGGTTCCCGTCCGGCTTGTTGAATGGGATGCGCGAATTTACGCCATTAGTCCGGCCAGCGCCCAGTTTCTTGATGACATTGGTGTCTGGAAGCATCTTGAGCGTGAGCGCTTCTCGCCGATTCGCGATATGCAAATTCGTGGCGATTTTGGTGGCCACCTGGAGTTTTCAGCCTTTGATGTGGGTGTTTCCGAGCTGGGATGGGTGATAGAGTCTTCGCTGATGGCCTGCGAATTTTGGGAGAGTGCCAAACGTCAGGGTAATTTGACGCTTTTTTCTCCGGCCCGTCCGACTGATTTGAGTTTTTCCCCTGCTGCAGCAGTATTGGCGTTAAATGATGGTACACGGCTCTCAGCGCCATTGCTGGTTGGCGCTGATGGGCGTGAATCCTGGGTGCGTCAGTCTGCCGGTCTTGATGCCATCAATACGCCTTATGGTGAAAAAGGGCTGGTTGCCAATTTTGCCTGTGAAAGACCGCATCACCAGATTGCCCATCAATGGTTCCGTGATGATGGTGTTTTGGCTTATCTGCCGTTGCCTGGGAACCGTATTTCCATCGTTTGGTCTACACCCGATGAAAACGCAGATGCACTTTGTCAGCTGCCACCAGCTGTATTTTCCGAGCGGGTCGCCGAGGCTGGCGGCTTTTGTTTGGGGGGGGTGAGCTTGCTGACCAAGCCACAAGCCTTCCCGTTACGTTTGATGCGCGTGCCGCAGACGGTGGCGCCACGTTTGGCGCTGATTGGGGACGCTGCGCACGGCATTCATCCTTTGTCCGGGCACGGTATCAATCTTGGTTTTCAAGATGCACGAGTTCTTGCTGAGCTGTTATCTTCGCGCCAGCCGTGGCACGATCTTGGAGAAATACGCTTTTTGCAGCGTTACCAGCGGGCACGGCGTGAAGAGGTCTTGCTGATGCAAACAACCACGGACGGTTTGCGCCGCCTTTTTGACCTGCCTTTGCTTGGCGCTCGCCCATTGCGCAATCTGGGCTTGAATCTTACCAACCGAATCCCGTTTATCAAGAATTTCCTGGTGCGTTATGCGCTGGGGGCTTACTAGGAGTTTGACCTGATGATCAAGAAGTTGCTATTGCTCGTTGTAGCCTCGGCTGTTGTTGCGACGGCACAAGCTGATGAGGCCGAGATTCTTAAGGCGATGGAGGCCAAACTGGGGGCGAAGGTAGAGAGCGTAACCAAGTCGGGCTACATGGGGTTGTACGAGGTTTACATGGAAGGCAGCATTTTTTATACCGATGAAAAAATGACGGCCTTTATTGCCGGCGGACAGTTGATCGATGCCAAAACCATGAAGAATACGACGGAAGGGCGGATGCGCAAGCTGGCGGCGATCAAATTCAATGACTTGCCGTTTGATCGGGCGATCAAGCAGGTTCATGGGAATGGCAAGCGTGTGTTGGCTACCTTTGAAGATCCAAACTGTGGTTATTGCAAGCGTTTGGCCAAGGATTTGTACAAAGTTGAAAATGTGACGGTCTACACTTTTTTGCTGCCAATTCTTTCTGAGGATTCTCTGAAAAAATCGCGCCAGATTTGGTGCTCCGCTGATCGGGCCAAAGCGTGGACCGACTGGATGATTGAAGGTAAAGCGCCTGCTGGCAGGGAGGATTGCGATACTGCAGCTATCGATAAAAATCGCGAATTTGGCCGTAAGCTGAACATCACCGGGACGCCAACCATCTTTTTTGTTGATGGCGAGCGAGTGCCTGGCGCGATGCCTGCAGATCGTATCGAGCAGAAATTAAGTACGGCACAATAAAGTTATTCGATATAAAACAGCGGCGGCCCGAGTGGCCGCTTTTTTTCGTCTGGCATTTTTTTGGGAGGCATTAAAACCAGCTGACCAAGCCTGCATTTTGCTAGAGGGATATCTGAAAACTCCTGATAAGTTACTTTAAGAATAAATTTTCAGCTATTGATTAATAAGGATTAATTGCCTTGTTGTTCTCGTGACAAAACCGCTCTAAGTCCTTGTTGTGTAAGAAAAAATCCCAATTTCTCTATTGACGCGATGGGTTTGATGTCCTAAAGTGGGGAAGCGTGTCGAAAAGTGGGAAATTGGGGGTAGTTGAGGGATGTTTGAAGGGGCGGCAGCACTGA
This sequence comes from Rhodocyclaceae bacterium, assembly GCA_028687645.1. Taxonomy (GTDB): domain Bacteria; phylum Pseudomonadota; class Gammaproteobacteria; order Burkholderiales; family Rhodocyclaceae; genus Azonexus. Next base: position 18,609 of record JAQTZQ010000029.1, read on the forward strand.
GTTTGGATGCGAAGGGGCGGCTTGCTATTCCGGCAAGGCACCGCGAGTCCCTGCTCGCCGCCGCCGAGGGTTCGCTGGTCCTGACGGCGCACCCGCATCGCTGCCTTTTGCTTTACCCCGCACCGGCTTGGCAGCCGATTCGTGAGCAGATTTTGAAGGCTTCCAGCCTTGATACTCGCAGTGCGTCTATCAAGCGGGTGCTAGTCGGTAACGCCCGTACTGAAGAGCTCGACTCTGCAGGGCGCATCCTTGTGGCCAATGAATTGCGCGAGTACGCCAATCTCGAAAAGACTGTATATCTGGTGGGTATGGGTTCTCACTTCGAGATTTGGAGCGAGGCCGGCTGGAAGCAGCAAAATGATATGGCTGCGGAGGCGCTATCCGGTGATTTGCCGCCTGGATTTGGGGATTTGGTGCTGTGACAGTTGGTGGCACCCATGTCACGGTGCTGCTTGAAGAGGCGGTGGAATCCCTGGCAATCAAAGAGAACGGTGTCTATCTGGATGGCACCTTCGGGCGCGGCGGGCATAGCCGCCTGATTCTTTCCCGGTTGAATGAAAATGGCCGCCTAATCGCCGTTGACCGTGACCTGCAGGCGATTGCAGCAGGTGCGGCGATAACAGATCCGCGTTTCAATCTGGTGCATCGTGCCTTTGGTGATTTGGCCGAGGCGGCCAATGAGGCGGGAGTGATGGGTGTTGATGGGGTTTTGCTCGATGTGGGCGTTTCGTCGCCACAGATCGACGATGGGGAGCGCGGCTTTAGCTTTCGCCATGACGCGCCGCTCGACATGCGGATGGATACCACGCAGGGCGAGACGGCGGCTGAGTGGCTGGCGCGGGCTGAAATTAGGGACATCACGGAGGTTATTAGAAACTATGGCGAAGAACGGTTTGCTTTCCAGATTGCAAAGAAGGTTGTGGCTGCTCGGCTCGAACAGCCAATTGTCACAACAGGTCAGTTTGCGGCCATCGTACGCGCGACCGTGCGCACCCGTGAGCCAGGGCAGGACCCGGCGACGCGCAGCTTTCAAGCTTTACGGATTCATATCAATCAAGAACTCCGCCAGCTGGAGATAGCCCTGCCGCAGGCGCTTGAACTGTTGCGCCCGGGGGGTCGTCTGGTGGTGATTTCATTTCACTCGCTGGAAGATCGCATCGTCAAAAACTTCATGCGCAATCAGTCGGTCGCAGACGATATGCCCAAGGGTTTGCCGCTGCGGGCGGATCAATTGCCCAAACCCAAACTGCGGCTGGTGGGTAAGCAGATCAAGGCATCGGCGGCTGAAGTGGCTGCCAATCCGCGTGCACGCAGCGCGGTGATGCGAGTGGCGGAAAAGCTCTGATGGTTCGCTTCAATATGATCCTTTTGATGATTCTGGTGATTTGTGCGCTGGGCGTGGTGACCTCCCAGCACCGTGCGCGCAAACTTTTCCAGGGGCTGGAGAGTGAGCAGGAGCGGGCGCGCCAGCTGGATGTTGAATATGGACAGTTGCAGTTGGAAATGTCGACCTGGGCGACGCATCCGCGTATTGAAAAAATTGCCCGCGACCGCCTGCACATGGTGACGCCGGATGCGACCGGTCGCGTCGCGCCATCACCGGTTGCGAGCAAGCCTGTGGTTAAGCCGGTGTCCCAGAAGGACGGACGTTGATGGTCGTGCGTCGTCGTCCTCAGCGGGGCCATCGCTTCACTGAAAGCCCTTTGCTGCAACTGGCCTTGCAGGGATGGCGTTCGCGCATGGTGGGCTTGCTGCTGATGGCAGCATTTTTGACTTTGGTGGCACGCGGCTTTTATCTGCAGGTCATCAATAACGATTTTTTGCAGGAAAAAGGTGATTCGCGTTACCGCCGCGATATTGAGGTATCGGCTTCGCGCGGGAAAATTACCGATCGAAATGGCGATATGCTCGCAGTATCAACGCCGATGAAATCGATCTGGGCGATTCCAGGTGATGCGCGAGCGATGGAGGTGCCGCAAAAAAGACAGTTGGCCGCCATGTTGGAGATGAGCGTGCGCGAGCTGGATGGCAAAATTGCTGCCGACAAGACTTTTGTTTTCGTCAAACGTCAGGTGCCGCCGGAGACAGCCGAGCTAATTACGCAGGCAAAGTTTCCCGGTATTCATCAGGAAAAAGAGTACCGGCGCTTTTATCCAACGGGTGATATGACGGCGCACATTGTCGGTTTTACCGGTGTGGATGACAAAGGTCTTGAGGGGGTTGAGCTGGCTTTTCAGAAAAGTCTGCTGGGTCATCCGGGTAATCGCACCGTGATTCGCGATCGGCGCGGCAATATCATCGAAGATGTCGGTTCGATCAAGCCGCCACAGGATGGCAAGGAAATCCGCCTGGCGCTGGATTCCAAGATTCAGTACCTCGCCTATAGTCAGCTCAAGCTGGCGGTCTCGGAGCACAAGGCCAAGGCTGGCGGCATCGTCGTGCTTGATGCCAAGACCGGCGAAATCCTGGCGCTGGCGAATTTACCGACCTACAACCCAAATAATCGTCAGCACCTGTCTGGCGCCCAACTGCGCAATCGGGCGGTGACCGATACGTTTGAGCCGGGTTCGACCCTGAAGCCGTTTACCGCTGCCATGGCGCTGGACAAGGGCAAGTTTCGCTACGATAGCGTGATCAATTGCGCTCCGGGAAGAATGACGATTGGTTCGGCGACGATTTCCGATGCGCATCCGCATGGCGCCTTGACTGTGGCGCAGGTCATTCAAAAGTCGTCGAATGTGGGTGCTACCAAGCTGGCGCTATCGTTCCCTCCCAAGGAGATGTGGGAAATGTTTGATGCCGTCGGCTTTGGGCAGTTGCCTCAACTTGGTTTCCCGGGGGAGGTCAATGGTCGCCTGCGTCCCTGGAAAAGCTGGCGGCCAATCGAGCAGGCAACGATGTCATATGGACATGGAATTTCGGTCAGCCTGATTCAGTTGGCGCGGGCATATTCAGTCTTTGCCCGCGATGGCGATTTGGTGCCGCTCTCGCTGGTCAAGACCGACGAACCTGTGGTTCACGGTGTGCCCGTGTTTTCAGCCCAGACGGCGCGGGAGTTGCGCGCCATGCTGGAGATGGCGGCCGGGCCCGAAGGTACCGCGCCCAAGGCGCGCGTGCCTGGCTATCGTGTCGGTGGAAAAACTGGTACAGCGCACAAGCTGGAGGCGGGTAACTATGCCAATAAATATGTCTCATCGTTTGTCGGCATTGCTCCGATTTCCGATCCACGCTTGATTGTTGCGGTGATGATCGATGAGCCGAGTGCTGGTAGGCACTATGGTGGCGATGTTGCCGGGCCAGTATTTTCGCAGGTCATGGGCGCCTCCTTGCGAACCCTGGGCATTCCGCCGGATGCGCCGATTCAGGTAGCCGAAGTTGGCGCTTCGAGAGGGAAATTGTGATCACCGCGCATGCGCTTATTGACCGTTTGGAGGCTGCTGGCCTGACGCCGAGTGGTGTGGCGGATGATAGTCGCCAGGTGCAAGCCGGCGATCTGTTTCTCGCCTATCCGGGCGATCAGGCTGATGGTCGACTTTATATTGCCGATGCCGTATCGCGCGGTGCTATTGCGGTGTTTTGGCAACCGGATGAAAAATTTGCCTGGAATTCGGCGTTGACCGTAAGCAACTTCCCGGTGCCCGGTTTAAGAGCGTTGGCCGGACCGCTGGCACATCGGGTCTATGGGCATCCGAGTGAGCGCATGTCGCTGATTGCGATTACCGGCACCAATGGCAAGACGACCGTCAGCCAGTGTATCGCTCAAGCCTATCCAAAATCTTGCGCGGTGATCGGTACCTTGGGTGCCGGCTTTTTCGGTGGGTTGGTGGACACCGGATTTACGACGCCAGAAGCGACGACACTAATGCGCTACTTGGCGAATTTTCGTGATCAGGGCGCGACAGCTTGTGCGCTTGAGGCGAGTTCGATTGGTATTGAAGAAGGCCGGATGACTGGCGTGCGGGTCGATGTCGCTGTATTTACAAATTTCACCCGTGATCATCTTGACTACCACGGCAGCATGGAAGCCTATGCCGCCGCCAAGGAAAAGCTGTTCACCTGGCCGCGCTTGCGTACTGCCATCATTAATCTGGATGATCCACTGGGGCTGAAGCTGGCTCGTGAAACGACGGCGAATCGGGTGCTTGGTTATGCCATCGGCGAAGCTCGGCGTGATTATCCCGCTTTGGTGCGTGCCGAGGATTTATGCGATACCCCGTTTGGCCAGCGCTTTAGCCTGGTTTTGCCAAATGGCCGGGCAATGGTAGATACCGCCCTGATTGGTCGTTACAACATCGCCAATTTACTGGCTGTGGCTGCGGTTTTGCATGATGCAGGGGTGCAGCCGGCTGAAGTGGCACGCCGCTTGTCTGAACTGCAGGCGCCAGCAGGGCGTATGGAGCGCATCGGAGGCATCGGTGAGCCGCTCGTCGTTGTTGATTATGCGCATACCCCGGATGCCCTGGAGAACGCACTGCGCTCCCTGCGTGATGTGGCAGTAGCGCGTGGCGGAAAACTGGGGATTATCTTTGGCTGTGGCGGTGACCGCGATCAGGGCAAGCGTGCGGCAATGGGCGAGGTGGCCGAGCGTCTTGCCGATGATGTCGTGGTGACCAGCGACAATCCCCGTAGCGAAGCGCCGGATAGCATTATTCGCAACATCGTGGCCGGAATGAAAAATCAGCCCAAAATCGAGGTCGACCGCAAGAAGGCGATTCATCAAGCGATCGCCGAGGCGGGGTTGAAGGATGTGCTATTGCTCGCCGGCAAGGGGCACGAGACCTATCAGGAAATCGCGACAGTTCGTGCGCCATTCTCCGATATTGAACAGGCGCAAGCAGCGTTGGCGTTGCGCCAGGCATACCAGGAGGGCGCCTTATGAACTGGCTGTTATCGCAGATTGCCGAGGCGGTAGGCGGACGCATGCTCGGCGCCGATGTCGAAATCAACGGCATATCGACCGATACCCGGGCGATTGCCGGGGGGCAATTATTTATCGCCTTGCGCGGCGAGCGTTTCGATGCGCATGACTTCTTGGAGAGTGCCGCTGTTTCTGCAGCGGCCTTGATGGTTGACCGCAATAACGTGCTACCTGCCGGGATTTCAGCCGTGCTGGTGGAAGATACGCGCCTTGCCTTGGGGCGTTTGGCCGCTGCCTGGCGCGCAAAATTTTCTTTACCGGTCATCGCGGTGACTGGCTCCAATGGTAAGACCACGACCAAGGAAATGGTTGCCGCGATACTCAAGGCGGAATTTGGTGCCGCCGTGCTGTCAACCCGTGGCAACCTGAACAACGATATTGGCTTGCCGCTGACCCTGCTCGGATTACGTGCCTCGCATCGCGCCGCCGTGATTGAAATGGGGATGAATCATTCCGGCGAAATCGCTTACCTGGCGCCGATTGGTTCGCCCACCGTGGCTTTGGTCACCAATGCGCAGCGTGCCCATCTCGAAGGGATGGGCGACCTGGACGAGGTAGCGCGCGAAAAAGGCAGTATTTTTGCAGGCCTGCAGCCCAATGGTGTCGCGGTGATCAATGCCGATGATGCTTACGTCGCCCTGTGGCGCGGCATGGCGGGTGAACATCCGGTGCGCAGTTTCGGGATTGACAATGCGGCAGATGTCTCGGGTCTGGTGCGTCAGCATGGACTGGAAATCACGATTGAATTGAAGGCAGCGGAAGGGAGCGTCGCTATCGCCCTGCGCATTCCGGGGCGTCACAATGCGCGCAATGCCGTCGCTGCGGCGGCTGCCTGTTTGGCAGCCGGAGTGCCGCTGGCGTCCGTGGCCAACGGACTGGCTGCGTTTTCTGGCGTCAAGGGTCGTTTGCAGCGCCGAGTTGGCAACAAGGGCGCCGAGCTCCTCGACGATACCTACAATGCCAATCCGGATTCGGTGCGTGCCGGCATTGATGTGCTGGCCGCGACCATTGGTCGCAAATTGCTGGTCTTGGGCGATATGGGAGAAATTGGTGAAGCCAGTGGTCAGTTTCACGATGAAATCGGTGGCTATGCCAAGAGCCAGGGCGTTGACCGACTGTTCGCGCTGGGCGAAGCCGCGCAGCAAGCGGTGCGCAACTTTGGCGAGGGCGCCAAGCACTTTACGGATGTTGAAAAGTTGATTGTTGCGGTCGACAAGGAATTAGGGCCAGAAACGACAGTGCTGGTGAAGGGATCGCGCTTTATGAAAATGGAGCGTGTGGCAGACGCACTCACCACCCTCTCCCCCGGCCCCTCTGGAGATGCCCCTAGCCATTCGACCAAGCCGCAAAGCGGCCAAGTCGCTGCTTATCCCGCCAGCGGGCGAGGGGAGATTTCGGCGGCTGTGCCGGCTATGAACCCGGAGAAAAACTGATGCTGCTCGTACTGACTCAATGGCTGGCACAGGATATTCGCTTTTTCAATGTCTTCAATTACATCACGCTGCGCACGGTGCTGGCGGCGATGACCGCGCTGCTCATTTCATTTGTCGCTGGCCCCGGCGTCATTCGCTGGCTGGCGGCCAAGAAAATCGGCCAGGCGGTGCGTACCGATGGCCCACAGACGCATTTGATCAAATCCGGCACGCCGACCATGGGCGGCGTGTTGATCCTGATCTCCATCGGGTTGACGACGTTGCTCTGGGGCGATCTGAGCAATAAATATGTGTGGACGGTACTCATCGTTACGCTCGGTTTCGGCATCGTCGGCTGGTACGACGACTGGAAAAAGGTGGTTTATCGTGACCCGAAGGGGCTGTCGGCTGGCTGGAAATATTTCTGGCAATCGGTGCTCGGCCTCGGCGCCGCGCTGTTTCTCGCCTACTCGGCCAAGTCCGGCGCCCAGACGCAACTGATCGTGCCCTTCTTCAAGACCATCGCCTATCCGCTCGGCATCGTCGGTTTCATCACGCTGACCTATTTCGTCATCGTCGGCACCAGTAACGCGGTCAATCTGACCGATGGTCTCGACGGCCTGGCGATCATGCCGACCGTCATGATCGCCGGCGCCTTCGCCATCTTCGCTTACGTCACCGGCCACGCCGGGCTCTCCAAGTATCTGCTCATTCCCTATGTGCCGGGGGCGGGCGAGTTGTGCATCCTGCTTGGCGCGATTGCCGGGGCCGGGCTTGGCTTCCTGTGGTTCAACGCCTATCCGGCCGAAGTCTTCATGGGCGACGTCGGCGCGCTGTCGCTCGGCGCCGCACTCGGCACGGTCGCCGTCATCCTGCGTCAGGAAATCGTGCTGCTCATCATGGGCGGCGTCTTCGTCGTCGAAACCCTGTCGGTCATGCTGCAGGTCAGCTACTTCAAATACACCAAGAAAAAATTCGGCGAGGGCCGCCGCATTTTGCGCATGGCGCCTTTGCATCACCATTTTGAACAAACCGGCTGGAAGGAGACGCAGGTCGTCGTCCGCTTCTGGATCATCACCATCATGCTCGTGCTGGTCGGGCTTTCTTCGTTGAAGTTGCGTTAATGGAACTCAAGGGCAAACGCGTTCTGGTCATCGGGCTCGGTGAGTCCGGGCTGGCGATGGCCAAATGGCTGCATCGCCAGGGTGCGTTCGTCCGTGTCGCTGACTCGCGTGAAAACCCGCCAAACGTTGAGGCGCTAAAAGCCGTCGCGCCAGCCTCTGAGTTAATCGCCGGGCCGTTTACGCAAGCCATGTTTGCCGGTATTGATTTCGTGGCGCTGTCACCCGGCGTCCCCAAGGCCACGCCGGAAATTGTTACGGTCAACCTGCCAATTGTCTCGGAAATTGAGTTGTTCGCTGCGGGTGTACGCGAGCAGATGCCGGCGTCGAAAATCATTGCCATCACCGGCAGCAACGGCAAGACAACGACCACCGCGCTGGCGACGCATTTGCTCAATGGCAGCGGTTTGGGCGCAATTGCTTGCGGCAACATTTCCCCTTCGGCACTCGATGCGCTGATGGATGCGCAGGATGCCGGGTTACAGCCGGCGGTGTGGGTGGTTGAGTTGTCCAGCTTCCAGTTGGAAACCACCTTCCACCTGGATGCCGAGGCGGCAACGGTATTGAATATTTCAGAAGACCACCTTGATCGCTACGAAGGCAGCCTGGCGAATTACGCTGCCGCCAAGTCGCGCGTCTTTCAGGGCAAAGGCGTCATGGTGCTGAATCGTGATGACGAATGGTCGCTGGCCAATGGCAAATGCGGCCGCCAGATGGTTACCTTCGGCCTGGATGCCACGCCGCGCAATAGCGATTTTGGCCTGGTGGACGGCGCAATCGTCAAAGGCAAGACCCAACTTGTTACGGTCAACGCGCTAAAACTCGCCGGTTTACACAATGCCGCCAATGCCATGGCTGCCCTGGCCCTGTGCGAAGCGGTGGGGGGCGATCTGACGCGCATGGTCGAGCCGTTGAAAACATTTGTCGGTTTGGCGCATCGCGTTGAAACGGTGGCCGAAATCGGCGGTGTGGTTTACGTCGATGATTCCAAAGGCACCAATGTTGGCGCCACGCTGGCGGCCATTGAAGGCATGGGGCGCAAGGTCGCCATCGTCCTAGGCGGCGAAGGCAAGGGGCAGGATTTCTCGCCGCTCAAAGCGGCGCTGCAAAAGCATGGCCGCGCCATCGCCCTGATTGGTCGCGATGCCGCCGCAATTGGCATGGCGCTCGAAGGCAGTGGCGTACCGACCCGCATTCTGGGCGACATGGAAGCGGCGGTGCGCTGGTTGGCTGCGCAAGCCCAATCTGGCGATTGCGTCCTGCTCTCGCCCGCCTGTGCCAGCCTCGACATGTACCGCAACTACGCGCACCGGGCGCAAGCCTTTGTCGATGCGGTGAAGGGCTTGTCAGCATGATGATCTCCGCGCTTGACGCGCCGCGCCGAGAGGTGCCCGAGATTGACTACGCCCTGCTGTGGAGTGTGTTGTTGTTGCTGTTCATCGGACTGGTGATGGTCTATTCCTCATCCATCGCGATTGCTGAAGCTGGACGCTACACCGGGCATCAACCGGCTTACTATCTGGTTCGTCACGGGGTGTTTATTGCCATTGGCATGGTCGCTGCTGCCGTCGCCTTCCAGGTGCCGCTTAGCCTGTGGCAAAAGTATTCGCCCTATCTCTTCATGATCGGTGTCGTGCTACTGGCCATCGTCCTGATTCCCGGTATTGGCAAGGACGTAAACGGCGCACGTCGCTGGTTGCCACTCGGCATTGCCAATTTGCAGCCGTCAGAGTTGATGAAGCTGTTTGCCGTTTTGTACGCCGCCGATTACACCGTGCGCAAAATCAATGTCATGCACAACTTGAAACTGGCATTTTTGCCGATGTTTGCGGCAATGGCCGTCGTTGGCATGTTGTTGCTCAAAGAGCCGGACTTTGGCGCCTTCGTGGTCATCATCTCCATTGCCATGGGGATCCTCTTTTTGGGCGGCCTCAAGGCGCGATTGTTCGCCATGCTGGTCGTCGGCCTGCTGGCTGCTTTTGCGGTGATGATCATCGTTTCGCCCTATCGCCGTGACCGCGTTTTCGGTTTCATGGACCCGTGGGCCGATGCCTTCGGGCGGGGCTACCAGCTTTCTCATTCCCTGATTGCCTTTGGGCGAGGGGAGTTGTTTGGGGTTGGCTTGGGTGCCAGTATTGAAAAGCTCTTCTATCTGCCGGAAGCGCACACCGATTTTTTGATGGCGGTCATCGCCGAAGAATTGGGATTTTTCGGCGTGCTGGCGGTCATCGCATTGTTCGCCTTGCTGGTGCAGCGAGCCTTTGCCATCGGCCGTCAGTGCGTGCCGCTGGAGCGCCTTTATCCGGCGCTGGTGGCAATGGGTATTGGCATCTGGTTTGGCGTCCAGTCATTCATCAATATTGGCGTGAACATGGGCTTGCTGCCGACCAAGGGCTTGACCCTCCCGCTGATGAGCTTTGGTGGGTCCGGGATTTTGGCCAATTGCATCGCGCTTGCCATCCTGTTGAGAGTCGATTGGGAAAACCGGCAACTCATGAGAGGTGGACAGCTATGAGCCGGACGATTCTGGTCATGGCCGGCGGTACCGGCGGGCACATTTTCCCGGCCCTCGCTGTTGCGCACCAGTTGCGCGACGCCGGCTGGCGGGTGGTTTGGCTCGGCAATCCAGATGGCATGGAAGCGCGTCTGGTGCCACAGCATGGTTTTGAGATGATTAATCTCAAATTTGCCGCCTTGCGTGGCAAGGGCTTGCTACGCAAGCTGCTGTTGCCGCTCAATCTGCTCAAAGGATTCTGGCAGGCGCAAAAGGCTATTCGTCAGGTGCAACCGAATGTCGTGATCGGTATGGGCGGCTATATCACTTTCCCTGGCGGCATGATGGCGGTGCTTCTCGGCAAGCCCTTGATCGTGCATGAACAAAATTCCGTTGCCGGTTTGGCCAATCGCGTGTTGGCCGGCGTTGCCGACAAAATTGCTACGGGTTTTCCTGGTGTATTTAAAAGAGGGGTGTGGGCCGGCAATCCGGTACGTCCTGAAATTGCCAAAATTGCCCTACCTGCCGAACGCTTCGCTGAACGTAGTGGCGCCCTGCGATTACTGGTCATTGGCGGCAGCCTCGGGGCCCAGGCATTGAATGAAATGGTGCCGCAAGGCATGGCTTTGCTGGGTGAAAACGAACAGCCGCAAATCGTCCATCAAGCCGGTGAAAAACATATTGAAGCACTGAAGGACGCCTATGCGGCTGTTGGCGTTCACGCCCATTGCGTATCATTTATTGAGGATATGGCCGGCGCTTATGAATGGGCCGATCTGGTCATTTGTCGTTCGGGTGCCTTGACCATTGCCGAGTTGGCCGCTGCCGGTGTAGCCAGCATTCTGGTGCCTTTTCCGCATGCGGTGGATGACCACCAGACCGGCAATGCCAAATTTTTGGTCAATGTCGGCGGTGCTTTCCTGCTACCGCAAAGTGAGTTGACCCCGGAAGCCATCGCGCTAATCCGCAATTACAGCCGTAACCAGTTGCTCGAAATGGCCGAAAAGGCCCGCAGCCTTGCCAAGCCCGATGCCACCGAAGCAGTGGCCAACCTCTGCGCAGAGAGTGCGAAATGAAACATAAGGTCAAACACATTCACTTTGTTGGCGTCGGCGGCTCAGGCATGAGCGGCATCGCCGAAGTGATGGCTCACCTCGGCTACACCGTCAGCGGCTCGGACATCGCCGCCAGCGCGACGACGCGCCGGCTGGAGGCCGAAGGGGTCAAGGTGATGCTCGGCCATGCCGCCGAAAACGCAGCGGGTGCCGATGCAGTCGTCGTTTCAACGGCGGTCAAGGCCGATAATCCTGAAGTGATGGCGGCCCGCGAACGCCACATTCCGATTGTGCCGCGCGCCCAAATGCTGGCTGAACTGATGCGCCTCAAGCGCGGCATCGCCATCGCCGGCACGCACGGCAAAACGACGACGACCAGTCTGGTCGCCAGCATTCTGGCCGAAGGCGGGATTGATCCTACGTTCGTCATCGGTGGCCGTCTCAATGCTGCTGGCGCCAACGCCCGTCTCGGTAGCGGCGATTTCATCGTGGCTGAGGCCGATGAGTCGGATGCGTCATTCCTGTTTTTGTCACCGGTCATCTCGGTCGTCACTAATATCGACGCCGATCACATGGAAACCTACGGTCACGATTTCGAGCGCCTGAAAGGCGCATTCGTCGATTTCCTGAGCCGCCTGCCGTTCTACGGTGTCGCCGTGCTGTGTGGCGATGACCCCAACGTGCGCGCCATCATGCCGCAGGTGTCGAAGCAGATCGTTACCTATGGCCTGTCGCCGGATTGCAATTTTTACGCTGAAAATATCGTCGCCGCTGATGGCCAGATGCGCTTTGACTGTGTGCGGGTCAATGGTTCGGTGTCTCGTTTGTCGATTACGCTCAATACGCCCGGCCTGCATAACGTCCTGAACGCTTTGGCAGCGATTGCCGTCGCGACCGAAGTGCAAGTTTCCGACGCCGCCATCATCAAGGCCTTAGCTGAATTCAAGGGCGTTGGCCGGCGCTTTCAGCGTTATGGCGAAGTCGCTTTACCAGCGGGCGGCAGCTTCACGCTGGTTGACGATTACGGCCATCACCCGGTTGAAATGGCGGCGACGCTGGCTGCGGCACGCGGCGCTTTCCCCGGTCGTCGTCTGGTGCTGGCTTTCCAGCCACATCGTTACACCCGCACCCGAGACTGCTTTGAGGATTTCGTGAAGGTACTTAGTACGGTCGACGCGCTTTTGCTGGCAGAAATTTATGCCGCCGGTGAAGCGCCGATTGTCGCCGCCGATGGCCGCTCGCTGGCTCGCGCCCTGCGTGTGATCGGCAAAGTCGAGCCGGTGTTTGTCGAAGATATAGCTGACCTGCCGCAAACCATTCTGGATGTCGCCCGTGATGGTGACGTTGTGTTGTGCATGGGCGCCGGTTCGATTGGCGCAGTGCCGGGCAAAGTGGTGGAATTCAAATGAGCGAATTCGGTAAAGTCGCCGTGCTTTTTGGGGGCTCTTCCGCCGAGCGCGAAGTCTCGCTCAAGAGCGGCTCGCGCGTGCTGGACGCGTTGCTGGGGCAAGGCATTGATGCGCATCCCTTTGACCCCGCCGAGCAACCGCTCGATGCCCTGAAAGGTTATGACCGCGC
>JAQTZQ010000188.1 GCA_028687645.1 Rhodocyclaceae bacterium
GGCACCGCGACCAGCAAGGCGAAACCCTGGCTGATGGCCGCTACCGTCTGAGCGTTCCTTATGCCGATGAACGCGAGTTACTGATGGATATTTTGCGCCACGGATCACATGTGTGCGTTGAGGGGCCGGAGAGTTTGCGTGACATGCTGGCGCATGAAGCGAGGAAGGTGCTGGCGATTTACGCTAGTGAATAGCCCCATTTTTCCAACCAAGCAATACTGGCGTGGATATCTTGCTCGCTGGCGCATCAAGCGAGACCGAAATCATTGAAAATTCATAATGGTAAGGTTGCTTGTTATTTGGTGCACCAGTGATTCGACCGGCGCCTAACCTGCCACTTTTTTGAGCAGGGCGAAGCCAAGCTCCGTTTGATCAGTTCCCCGAGCAGCACGAATCTGAAAGCGGGTTTCAGCGTCAAACTCTGTCAGCATCAATGTCGTCATTTCATCAATCAGGCGATTGAGCGGCGTACCACGGCTCTTGGCGAGCGCTTTGAGGCGGCGATGCTTTTCATCGGGCAGGCGAACGGTCAAGGCGGTGATGGTTGTAACAATCCGCCGTCAATTCGCCGGCGGCATTTTCGCGGAAACCCACGCGCCCGAGGCTAGCTGCGCCGCCGGTATAGCGCTTATTCCTTCAGCCAATGGCCAGAGTTCGGCGTGGCTGCGCTTTCGGCTTCCCAGCGTATTTTTACTCGGCCAGCTACGGACTGAATACCATTGCATGACAATTGGGACTCTTTGCGATTGATGTCTCTGCGTTTTGCTTCACCCAATGGGTGGCTCCTGAAATCGACGTTAAGGCATTAAGATGCACCGCATGTTTCAGAACATGAACCGTAACGAACGCTTTTACCAAATCGATCAATGAAATACGACGACGTCAGTTGGCATTGTGGTGCAGATAGCTTTCCCGAGGGGCAACCCGATGAGTACGGTGCAACGCACATTGCTCTTTTTTTGCGTTGGTGCTTCAGCAAAGGTTGGGCTGGCGCCATGCATATTGAAAATGAGCCAGAGGACGTGCAGCGTGTCATTGAAGGTACGTTGTCAGCGACTGACTTTTTCTTAAAGTACTGCGATGGCAAATTCACGAACTTATCCCTCACCGACGAGGGAAACCAGTTTGCGGAGCAATACTACGGGGACGATGGTTTGTACCTCAATGATTACGCAACGCATTTTGGTCAATTTGAGTATGTTGCGCCGGAGAACGCGCATGACTTCGTTAAATTTTCGTCTGTCCTTGAGGAGCGGTATCGCAGTGGTTTGCTGACCAAGAGGCGAATAAAGCCATGGTGGAAGGTGTGGTAACCACAAACTGTTAAATCCACGATGTAGCTTCTGTCGTTGGTGCCCGCCTCACTCGCCGGGGTTGCTGCGGTCAACGAGGAATTTTGGCCAAAATTGAACTTGCGTCGGTGCAAGGTTCCATCGACTAAAAACATCCTGTTTACCGCTGCTCATCGCCGGTTCAAGCGAAATATCTGTTCTCAGTTTCCCCTCCCGGCGCATTCCCTCGGCCATTAAGTCCCCCATCAGCGGGAAGATTTCCCGAGATTTTCTGGCGGGATTCCTAGAAAATCGGCGGCCTGAGCATTTCTATAACTTTCCGAGACAAAATCATGAAACTGCAATTCGCTGTGGGGAGCGGGGCCTCACGTTTCCGTCCGCGCTGGTTGGCACTGGCGGTGCTGGCAGCGTATCAGGGTGGCGTTGTAGGCGCCGAACCGACGATCCGCTTACAAACGGTCGAGGTCATTGGCACCACGCCCCTGCCCGGTATCGGCTTGCCGATCGAAAAGGTGCCGGCCAACGTGCAGACGGTCAAGGGCAAAGAACTGGAAGAGCAGCACAGCCTGACCATTGCGGATTACATGGCGCAGAACATGACCGGGGTGAACGTCAATGAAACCCAGAACAATCCGTTCCAGCCCAATGTGAATTTTCGCGGCTTCACGGCCTCGCCGTTGCTCGGCACCCCGCAGGGCCTGTCCGTTTACCAGGACGGCGTGCGCATCAACGAGCCGTTTGGCGACGTGGTGAGCTGGGATCTGATCCCGATGAACGCGCTGGCCAACATGTCGCTGATGCCAGGCTCCAATCCGCTGTTCGGCCTCAATACGCTGGGCGGCGCCATTTCGCTGCAGACCAAGCGCGGCTACACCCATCGGGGCGGTGCCGTGGAATTGTCCGGCGGCTCCTGGGGGCGTTACAACGCCCAGGCCGAATACGGTGGCGTGGCGGCCAACGGCGTGGACTATTTCATTTCCGGCAATTATTTCGACGAGGACGGCTGGCGCGATGCCTCGCCCTCCGAAGTTCGCCAGGTGTTCGGCCAACTGGGCTGGCGCAACGCAAGCACCGATCTGAGCCTGAGCATGTCGCTGGCCGATAACGACCTGATCGGCAACGGCCTGGTACAGAAGGAATTCCTGAGCGCCCAGAGTTGGGAGGCGATCAACACCAAGCCGGACCAGACCGAGAACAAGCTCGCCTTCTTCAATGTCAACGCCAGCCACTGGCTCAATGACGCCACCATGCTTAGTGGCAACGCCTACTACCGCAAGGGGCGCACGCGCACCCTGAACGGCGATGTCAACGACGATGTGGACGACGCCGACTTCAATGCGGACTGTACGAGTTTCGCGGATCCGGAAGACGCCGAGTCGGGCTGCGGCGGCGCGCTCAACCGCAGCAAGTCGAAGCGCGTCGGTTACGGTGCCACGGCCCAGCTTAATTTCAATCAGGACTGGCTGGGCCACCAGAACCTGTTTATCGCCGGCCTTGGCTATGACCGCAGCCGAACCGACTTTGAACAGTCCACCGAGTTCGGCGATATCACCGCCACCCGTGGCGTCGCCGGCGCCGGCATTTTTGGCGAGGAGGGCGAAGTAGCGCTGCGCGGGGTTAACCGCACCTTGAGCGTGTTTGCCACCGATACCTTTTCGTTCAACGACATCTATCACCTGACCTTGTCCGGTCGCTACAACCACACCCGTGTGGAAAACCGCGACCAGTTGATTCCTGACGCCAGCAATCCCGAATCGCTAACCGGTGACCACAGTTTCAACCGTTTCAATCCGGCCATCGGTCTGGCGATCACGCCGAGCAAGACGCTATCGTTCTACGCCAGCTACAACGAAGGCAGCCGCGCGCCAACCGCCATCGAACTGGGCTGCGCCAATCCGAACCAGCCGTGCAAACTGCCCAACGCCATGGCCGGCGACCCGCCGCTCGACATGGTGGTGTCCAAGACCTTCGAAGGTGGCGTGCGCGGCAAGATCACGAACGGGATCGGTTATAGCGCCAGCCTCTACCGTACCCAGAACACCGACGACATCCAGTTCATTGCCGCCAACTCCAGCGGTGCCGGGTATTTCGACAACGTTGGCAAGACCCGTCGCCTTGGCGTGGATCTGGGAGTGAATGGCGAAGTCGGTACTTTCCGCTGGTCTGCCGGCTACAGCTACATCAAGGCAACTTACCAGAGCCGCTTCGACCTGGTCTCCGAAGTCAACTCATCCCGAGAGGTGATTGGCGTTGACGATGATGGAGAAGATATTGAGGTGATTCATGTCCAGCCGGGTAACAAAATTCCCGGCATTCCGCAGCACCAGTTCAAATTGCGTGGCGAGTGGCAGGCGCTGCCGCAGTGGACCATCGGCACCAGCATCGTGGCCTTCTCCGACCAATATTCCCACGGCAACGAGAACAACGATCATGACGGCGCCGGTAGCAAGGTGGCCGGCTATGCGGTCGTCAATCTGGATGCGCGTTATCGATTTGCCAACACCGGCTGGCAGGTGTTTGCCAAGGTCAACAACGTTTTTGACAAGAAATACCACACCGGCGGCATGCTCGGTGAAACCTTCTTTGAGGCTGACGGTACCTTCATGAACGGTGACGACGATTTCTCCGCACTGGTGGCGCCGGGAGCTCCCCGGGCGGCGTGGGTCGGTGTGCGCTACGAATTCGGCAAATCGGCCGGTCGTTAACCTCTCTCTCGAATCATCTCCTGCGATCCTGTCCAGCGCCCTCTTCGGAGGGCGTTTTTTTGCATTGTTCGTCCCTTGACACATTAGCCGCACTGTCGACGCGGTTGTGTCGGCAAATCGATCACCACGCTGGTTTATCGGGCGGAAATATCGCAAAATCTCGCTTCTTGATGAGCGACGCAGCGGGCTTGCAGGAGCATGTTGTCACCGGCTTCGCTCAACCCTGTAATCCACCAACGGCCCCTCAAAGCCATGCTTTTTGCGGCCCGGTGATTTTGAACGTTAGGCATTATGATCACCCCAGCCCACAGCCTTCGCGTCGTATTCGCCCTTGGCACTTTCGCTTGCTCAGTCATCCTGGTGCTATTCGTACACGGTAGAGCCCAATGGACGCCGGAGTTTTGGCTCCAACTCCTTGCCACCGCTATTGGCATCTGTAGCGCAGCCTGCTTCATCGCCTTTCGCCAGGGAAAAATGCGGGTCGAAGGCGTACCGCTGGGCCGCTTTGTCGGCGTCTTCCTGCGCCAACTGGTGCTGGCCTACGTCGCCTCGGCTGTCGTGGTCACGGCTATCGCTTTGGTATTCATCTACCTGGTAACCCGTACGGCGCCAAATGCGCTGGCGCTGGCAGTCCTTGCCGGACTTTGGCTCTCGCTCTGGATAACCCCGGTCATCGCGTCCATTTCCAGCTGGCGCAAGCTGCGTCCCACAATCGGGAACGGCGCCTGATCATGCATTTATGCTGACTTGCGCAAGAAGCAGATCAGACGGATGCGATCGACGTTAGGCCAAAACCATGTTCCTGCCTCGAACCCTCAAATTATTTGCTGCCATTGTTTCAGTGTTTTTTTTGTTGTCTTTGCCTGCGCTTGTGTGGCCAGCTTATCTCGACTCACCAGCAGGTTTAATGGTGGCTGTGCCCTACCTTTCCATCTATTTGTTTCATCAGGTCGGCATCCCCGGCTTGCTTGAAAACAACGGTTTGTGCGGTTGGGGATGGTGCGCACCGACTGCTTTTGGCTGGGGATTTTTAGCGACGTTTTGGCTACTGATCGTCTGGATATTTGCTTGGGGATTATCCAGCCTGGGCAGAAGGCAATAGTGCACGTTGACTCAAAGCTCAAGCCTTTTGAGGCAGCAGCCGATTTTTTGACAATTTAAACGCCGGTCTTGGGCGCCTGTTTTCTGGCAAATAACAGCGGCAAAATATTATCTGCAAGCAACAACCCAACCGCCAGAACAGCGCCGGTCATCACCATATCGGTGACCAGGTTGATGCCGGCGCTACTGTCTTGGTGAATCAAGGCATGAACACCACGGAAGCCCATGCTGCCCGGCACCAGGGTAATCAATCCGGGGATTTGCACCAGCGCCGCCGGTTTTTTACTGACAAACTCGTACAGATGCCCGGCACTGGCCACCGCCAGAGCGCCGGCAAACGCGCCCACCACGTTTCCCATTCGGGCATCAACCACTGAGTAAACAGCCCAGGCAAGCAGACAGGCGCCCACCGAGACACTAGCTGACGACAAAGGGGCCTGCAATACGGCAAGCAACGAGATCCCCAGTCCGGCGATCGCTATCCAGATCGTCCAGTTGGGCAAGGCGGTTGCGGTCTCAACAATGGGAAGTGGTGGCATCCAGGCGAGGCTGATTTGAGTGCCAATGGCAAGACCTGCACCCATCAAAAATAGCAGGACAAAAGCGCCAGTCAGGCGGCCCGAGCCGGCCAGATAATTCTGTGTGGCAAGCTCAGACATCGCCACCGTAACCATGAAGCCTGGCAATAGCAGTACGATCCCGGCAACGGCTGAAATAAAAGGCACTTGCTGCGGAAGCCAGTGCGCCAACCCTTGCGCGGCGGTCGCTGCCAGGGCACAAAGAATGACTGGAACCGCCGGTGCGAGGCGGGGAATACGAGAAAATTGCAAATAGCCTGCGACAAAAAACATCCCGATCAGGCCGCCACAGAGCATTTCCATCCAGCCACCACGGAGTAACAAGGCAACTGACGCCGAGAGCAAAAAGCCCATGCCGACAAAACGCCAGCCTGACCAAGGCGGTGGCTGACGCATGATGGTAGCCAGACGTGCGTTGTAATCAGCCAGTGCCTCGACCGATGAGATGTCACGGCAGAGGGCATCGAGATCAATCAGGCGCGCCATGTTGTAATCATAAGGCGGCAGGCGCAGCAATTCGACACGCCGGGTATGCACGCCAGCCACCACGGTCAGCGCAAGAAAGGTAAGCACGGCAAAACCTTCAACGCGAGCGCCAAGTCGCTGGCCGATGTCATTCATCGTCGCTTCGAGATCATGGGCCGGCGCACCACTGACATGTAGCGCTTGACCGAGATCGCGCAGAAAATTGGCCAACTGCGCCAGAGTTTGCTCATTCATTGATTGAGATGCCTGCCTCAAGTTCATTCGCTATCATAGAGCCGATCCTGGAAATTCAGACTGATCGATCAGTGATAGGCTCGCCCATCAATACTCGACACTGCTACTTATTGTTTTAGAAAGAAAATTCATGCCCATTCCCTGGTTGACCGTACTGAGCAACGTTCCTTGGAAAGAAGTCATCAATAACGCACCGAAAGTGGCTGAAGGTGCGAAAAAGTTATGGAAGGCGGTCGGCAAAAAATCCGCCGTCGCTGATGAGGATATTGCAAACACTGAGCCTGTTGCCGCTGCCGAGAACCAGACGATTGCAACACTGGATGCACGCATTCATGGTTTGCAAGCGGATGTTGCTGCCTTGAACAAGGCGATGCTTTCTTCTTCGGAGTTGATCAAGGCCCTGGCTGAGCAAAATACTCAGTTGATCCGCAGCATAGAAATTTTTCGTGGCCGGGTGTTGCGTCTGGGT
>JAQTZQ010000189.1 GCA_028687645.1 Rhodocyclaceae bacterium
GCTGAGTTCTGTTTGGCCTGTATTTCCTGACGTAATACCGAGGCCAATTCTTGAATGCCCTGTTGTTCGAAAATAGAACCATGCAGCCCGGAAATCTCGATTTCTCGCAGGTTGGTCTTCAAGTATTTACGCCAAGGGGTGAAAAGCAGGCGTGCCCACTTGATGAGCCCCGTGGATTTGATCAACAAAACCGATTTTTCATAGGCTTCGGGTTTGTAGGTGGAGATGGCTTCAATTTGTGCGATTAAGCCGGGGTCGCTGAACATGGCGCCTAGGTGACGCCCGTTCATGCTGAGTTCCTGCGCATTGAGTCGGCGGGCGAGCCAGCCCAGGCTTCGCCAGAGCAGGGTTCCGCGCAGCATTCGGCTGGGGAAGACGGTGTCGACGAGGATAACGCCGGGTAAGGTCATTCCGCTGAGTTCAAGCATTCGCGCGGCTTCGAGTGCTGCAATGCCGCCGACTGAAAATCCGGCCAAAAATCCCGGTCGACCGTAATGATTGATCTGGTCGGCGTAGCGCTGGGCCAATTCCTCAATACGGGTGAAGGGCGAGGAGGTCGGGGGTTGGAGCATATAAAAATCACAGACATCGTTGAGCTCTGATGCCAAGGCCTGAAAGCGAATTAAATCGCCGTGTCCCGATGCTGCAAGATAGAGCGGCATTTTGCCGGTAGGGCGATTGAGTGCCATCATCAGCTCGCCGTCGGCCTCTTCATCGCCTAGGGCGATTGCTAGTTGTTCAATGCTCGGGTGTTCGGTCAGGCGGAAGAGGGATATTTTGCGCCCGAGTAGTTGCTCAATGCCCGTCAGTATTTCTACAGCGGCAATCGAGTCCCCACCGAGATCGAAAAAATTGTCATGAACGCCAATGTTTTGGCGATTCAAGGCTTTTTCCCAGAGATTGAGCAAACCAATTTCGAGACGTCCGGAGGCCGGACGTGAGCTTAAATGTGAGGCAATGGTTTGGGGAACGGGTAAGGCGTCGTAATCGATTTTTCCGGTCGAATTGAGTGGGAGTTCAGTGAGCAGGCTAATGCCTGAGGGCAGCATGTAATCTGGGAGACGTGTGGCAATTGTTTCGCGTAATTGAGGGAGGTGCTTATCTTCCAGGCCCGCTACCCAAGCGTAGATAACCGGTTTGCCTTGGATTTCGATGAGCTTGGCGGCGGCCTGGGTGACCTGTTCGACACTGAGCAAGCTGGCTTCGATTTCGCCTAATTCGATGCGATAGCCGCGTAGCTTTATTTGGCGGTCAATGCGCCCTTGAAAATGCAGGTTACCGTCGGTACCCAGCCAGCCAAGGTCTCCTGTTCGGTACATTCGCTGTCCTGGTACGAAGGGATCGGGTTGAAATGCGCCGGCATCTAGTTCGGGTCGATTGAGGTAGCCGCGGGCAATGGCCCGGCCGGCAATATGGATTTCGCCCAGAGCGCCAAAGGGCAGAAGGTGGCCGCTGGCGTCCAGTATATAAATACGCGATTCATCAACAGGGAAACCCACTGGCAGCGGCTCTTCTGTCATCGGGGATTGGCATCGCCAAGCGGTGGCGAAAATTGCGGTTTCAGTGGGGCCGTAAACGTTGTAAAGCTGGGCTCTGGTTTCAGTGGTGAAACGTTGCGCCAGTTCGCCTGGAAGGATTTCACCGCCGCAGCAGACTACGCGAAGCTTCAGGTCAACTGCTGGCTGGTTTGAATCGACGATTCCTCGTACGGTAGCGGGTACCAGGGCCATGATGGTGACGGCATGGCGGATGGCAAATTGACGCAGTGAGTTCGGGTGTTGGCGGCCCGGCGGTGCGAGGGCAATGCTGGCACCTTGGGTTAAGGGGAGGAGTATTTCGATGAGTGATGGGTCGAAGGTTAGTTGGTTGGCGTGACCTGTGCGGTCAGCAGGGGTGACTGCCCAGGTTTTTACCAGCCATTCAAGGCGCATGGCGATCGTTTGATGTTCAACCATAACGCCCTTGGGGTGCCCTGTTGATCCTGATGTGAACAGGACGTAGGCCAGATCGCTCGGTCGGGGTTCGGTCTGTGCCGAGTAGAGCAGCGCGCTTGAGGGTTGCGTGGAGACATCCTCTAGCAAAATTTTGGTGAGTGGAAGCGCTTTAAATCTGTCGTGGTTGCGGGTCTGAATTAACAGCGCGATGGCACCACTGTCATCAAGAATTCGGGCGAGTCGATTGAGGGGCGCGTCCACATCTAACGGAAGGAAGGCGGCACCTGATTTGGAAATACCGAGTATGGCTGCCACCATTTCGGGGGATCGTTCAACTGCCAAGGCGACAATTTTGTCCCGGCCTGCGCCTTGTTTTCGGAGAGTCTGGGCAATTTGGTTGGCTTGGACGTTGAGCGAGGCATAGCTCATGTGTCCCTCATCCCAAATCAGCGCGATGGTGTCGGGGTGAGTTTTTACCAGTTGCTCAAACTGGTAAAAATAGGGCTTAAAAGCCCGTTGACCGTAACCTCCTTGAAAAGCCCCCTGTGTTAGCTCAAGGCGTTCTGCCGGAGGTAAAAAATCGATTGATGCTAATAACGCAGTTGAATCAGTGAGCATCGCACTCATCAAATGGATCAGTCGATGCCCGAGATAGTTAACTTCATCTGGCTCAAAATAGGCAGCGCTGGCTTCGAGTGTGAGTTCAACATCCTGATCCGGGTGAAATTCACACAAGGTAATGCTGAGTGGAAAGCGTGAAATCCCCGAGAAAACTTGACGTGCCCCGGATGATTCGGCGGTTTCTCCGAATTTAAGGGTGTAATCCTGACGTTCAAATGAAAAGAGGACATCAAATAGGCTGTCACGTTTGTGGCGGATGGCCTGAAGCCGCTTGCCTATTTCACTTATCGGGTAGCGCTGGTGGCGAACGGCTGCACGCAACTCGCTACTAACATAAGCCAGCAGTTCCAATACGGTCATCTGTTGGTTGATTTTGAGAGCAAGGGGAAAGACGCTGACAAACATCCCAAAGGTGTTTTTAAATCGCTTGCCCCCTCGGTTAAGGCTGGGTATGCCAATGACAATCTCTTGCCGGTGCTGGACGCGCGCAAAATAGAAGGCCAAGGTTGCAATCATGTAACTGAATGGTGTTCCACCATTGCTGAGGGCTTGGTGGCTAAGCCGGTCATATTGGCTTCGCGAGATGGGTAGTGACGAAGATATTGCCGTTGTAAGCCCTGCGTGTCCGGTAGGTCGATGCCGGCGCTCGAATAAGGGGGCTGGGAGTACCGGTAGGCATTTCTCCCAATACTCAGAGTCGTTCTCGAAAACCTTGGCGGCACGATATTCGAGTGATTCCTCAATGAACCTTAAGTACCCTGGATCACCGGCTGCAGGAAGTTCGGAATTCGTTAATTTGGCGTTATAAATTTCTACCCAGCGGCGCATTACCTGCGAGGTTCCCCAGCCGTCCATGACCAAGTGATGGAATTGAATGGAGAGCCAGGCGAGTTGGTCATTGAATTTCAGTAAAGCGAAGCGCCAAGGAGGAGCTTCTCCAAGAAAAAATGGTTGGGCAATACTTTTCTTTAGCCATTGCTGCAGGCTTTCTTCTGGGTTTGTGTTGTCTGATAAATCGAGCGTTTCCAGGACGGGATGGTAGCTTGGAAGCAAGCGCTGCCGCCCTTGATGGTCTGGTACCAAGCGTAAGGCTTGGCTTTCAGCGACCAGGTCGGTAAGCGCCTCGATTAACGTCTGTTGCTCAAAGATGCCCTTGATGAAACCACCACCACCAATATTAAGGTGCGTACTATCCGGCCGTGCGCATTGATCCAGCCAGACTTCCCGTTGGCTAAGGGATAGCGGCAAATTGTCGGGGTTTAGTGAGGTGGTTCCGGGGTGCTCCATCGACCGATTTCCTCCATGGCATAACGATAACCTACCTCAGCAATTTCTGCTGCACGACGATAAGCCATTAAAGGAAAGGCTGCGACGGGAGGTTCCAGGTAGCGATCCGCAGTGGCCATTGTTCTGCTCCGCTGATGCAATCCCCCAATATGGCCTGCACGATACAGGATGTCGCCAATTCCCGGGGTAGCTTCCTCGCTGTTTAAAAAATATCCTTTGAGGGTTTTTCTCACCGATAGACGTGTTTGCAGCGGATTCACAGTTAGGTCGTTTTGTACGTCTACATCGATGGCAATGATAGTACCGTTGCCTCGTCGCTGTTCTAAGGGGGTACCTAGTCGACCGCGCATTGCGAGTACCGGAACATTATCAAGAATGGCGCCGTCGACCAGTAGGTTCCCATCGCGCAGCACAGGTGGGAAAAGGCCTGCAGGAGAGTTGCTCGCTAAAACGGCATGCCAGATTGGGCCGCTTTCCTGAACACTGGTACAGGCAAGACTCAGGTTGCAGGCAGCGGCAAAATAGGGTGTCCACAATTGTTCGATGGTTTGGTTACCGAATAGCTTGCGGAGGTCGCGCTCTACTCTCCTGCCTGAGAGTAGGGAAATGAGAGGCAAGGTAGGACGTTCCCCACCTAGCGCAAAGCGCAAGGTTTGCTCGCGAATATCATCAAGGGAAATGCCTTGGGCGTATTGAGCTGCAATCAGTGCACCCATACTGTTGCCACCGATAATATCGACTGGGATATTATTTTCTTGGAGTGCTTTGAGGACGCCGAGATGGGCAAAGCCACGAGCTCCACCCCCGCCTAACACGATTCCGACTGCTCGTCCGGTGAGAAAGCGTGCCAATCGTGCAAAATCATTGGGGTGCTGGCTTCTGAGTGGGTGTATCCGCTCGATCTGGCGTTGGCGCCGCCAACCTGCCAAGTCGCAAGGTAATGCTGCGTTCTCCGGGTGAAGTAGTACCAAGTGCCGGCGCTTCATTGAGAAACCGGGCTCAGTGGCCAATTTTTGCTCAATGGCGGTAGGCTCTGATGACTCGCCGTCTGCGGCAACATAGATCACTTGGTCGGCTTGCCTAAAGGCGCGCCGCGTCCAGTTGGAGTCTTCGCTGTCTGTTTGATAAATCAAGTAATCAAATTGGTCTTCCAGTATATCCAGTTGATAGGTCCTCGATAGTTTTGCGTCAACCAGCAAGGATTTCCCAAATTCTGACAGGGCTTTAGTTAGCTTTAGTGCCAACTCCAGGGCGGTAGATTCGTCTTGTAACGGAATGACGACGAAAGCGTGGGCGTGCCCTTGATCAGCTCGATGGGGTGTGTGGCGTAACTGATGGTATACCGCTTGTGCAAACACCCGATTCAGCGCCACGGGATGGCGTTGCAAGAGTGCCTCAAAAGGCAGGCGGTGCAAAACAGCAATTGTTGAATCACGGAGTGCGGTAACGTCAGCAAAGCGGCGTTGCTGAAGGATCATGCCCGCTTCCCCAACGGTCTCGCCGGGAGCAACCTCGTTGTATAGGCGTAATGAGCCGTCTGGGTTGGTTCGCGACACACGGAGCCGACCGCTGATTACGATCAGCATACTCTCTGCGATATCGCTCTCGTGCAATATAAGATTGCCACCTTGAACAGTCTCGATGTCTAGGCTTTCGGCTAGATCGGCGATGGCTTCCGGAGGTAATGCACCAAAAACATGGCTGCTACTGAGTACGGCTCTCAGTCTTTGCTGCTGCGCGCGACTATTTAGCACTGGAGGCTATGCTTAGGTGCAGGACATGAGCTTTCATAGCCCATTGGATTTAAGGATTGCCAGCGCCAAGTGTCTCGACACATCGCTTCAAGATCCTTTTCAGCAGACCAACCCAATAATTGCCGGGCTAGCGCTGGGTTCGAATAGCAGGAGGCGATATCCCCCGGGCGTCGTGGACCAATCCGATAGGGAATAGGGCGTTCCGAGGCACACTCAAAAGCCTTAACGACGTCAAGTACGCTATAACCGATACCAGTGCCCAAGTTGATCGGCACCGCACCAGACAACCGGTCCAACGCGTCAAGTGCCGCTAGGTGGCCTTTGGCAAGATCAACAACATGAATGTAATCACGAATCCCCGTGCCGTCATGGGTTGCATAATCTCCACCAAAGACACCCAGCTCCGGACGCCGGCCGATAGCTACCTGAGATACGTAGGGCATTAAGTTGTTGGGAATT
Organism: Rhodocyclaceae bacterium; assembly: GCA_028687645.1. GTDB lineage: Bacteria > Pseudomonadota > Gammaproteobacteria > Burkholderiales > Rhodocyclaceae > Azonexus. The sequence goes on from JAQTZQ010000189.1 coordinate 6,056, forward strand.
CCCTGCGGGTCTTCGCCGATCAGAGCGCTTGGATGGGCGCCTACCGGATTGAAATAACGCAGTAAGGCGATGTGCCAGCGCGGATCAGACCGAGCAATGTCGCGCAGCATATCTTCGATGATCAGCTTCGAGCGTCCGTAAGGATTCGTAGTGCTGAGCGGAAAATTTTCCGCTATCGGGACGGTAAGTGGATCACCGTAAACGGTAGCGGATGAACTGAAGACAAGATTGGTAACATTAGCAGCTGCCATAGCTTCGAACAGTCGCAAAGAACCTACTACATTATTATCGTAGTAGCGCACAGGTTGCTCCACCGATTCGCCTACCGCTTTTAGTCCAGCGAAATGAATCACTTTTGAGATCGGGTATTGAGCAAATACCGCATTAAGTTGGCTCGCATTCCGGATATCGCCCTCAACCACCAAGAGAGCTTTTCCCGAAATTGAGGCAATGCGTGTAAGCACTCTGGGAGAGCTGTTTGAAAAATTGTCGAAAATAACTAGGTCTTGGCCCGATGCCAATAACTCAACTACCGTATGAGAACCGATATACCCTGCGCCACCTGTAACCAAAATCATCACAGCCCCCCGTTGTTAGCCCGAAGCAAAAAATGAAGCCGCTCCTATTGTATCTAGTGGGGCTTTAAGGTCGTGAGTAAATCAGACCTATTATTTTCCGATTTTCTCTTGACGCCGGGATTGGGTGGTGTACAATGCGCACCTCTTCGACGGCACAGCGGTTTAGGTGGTGTTGAAGAGGGGGGTGAAGGGTAG
>JAQTZQ010000030.1 GCA_028687645.1 Rhodocyclaceae bacterium
TAGTACGGCGGCACATAGAAGTATTCACTGTCGCGCACGTAGCTGGTCTCGCGTCGAGAAAGCTCCACTTTAACGATCAGGCAACGTTTCAATCGCATCATCGAGACCTGAGCACCCCTCAATGCTTACAGCGAGGAGGCCAGTGCCTCATGGGCGGTTACGGTCAACGCCAAATTAACGGGCAAATTTCACAAGCGTATCCTTTGAATATCTGGCGAGCGGGGCGCTCCGACCGAAAGTCCCGCAACATGGCATAAGCATTGCTCAATTTCACGATTATCAAAAATTTTGGCTCTCCCCGGCATTTTGAGATTTAGATGTGACCCATGCCGATACAACTGCGCCAAAAAGGAGCAGCGGGAATTGCCACTCACTCGGGGACAAGGCATGAAGCAAGGTGGCGTGAATGGTGGCTTGGCGTGGTTGATTGCTATTCTGGCATCGCTCTTCGTTGTGACCGGTGGCCACGCCGGCGATCTGGATCAAGCTGAAATTGCCCGTCGCTTTCCACCCCCATTGCAAGTTGCCGCCAAACTTGGCGAGGTGCCAGCTTGGCCGCTAAGCAATGAACTGACGCCGGACAGCGGGCCAGTTGGCTATGTTTTCGAATCAATCGATCTTGCCCCCATTCCCGGGTTTGAGGGCACGCCATTCAACCTGCTGATCGCCATCGACGCACAGGGTACTTTCATGTCGGTGGAGGTTTTGCGCCAACATGAGCCGGTCTTTCTTTCTGGCCTCGGCATCGCACCACTGAATGACTTTGTCGATCAATACGCCGGTAAAAACATCAAACAACGCATCACGATTTCCAATGCTTACGGCCAGCGCAACCAGGCCAACACCGACACCGACACCAGCAAAGTGGTGCTCGACGGCGTCACCAAGGCCACCGCCTCGATTCATGTGGTCAATCAAAGTGTGCTCGCCTCGGCATTGGCGGTAGCTCGGGTGCGCCTTGGTTTGGCAACACCGCGTGAGCAGAGCGCCGCAGAGCTTCGTAGCGACAATTTTGAGAAAAAGGATTTTGCAGCACTGCTGAAAGATGGCGAGATCATCCATCGACGCTGGAGCAATGCTGAGGTCGAAGCCCTGTTCGCCGGCACCGAAGGAAGCGGACTTGACCCGCTGGCGCTGAGCGAACCCAACGCGACTTTCGTCGACCTCTACGTGGCCTACGTCAACGCCCCCACCATCGGTCGGGCGCTGCTCGGTGATATTGAGTACCAAGCATTGCTCGCTCGCCTCAGCCCGGGGCAATCAGCCTATTGGGTAGCCACCGTCGGGCGTCACCTCCTGGTTGATGAGGACTTTGTCCGTGGCACCGTACCGGCACGCCTGACACTGAGCCAGGATGAAGTACCACTGGAAGCACGCGACGTTGATCTGCAACTGAGTTCACCCACCGGCAGTCCGGCGCTCAGCTCAATGCTGATCATCAAAACACCGGGGCTTTCCGGCGTCGACCCCGGGCGTCCGATCAAAATCAGCCTTGATGTAATGCGCGAAAAAGGCCAGGTTTACCCGACCCGCATCCGCCAAACCCTCAATCTGGACTACGCCGCCCCGGCACGCTATTTTGTCTATCCACCGACCCCGCTTCCCGCCTGGCTGTTGGTCTGGGGGGAACGCTGGCCAGAGCTCGCCGCCATCGGCCTCGCCCTCATTGTGCTCAGCATCATGCTGACGAGGCCACGCTGGATTTCCATCAACCCCCGTCGGCTGGCAGTTTTCCGCCTTGGCTTTCTCACCTTTACCCTGGTCTTCATCGGTTGGTACGCGCAAGGGCAACTGTCTATCGTCCAGCTCACCGGGGCGGTCAAAACCCTGGTGGCCGGCCAGCATCTGGGTAGTTTTCTCTACGACCCGATCTCCCTGCTGCTCATCGCCTTCACGCTCATCAGCTTCTTTGTCTGGGGGCGTGGCACCTTTTGCGGCTGGCTCTGCCCGTTTGGTGCCCTGCAGGAATTTCTTGCCCTGCTCGCCCAGCGCCTGCGCATCAAGGCCAGACGCCTGCCCGCTGGCCTTGAAGTAGCACTGGAACGGGGCCGTTATGTGCTGCTCCTTGCGCTGCTCGTTGCCGCCGCCTTTGCGCCGCAATTGGCCGAATCCCTGGTCGAAGTCGAACCCTTCAAAACCTCGATCACGCTTGGCTTCCAACGCAGTTGGCCGTTTGTCGCCTGGGCAGTCGGCCTGCTCCTGATCAGCGCGGTCTACTACAAATTCTTCTGTCGTTTCATCTGCCCGCTCGGCGCCGCCATTACCCTTGGCGGTCGTTTGCGCCGCTGGGATTGGCTCCCCCGGCGCAAAGAATGCGGCCAGCCCTGCCAGACCTGCAAATCGCGCTGTGCCTACGACGCTATTCCGCGTGCCGGCCATATCAACTACGAGCGCTGCTTTCAATGCCTCGACTGCGTTGGCATTTACCACGACGAGCAACGCTGCGCGCCATTGATTTTTCACGCCCGTAAAGGCCGGGACTTTCCCGGCGTACGTACGGAAAAGGCATGATCCTGGATTCCTCCAGAAGGATGACCGATCGCCATTTCGCGCTTCAAAGGCAACAAATTAGTCTCTGTTGCTGAAAAACGGGGGCTGTTGAAAAAACAGGCAATAGACTATGAGGCCCGTTTGACAAGGATTAGCCCATGCTCGCAGCCCTTACCCAACTCCTGATCTTCCAACTCATCGGCGAAGTGCTGGCGCGCGGGCTAAAACTGCCCGTTCCCGGCCCGGTCATCGGCATGCTCCTGCTCTTTGCTACTTTGGTCGTGCGTGGCAGTATCAGCAAAGAACTGCAAAGCACCGCACAGACCTTGCTGCAACACCTCTCGCTGCTTTTTGTGCCAGCCGGCACCGGCGTCATGCTGCATCTGCATCGCGTCGCCGATGAATGGCTGCCGCTCTTGCTCTCGGTTCTGATCAGCACGTTGGCTACATTGATCGTGACCGCCATGGTGATGAAATTCATGCTCGGCAGCAAAGCGAGCGACGGAGAAAGTGCATGACGCCGCAACTCAACGAAATCTGGGTCTATCTCTCTGCCTCGCCACTGCTTGGACTGACCATCACCCTGCTTGCCTATCAAGCTGCCTTTTGGCTTTACCAGCGCTCAGGCATGAATCCGCTGGCCAATCCGGTGCTGATTGCCGTCGCAATTTTGGTCGCCATATTGCTGTTGACCGGAACCAGCTACCAAACCTATTTTGACGGCGCACAATTTGTCCATTTCCTCCTCGGCCCGGCCACCGTGGCGCTGGCGATTCCACTTTATGCTCAACTCAAACGTGTCAAGGCGATGCTTTTTCCGGTACTCGCTGGTCTCCTGGCCGGCAGCCTGACCGCTGCCTTTTCAGCAATCGCCATCGCCAAGGCATTTGGTGCCAGCCTGCCGACCCAGCTTTCACTCGCTCCAAAATCAGTCACCACACCAATCGCCATGGGCATTGCCGAGCGTATCGGCGGCATTCCTTCGTTGACCGCGGTGCTGGTCATCATCACCGGCATTCTTGGCGCGGTTGGTGGACGCTACGTCTTCAACCTGTTGCGCATCCATGACCCCGCCATTCGCGGTTTTGCCATCGGTGTGGCCTCGCATGGCATTGGTACTGCCCGCGCTTTTCAGGTTAGCGAACAAAGTGGCGCATTTGCCGCCTTGGCGATGGGCTTGAATGGTGCACTAACGGCCTTGCTTCTGCCATTTTTGCTCAGTGCAAGCGGCAAATTAGGGTAAGTACCAATGGCCGGAAACCAAGGTGGAGCGAAGAATCAGGGTATGTTCGTACGCCCGCCTCCTTACCAGCCGCAGCAAGCCCGCATTTGGCTGGCACCTTACCTTGCCATTGGTGTCTTTGCGATTGCCATGCTGATTGTTACCGCCGTGTTGCAATGGCGCGAGCAAGACACCGCCCTGTCTGCGCTTGAGGGCGATATGCACTGGGCAGAACGGGCGATTGAAGCCCGCCTGCGCATGCATCAGGAATTTCTCGCTGAACTCGGTCGTGATCAGGAATTCCGCCAACTGAATTACGAATCTTTTCAGGTACGCGCCGGGCGCTATGTCACTGATAACCCCGAAATTTCCGCCATTGCCTGGGTCGGCACCGATGGCAAGATCGAGTGGGTTGCCCCCAACGATACAACCGCCAGCTTCGTTGGCGACCAACTGGGTGGCACTCGCCTGGAGGCCCTGCGGGAAGCCTTGCGCATCCGCCGCCCGGTTTTCTCGCCTGACTACACCGAAAGCTCATCCGACCCCGCTCACGACCTGATTCTTCCGGTACAGCAAGGCAGCAGTGATATGGGTGCATTCATCGCCATGCAATCACTCAATGTTTTGCTGCGCGTCACCTTGCCCACGCGTTTCACAACGCGTTACAGCTTGACAGTACTCGATACCAACAATCGTGAAGTACTCAGCAATTCTTCAATTCGCCCCACCGACCGCAAAATCTCCGGCTCAATCAGTCTTGATCTACCCAACAACCGCCTCGGCCTCAATATCGTCGCTTACCGCAACGAAGGCGCCTGGATCAACTACCTGCCGGCGACCCTGATTTTTATCCTGACCCTGATCGCCACCACCACCCTGGTACTACTCCGGCGTCACGCCTCGCATCGCGCGCAAACGGAAGAGCAATTACGCGCTGCGTATGCCTTCCGGCAGGCCATGGCGCAATCCATGATCACCGGTCTGCGTGCCATCGATCTCGAAGGACGCATCACCTTCGTCAACGCTGCCTTTTGCCGCATGACCGGCTTTGACGAAAGCGAACTGGTCGGCGTCAAACCGCCCTACCCCTATTGGCCAGACGAAGAATTCGACCAACTTCAACACAATATTGATGTTGCCTTGGCCGGGGAAGCGCCAGCCAACGGCTTCGAGATGCGCATCATGCGTAAAAGCGGCGAACGCTTTGACGTCCGTCTCTACTTTTCACCGCTGATTGACACCACCGGCAAGCAAATCGGCTGGATGGCCTCCATGAACGACATTACCGAACCCAAGCGTGCCCGCATCGAACTTGAACGCGCCCATGAACGCTTTGTCACCGTCATCGAAGGCCTGGAGACTGCCGTTCATGTCGCTGATGCCAGCAGCCTTGAAATCCTCTTTGCCAACCGCGCCTTCCAGCAAATTTTTGGCTTTGACTGCGTGGGACAAAACTCAGCACAGGTTACCGCCAGTTGCCGACCATCCAAGCAGGCACTTAACCCCGACCCGACAAAACTCAGTTCCGATGAGCTGCCTTGCGAGATATTTGATGGTGAAATTCAGCATCTGCTGACTGGCCACTGGTATCACATCCACGAGCGGGCGATTCGCTGGGTCGATGGGCGCACGGTCCGTGTCCAGATCGCCGCTGATATCACTGATCGCAAACACATTGATGAAGTCAATCTGCAACAGCAAAAACGCCTGGAGCAAACCTCGCGCCTGATCACCATGGGCGAAATGGCCTCATCGCTGGCGCACGAACTCAATCAGCCCCTCTCGGCCATCGCCAATTACTGCGCCGGTTGCGTCAAGCGCATGCAGTCCGGCAACTACCAGTTTGATGATCTGCTCGCGGCCATGCAAAAAGCCAGCGACCAAGCCGAGCGTGCCGGCAAAATCATCCGCCGCATGCGCGATATGGTCAAAAAATCCGATCCCAATCGCCAAGCCGTGCCGCTGAGCGAATTGATCGACGAAGCACGGGCATTTGCCGATATTGAGGCACAGCGTTCAAGCACCCAGCTCATCCTCGATATCCCTGAAAATCTGCCCAAAATCGTCGTTGACCGCATCATGATCGAGCAGGTGCTGCTCAACCTGATCAAAAATGGCATTGAAGCCATGCATGGCACATCAATCGAACGACGCAAACTCGGCATTCGGGCACGACAAGTCAACAAGCGTCTGCTTGAGGTTTCAATTTCTGACCAGGGGCACGGCATTACCGAAGGTGATGAAGAAAAAATATTTGCGCCGTTCTTCACCACCAAATCCGAAGGCATGGGGATCGGGCTGGCTATTTGTCGATCCATCGTCGAGTTTCACCAGGGCCGACTGTGGGCCGAACCGCGCCGCGAAGGCGGTACCACTTTCCGATTCACTGTACCCATTGAAGAAATTGAGGAAAATGATGAGTGAGCCAAGCATCTACGTTGTAGACGACGATGAAGCCATGCGTGATTCAATGACCTGGCTGCTGGAAGGCGAAGGCTACCGCGTCGCCTGCTTTGAATCTGCCGAAGCATTTTTGCGCGCACGCAGCGATGCCATGCGCGGCTGCATCGTACTGGATGTCCGCATGCCGGAAATGAGCGGGCTGGAGTTGCACGAAAAACTTGACGCACTCGGCTCGCAACTACCGATTATTTTCATTACCGGCCATGGCGATGTCCCGATGGCCGTGGCCGCACTGCAGCGCGGCGCATGTGACTTCATCGAGAAACCTTTTCGCAACGAAGACCTGCTCTCACGGGTTTCCCGCGCGCTGGAAGTAGACAGCCAACTCGCTGCCCGCCAGCAACGCAACAGCACAATTTCGCACCGCCTGGCTCAACTCACCCAACGCGAGCGTGAAGTGATGCAATTGGTTGTCGCCGGAAAATTGAATAAACAAGTCGCAGACCAACTCGACATCAGTATGAAAACGGTGGAGGCCCACCGCGCCCGGGTGATGGATAAAATGGGGGTGCGCACCCTGGCCGAGTTGGTCAAGGCGGTAATGAGCGTCGGCTAAATCCGGATAATGTCGCTGTCGTCGTCCGCATAACCGCCGTTATAGTTGGTCTGCTGGCGAATCTCACGCCGGCGCAAGAGCTTTTCCTGCACCTTGGCGGGCAGGTCGGTGAACAAGATCAAGTCTTTCGCCATCAACAACTCAAGCGTGTCCTCGATAACGCGAACAAACTCACGATCCAGGGTAGTCAGTTCATTTTCACGCCAGCGCTGGTGAATAAACTGGAGAACCTCCGGGTTATCCGCCTCCAGCCCCTCCTTGGCGGCACCAATAGGCATCGGGTGCAATTCACTGATATTTCCCTGAGCATCTCGTGACACGTAGAGCATGTCGTTATCCTTTTTTTCGATAAGGCAAAGTCTGCATCACTGGCAGAAGAATGGCAATTGGACTTAAGTCGGAGGCGCTACGCATTTTGCTAATGGTTCAGATTACTTCGTCGCGGCATTTTAGGTTTGCCAAAGTAAGTTGCGGGCGGTGCCTTGTAACCCACGGGCTTGCCCGAGCTATCGTAAACAATATTGATTGACTGCTTCTCCGGCGTTTTACGTTCAGCGCTGATTTCCATCGTCGCCGCCCGGCTAATCGGTGCCTGCCTGTCCATTTCAGTCCGAACGATACGCGCCCGCTCAGCCGCAATGCGCTTATCGATCACGTCGACCGACAAGTCACGCAGCACCATGGTGGCACGTAGCGATAGTAAATCATCCAGTGTTTTTGAACTGCGCAGCGAGCGACGCGGCTCACCCCATTTTTCCTTGGGCTCGCTGACGGCAATATTGAACTCTTCCGAGTTGGTGATCATCCGCGCAATGTTGAGATGGTTGAAACGCATCGCCCACTCCAGCGCCCCGTCACCCCAATCATTTTTGGGCCGTGGGTCGGCGCCTTTCTCGATCAGTTTGCGCGCCAACTCCTCGCGCCCCTCATAAATGGCCATCATGACCACGCTGGAACCATTGGTGCTCAGCGCATTGATATCCGCGCCCTGTGCCATCAGGTATTCCGCCACCTCGGTATGGCCGGCAAAAACGGCGTAATGCAGGGCTGACCACTGGCGATGCCCGGCATTGATATTTGCGCCGCGCTCCAGCAACCATTGGACGGCCTCCAGATTACCGCGCCAAGCAGCGAGCACCATGGCCGATTCACCATTCCCATTCACTTGGTTAATTTTTGCACCACGCGCAACAAAAAGTTGCATCAGCGGCAAATTGCCCTCCCAGGCGCCGATCATCAAGCCGGAACCAACCCTGCTCCCCATAAAATCAGGCGATAAACCAGCATCCAGCCAGGCTTCCGCCTGCTTCAGATCACCGACCTCCAACTGCGTCACAAATTCAGTGGGGCTTGGTAAATCCTTGGACGGCGACAAAAAGAGCTGTGCCGAAACCGGCATTGCCATCGCCATCGCGATTATCATTGCACCCAATTGCTTGAAAAAAATTGGCTTCATTGCTCCACTCATCCCAACAGGCCAGCGATTATTTTCTCATGTTCAGGATAGATTACCGCCCAAGATTGGCTTTGGCTTTAACACTATCGCTGAGCTTGCATCTATTGCCTTTCATCAACCTGCAGCCTTCCCCGCCGACAAAAAAGCCCGCCACCACCCCCATCGCCGCCTACCTTCGCCCATCTCCGCCGTTGCCGGAACAAGTCCCGCTTGTCTTGGTGAAGGAGGAAACAAAACCAGCACAACCGTCTTGGCAAAAACCAAGCAAGGCAAAAGACGCCAGTCCAAGCCCTCAACCACAAGTCAGCTGGCAAAGCGAAGTCCGTCGACAACTCAAACAACAGCATGAACGCGGCCTGTTTTACCCTGCCGACGCCATTGCCCAGGGACTGGAAGGCGAGGCGCTGGTTTTGTTGCTGCTCGATGGCAACGGCCAAGTCAGCGCGGCGCGAATTGAAGAAAGCAGCGGTCATCGTCAGCTCGACGAAGCCGCCCTTCGTGCCGTTCGATCCCTCCGCAGCATGCCAGCGGACGCCCCGCGCGAAACCTTGCTGCCAGTACGTTTCAGACTGAAATAAAGCCCGACTAAAAGCGGTAGTATTCGCTAATTTAGCGGTGTAGTATCTGCGATACAGGCTTTAAATTTTGGCCAAATAATAAGGTGGAGACAAATATCATGGGTGGACTATCTTCTTTGCGCGTTGCCTCACGCATGCAAATACTGCTCGCGCTAACCTTGGTCGGGCTGCTTGCGCTATGCCTGACGGCACTTTTCCAGCTCAAGGACACCATGCTGGAGGATCGCAAACAAAAAACCCGCAATCTGGTGGAGGTGGGGGTCGGTATTCTGGCCCATCATCACAAATTGGTTCAAGCCGGTGCGCTGACGGAGGATGCGGCGAAAAATGCGGCGCGCGACAGCTTGCGTACGCTCCGTTACGGTAAAGATGACTACTTTTTTGGCTTTGATACCAGTGGTGTTTACTATCTGCATGGCGGCAATCAAGCCATGGAAGGCCAGTTAAAAATTGACCTGAAGGACACCAACGGCAAGTTTTTGATCCGGGAACTGATTGCCGCTGGCCAGGCCGGTGGTGGTTTTGTCGATTACTGGTTTCCGCGCGCCGGTCAGCAAAAAGCCGAGCCCAAGTTGGGCTATGCGGCGCTCTTTGCGCCCTGGAACTGGGTTTTGGGCACCGGCATTTACGTTGATGACATCGACACTGAATATCAGAAGAATGCTGTCCTGTTGGGTGGTATTGCTTTTGCCCTGCTCATCATCATCAGCCTGGTGGGCTGGCAAATCAGCGGCAGTATCCTCAAGCAATTGGGCGGTGAACCACAAATGGCCTCGGATATCATGCGACGGGTGGCGGATGGCGACCTGACTGCCGACGTCGGCTCACCGCCACGCGGCAGCATGTTATATACGTTGAGTACCATGGTCGGCTCGCTGCGCCAAATGGTCACCGAGATCAATGATGATGCCAATCGCCTGGTCAGCAATGCCGAACAAATTGCCCGGGCATCGGATGAAGTCGCTAGTGCCGCCGAACAGCAGTCTGACGCGACTTCAGCCATGGCCGCAGCGATTGAGGAACTGACGGTGAGTTCCAGTCATATTTCAGACAGTGCCGGCGAAACCGCTCGTGATTCATCAGAGGCTGTTGCGCTTTCCGGTCAGGGTGCCAAACGGGTTCATCAGGCGACGGCAGCCATTCAAAAAATATCCTCTACCGTTTCCGATACCTCTGATCGCATTCGTGCGCTGGCAGAACGTGCCAACCAGGTCTCTTCGATTGCCAATGTCATCAAGGATATTGCCGGGCAAACCAACCTGCTGGCGCTGAATGCCGCTATCGAAGCAGCGCGGGCGGGCGAACAAGGGCGCGGCTTTGCGGTGGTCGCTGACGAGGTACGCAAACTGGCTGAGCGCACATCGAGTGCAACGACTGAAATTGAACAGATGATAGTCGGCATTCAGAGCGACACCACCGGCGCGGTTGAGGCCATGAGTGCCGCCTTGCCTGAAGTTCAGGCCGGTGTCGATCTCGCCAATTCGGCGTCGGAATCTTTGCAATCCATTGAAGAAGGCGCCCGTCGCACGCTGGCGCGTGTGGCAGAAGTGGCCGATTCGACGCGTGAGCAGAGCGCAGTGAGCACGCAGATTGCCCAACGCGTTGAACAGATTGCCAATATGGTCGATGAAACCACAACAACAATTCGTGGCACCTCAGCCTCAGCGCATCAGCTGGAACAAATTGCCAATAGCCTCAAGGTTTTGATTGGCCGCTTCAGGGTTTGAGGCTGACAATTTAGCCCCTGAATGACAGCGAAGGCCAGGTTAAACCTGGCCTTCGCACTTGCTGCGCGAGGGGCTGATGCGGCTAGATCGCCCCGGCGGCCCTCATCTCGGCGATCACGGTCGGGCTGTAACCCAAGGCGCTCAAAACCTCTTCAGTATGCGCCCCGAGCGCCGGGCCTATCCATTCGGTGCTACCCGGCGTTTCAGATAATTTGGGGATGATACCGGGCATGCGGAATGCCTTGCCATCCGGCAATTTCGCTGACTCCAGCATTTGCCGGGCGAGAAATTGCGGGTCAGAAAACATGTCGACCGCAGCATAGACCCGCGACGAAGGTACCTCGGCCTGCGCCAACAGCGTCAATACGTCAGCCTCGTCGTGCTGGGTGCACCATTCATCGATCAGCGCATAAACCTCATCGCGTCGCGCATCGCGCCCGGCGTTATCGGCCAGTCCGGGATCATTGGCCAGATCCTCGCGCCCAATGGCCCGCATGAAGCGCTTGAAGATGGCATCGCCATTGGCCCCAATCGTCACATGCTTGCCATCGCGCGTCGTGTGCGTATTGGACGGCGTAATGCCGGGCATGATGTTGCCGGTTCGCTCGCGGACGAAACCAAACACGTCGAACTCCGGCACCAGGGATTCCATCATCGCAAACACCGCTTCGTAGAGCGCGACATCAACCACCTGCCCGGCGCCACCATTGACTTCCTTGTGCCGCAAGGCCATCAAGGCGCCAATCGCGCCCCACAGCGCAGCAATCGAATCGCCAATTGAAATGCCGGTGCGCACCGGCGGGCGATCGGCAAAGCCGGTGATATAACGCAAACCCCCCATCGATTCACCGACGGCGCCAAAACCGGGTTGATCCTTATACGGCCCGGTTTGGCCAAAACCCGAGAGGCGCACCATGACCAGGCCGGGGTTATCAGCCTTGAGCGATTCCCAACTCAAACCCAGTTTATCGAGCACACCGGGGCGAAAGTTCTCAACCAGAATATCGGCTTCGGCAATCAGCTTGCGCACAAACGCCAGACCGTCCGGATGCTTGAGATTGGCCGTCACCGACTTTTTGTTGCGCGCCTGCACATACCACCACAGCGACGTGCCCTCGTACAACTTGCGCCATTGACGCAGCGGATCGCCGCCATCGGGCGACTCGACCTTGATCACCTCGGCACCAAATTCAGCCATGATGCGGGTACAAAACGGGCCGGCAATCAGCGTGCCCAACTCGACTACCTTGACCCCGGCCAGCGGTTTTTGTGCAGCACTCATCTCACGGCTCCCAGTGTTCAACATGAATTTTTGCCCCAAAAAGCCGGTCGACCGTAACAATGGCCTGCTGCGGTGCACCACTGGTCGCCATGGTCAGCAAGCCGCTGCCACCGCCCAACGAATCACCCGCTGCCAGCAAACGTTCGAGCTGTTTGGCCACCGCTTCGCCGGTATCCAGCAAGGTCGTTCCCGGCGGCATACGGCGGGCGATACCTTCGGCCACCCACGGGTAATGCGTGCACCCCAGCACCACCACATCGGCCCCAGCAGCAGCCAGTGGCTGCACAAAAGCGTCAAGCAAACGCCCTATCTCCGGGCTGTCCGGCCCCAGTGACTCAATCGCCTCGGCCAGCCCGGGGCACGCCTGGGCGATGACGCGATGTTGCTGCGCATGATTCCCGACCAGGCGTTGAAAGCGCTCGCTATCCAAAGTGCGCGTTGTCGCCAGCACGCCAATAACCCCGCTTTTGCTCAGCGCCACAGCAGGCTTCACCCCCGGCTCCAGCGCCACAATGGGCAAATCAACCACCGCCCGAATCGCCTCGGCCGCCGCCGCTGTTGCCGTGTTGCAGGCAATCACCAGCGCCTTGGCGCCGCGTTCCACCAGCGCCTGCGCAATCAAAACGCCACGCTCGCGCAGAAAGACTTCGGGGCGATCACCGTAAGGCAAAAAACGGGTATCAGCAAAATAAAAAAAGTCCTCTTTTGGCAGTCGACCGCGCAAGGCGCGCAGTACTGTCAAGCCGCCAAGGCCGGAATCAAAAACCGCGACCGGATGCGCCCTCAATCCTTGGCCGCCGTCCCAGCCAAGGTTGCACGCAGGTTGAAGAGGTAAAAGCCGGTAGCCACCAAGCCGGCCAGCACGCCAAGAATGTATTTCAAATCCGGGGGCACCATCGAATCCGGCACAAATATGATCCACCAGGCAGAAACCATAAGGCCCAGCAAAACAGCGCGCACCAGAACCGATTTTCGTACCTGCTTCTTGCGCAGTGCCAGTTCTTCAGGAGACAAGGGCGAGGAAGTGATATCTGAACTCATTTTTTGGAACCATTGGATAACATTAAAAATTTTGCGTCATTCACTCAGCGCCCTCGCAACGTCATTCCCGTAACGGCGAGAATCCGTAGGCCGAAAGGATGTTCTCTTGGCGCGTGCAGGAATGAGCATGATTCAGGACTGACCAACCGATCAGTTAGCATTTTACTGTAGAAACCGGCCACCATTTTTCGCTCAAGCCGACGAGCCACGTCGAGCACTGCAGCGAAATTACGCTCATCATTCCAGAGAGCAGCGCTGGCATCGAACCTGAAAATCACGCAATATCATCACGACACACGGGCAGGGAGCACAGTTTCAAATGGCAGACATCAGCACATTTGCTTTGATCAGTGGCCTCGCCGGCGGCGTTGGTCTTTTTTTGCTGGGCATGGGGCTGATGACCGATGGTTTACGTCTGGCCGCCGGGCCGGCACTGGAGCGCATCCTTGCGCAGTCCACGAAAACACGCCTGCGTGGCCTCGCTTCCGGAGCCCTCGTCACTGTCTTGGTGCAGTCATCGAGCGCCGTCACGGTAGCGGCAATCGGTTTCGTCAATGCCGGCCTGCTGTCGCTCGGCCAGGCGCTATGGGTATTGTTTGGCGCCAACGTCGGCACGACGATGACCGGTTGGCTGGTCGCCCTGGTTGGCCTCAAATTCAAGATTGACGCCTTCGCATTGCCAATGATTGGGGTCGGCATGCTGCTCCGCCTTTCCGGAAACGGCAGCCGGCGCGGGGTGTTGGGTATGGCGTTAGCAGGTTTCGGCGTACTTTTTCTCGGTATCGACCTGCTGAAGGAGACGTTCTCCGGATTTGCCGACAATTTCACCTTGCCAGTGTGGGATGGCTTTGCTGGCGTCTTCATCATGGTGCTCATCGGTACCCTGATGACCGTTTTAATGCAGGCCTCGGCGGCAGCCTTGGTGATTGCATTTTCTGCCGCACAGAGCGGGATGGTAAGCCTTGAGGCAGCAGCGGCAGTGGTGATCGGGGCCAATATCGGCACAACGGTGACGGCGGTGCTGGCGGCCATTGGCGCCACCTCGAATGCCAAGCGGGCGGCAGCGGCCCACATTTTGTTCAATGTACTGACCGGTATCGTTGCCCTGCTGTTGCTCCCCTGGTTGTTGAGTATCCTTGGTTTTCTACGCGAATTGCTGCAACTCGACTCAACACCGGCTGCGACGCTGGCGCTGTTCCATACCTCGTTCAATATTCTGGGTGTGATCCTGATTTGGCCACTTGCCGGTCGGCTCACCGACTTTCTGCTGCAGCGTTTCAAGAGCGCCGAGGAGGACGAGGCGCAACCGCGTTACATCGACAAAACCGTGCTCGCCGTGCCGGCGCTGGCGCTCGACGCTTTGGCGCGCGAACTGAACCGCCTCGGCAGTATTGCGCTCGCCACCGTCCGCACCGCCTTCGCTGCCGCCCCACCGCTACTTGAGCGCAACCAGGAAATCACTGACCGACTGGCCAGCGCAATCGCTGATTTCATCGCCCAACTCAACCGCAGCGGCATGGCAACAGAGAGCGCACTACGCCTGCCTGCTCTTCTGCGCGTGGCACGTTACTACGAAATCGCCGCCGAATTGGCCACTGAAGCGGCTGCCGCGCTGCGTGAAAACGAGGGCAACGCCAGTCCCACTTTTGCCAATTTACGCGCCGAGGCTGAGGCTTTGCTGAGCAGTCTTGAGCCAAGCGCACCCGAAAGCGATGTCGCGCACAGTCTCGACAGCTTCACACTCACTTATCAGCAGCTCAAGGCGGAGTTGCTGGCCACCGGGGCTCAAGGCTTGATTGCGATACCCGCCATGGATGCCCAATTACGCGCCGCCAGCGCCTTGCGCCGTGCCGTCGAACAATGCGCCAAAGCACGGCGTTTGCTGGATAGCGAAAGCGCTGCCCGGAAGCCGGGTGGTGCATTTTGACTGGGCCGCGCGGCAACAACTGCGTTAGGCCGAGCGCGACGTAGAATGCACTGATGATGAATTTAAAAAGCTTGTTGCTGGCGCAGCCCGGGCGCTTGATTCGCTCGGGCCTACTGATTTCGTGTGCGCTGATCACCCTACTACTGGGTTATCTCCACACCCTGACTGGCTATGCTTACGAGTTCCACATTTTTTTCATCTTGCCCATCCTGCTGGTCAGTTGGTTCAACGGCCAGCGCTTTGGCTACGCGTTGGCGGTGCTGGCGGCGATCGAATGGCTGATCGCCGACCTCGCTTTGGCCGGCGATCAAGCCAAGCCTTTGCCCTTGGTTTTTAACACAGTGATGCGCCTGACTATTTTTTTGTATGGTGCCTGGCTGATCGGCGAACTGCGCCGCATTTTGCTGCGCGAGTCGCGCATGGCGCGCGAAGATGCCTTGACGCAACTGCCCAACCGCCGTGAGTTCCATGAGCGGGGAACTCAAGCCTTCGCTCAGGCGCAGCGCCAGGCAGCGCCTTTGACTGCCGTATTCATTGATCTCGATCGCTTCAAGGAAGTCAACGACACCTTAGGGCATGGCATCGGCGACGCCTTGTTGGTCAGTGTGGCGCAGACGATTCGCCAACATGTCCGCGCCAGCGATATACCCGGCCGCTTGGGCGGTGATGAATTTGCGCTCATTTTGCCCAATATGAATACCATGGCCGCCGCCAGCTATGTCGACAATCTGCGCACACGGTTGCTCGCAGCAATGCGCGAAAATCACTGGCCAGTGAGTTTTAGCATCGGCGTTGCCAGCTATAAAATCGCCCCCCATGATTTCGACACCCTGATCAAGCAAGCTGATAACTTGATGTACGAGGTTAAAAATGGTGGCCGTGACCGTATCCTGCAAAAGGAATTTTGACCAGCCAGCTGAGCAAATTCAGCTTCATCGCCTCTGCTCCAGCACAGAAAAACTGATCGTCCTGCTGCTTTTCCCTTGAACTCGAATCACTCAATCAGGGTCTAAACCGCCTGATCTATCAACCCCAATGCACTGCGTATTCGGGATAAAAATAAATTGAAAGGGAGAAAAATAATGGCAGCGACCATCGTCAGTGCCCCAGGCTGGCGTGACCAAATCGGCATCTGGCTGGCAGATGATCGGGTACAGCACACACTGATCGCCTTGATTGTGCTCAACGCACTGATCCTCGGGCTGGAAACCAACCCATCGCTGATGCAGGCTTACGGGCGGTGGCTATCACTCGCTGATCAGGTTTTACTGGCAATTTTCGTTGTCGAGATCGTGTTGCGCATTTATGTCCATCGCCGCTCTTTTTTCTCCGACGCATGGAATGTTTTTGATTTTGTTGTGGTGGCTATTGCACTACTGCCGGCATCCGGCCCCTTTGCCGTATTGCGCGCCATGCGCGTGCTGCGAGTACTGCGTTTGCTGACCATGGTACCCAGCATGCGCCGAGTGATAGGTGGTTTGCTGACGGCCATCCCCGGGCTGACCTCGGTGGTGGCAATCATCGGCATCATTTTTTATGTCGGCGCGGTGATGGCGACCAAGCTATTTGCTCAGGCTTTTCCTGAGTGGTTTGGAACACTCGGCGAAAGTGCCTACACCCTGTTTCAAATCATGACGCTGGAAAGCTGGTCGATGGGTATCGCCCGCCCGGTGATGGCGGAGTTTCCGATGGCTTGGGCATTTTTTATTCCCTTCATCATGATTTCAACCTTCACCATGCTCAATCTGTTCATTGCGGTGATCGTCAATGCCATCCAGAGTACCCAACATGACGATGCCGCGCTTGATGAGCGCCAGCACCCAAACAAGCCTGATACACAGACCCATGACCTCAGTGTGGAGCTGCGGGCGCTGCGCAGCGAAATAGCTGATCTCAAACAACTGTTGATTGATCGTGAAATTTCAGCCACAAATCTGCCGTCGACCGTAACCATGCCTGGCGGAGCCCGGAATGACTGATGTTCTGACCTTTTTTGCCGGCCTTGGCGCGCTGGTGATTGGTGCCGAATTCCTGGTGCGCGGCGCTTCTCGCCTGGCCTTGTCGATCGGTATTTCTCCCTTGGTGGTCGGGCTGACTATCGTGGCCTTGGGAACCAGCGCGCCGGAGATGGCGGTTTCTGTGGATGCCGCGCTGTCGGGCAGCGTCGATGTGGCGGTCGGCAATGTGGTCGGCAGCAATATTTTCAATGTGCTCTTTATTCTCGGCCTGTCGGCGCTGATCGTGCCGCTTGCCGTACATGCACAAATCGTCCGGCAAGAGGTGCCGATCATGATCGCGGCAACACTGCTCTTCGTCGCGATGGCGCTCGATGGCCACCTCAGCTTTGGCGAGGCAGCCTTACTTTTTAGTCTGTTAATTGCCTATACCGCCTTTCTTATTATCCAATCACGGCGCGAAAGTCGCGAAACGCGAGACGAATTTGCCGGCGAGATCCCCGCCCCCGCGACGTGGGACAAGCACTGGAGCGTGCAAATACTCGCAGTGCTCGGCGGCCTTGCACTGCTCATCCTTGGCGCCGACTTGCTGGTCGAATCCGCCACCGCCTTCGCCCGTGCCATGGGCGTCAGTGATCTGGTCATTGGCCTGACCATCGTCGCCGCCGGCACCTCCCTGCCTGAAGTTGCCGCCTCGCTGATGGCGGCGCTGCGTGGCGAGCGCGATATTGCCGTCGGCAATGTGGTGGGCAGCAATGTCTTCAATATTCTCGGCTGCCTGGGACTGGCCGGCATGGCCGCTCCCGGTGGCTTGGTGGTGGCCGCCGAGTTGTTGCGGGTCGATATCTGGATATTCCTGACCGCCATGCTGGCCTGCATTCCGGTATTCGCCTATCGCCACGAAATCAGGCGTTGGCAGGGCGCGCTGTTTTTCCTTGGCTATGTGAGTTACACCACCTGGCTGGTGCTCCACACCCAGCAGCACCCCTGGCTGGGGCATTTCGTCACTTTCGCAGTCTTCGGTTTTATGCCGGCAGTGCTGCTCCTTTTGGTGTTGATGTGGTTCAAACGACAACCAAACCCCTCGGTTTTCCTGGAGCGTTGATCCAAAAAAACGGCACTAAATTCGCTGTTGACCGCTGAACTCGTTACTATCACTACGATCTCATTGATGAATTAGCCATTTTTCATCAAGGAGCATTGAAATGTCAGCCCCGATTGTTGTTGCCACTGATTTTTCTGCCGGTGCGATGGTTGCGCTTGAGAGAGCCGCTCATTTGGCCCTGGTGCGGCAAGCCCCTTTGCACGTTTTGCATGTGTTTGATGATGGCATTTGGGCGTCACTCGCCGGTTTTTATGCATCCGCCGCTTGGTACGGTGCCGACCCGGCACTGACGACACGACAACGCCTTGCCGATCTGGCTGGCGATCTTGCCCTGCGTTATGGCATCGACGCCCGTCCGGCTTCGGCCTCCGGGGCGGCAGCAGAGGAGATAGCGCGGTTTGCCCGCAGTGTTGACGCTGCGCTGCTGGTCGTCGGCAAACAGGGCGAACACTGGATTGCGGACGCATTGCTTGGAGAAACCGCCCTCAAACTGACCAAAAGCATCGCCTTGCCGGTGCTTGTGGCGCACGAGCAAACCCAGGCACGGATCGAGCGGATCATTATCACGACTGATTTTTCGCAAAATGCATTCCGCGCAGCACAGGCGGCGCTGCGCTTGTTCCCGGAGACGGACAAGCAGTTGCTCAACGCTTATAGCGTCCAGTTTGAGGGCCGCATGCGGCTGGCGGGGGCCAGTGAAGATGATATTGCGGTCTATCGTAACCTTGAACGAACCCGCGCTGAAGCCGGGATGCGTGATTTTGCCGAACGTCTCGGCCCGGCGCAGAACCTGACAAAGCTCGTCGTCTCCGGTTTTCCGGCTGCGACCGTACTTGCGGCGTCAGCACGGGATGTTGATCTCGTCGTTATTGGTCGGCACGGCGGTAGCGGTATTGAAGAACTGCTGCTCGGCAGCGTGACGCGAAATGTGCTCTATCACGCCGCTTGCGATGTGCTGCTGGTGCCCTGAAGGCAAGTTCAAGACGGGGTGCCAAACCTGGCAAACTGACCAATTCAGCGCCAATAAACACAGTACTCAATGTGGAATGTTAAGCATAAACAGGAGGAGCAAGCAGTGAGCAAGACAATGGCCTGGGCCGCATTGCGCCGCGCCGGCTTCTTTGCAGCCCTTTGGTGGCTGCTTGCCGAGAGCGACCTGCAAGCTGCATGGATGGGAGGCTTTGCCGTGCTGGCAGCAACCGCGACCAGCCTCGCCCTGATACCGCCCAGCCATTATTTGCGAGCCTGGCCAGCACTCGCTTTCCTGGGCTTCTTTTTGCGCAATTCAATCGTCAGCGGCCTGCAAGTCGCCCGGCTCGCACTGAACCCACGACGTGGGCCAACGCCGCGCTGCGTTTCAGTGGAGCTCACCGTACCCGCCGGGGCGCCACGTTTGATCGTCGCTGGGGCGCTGGGGTTGATGCCCGGCACCTTGAGCGTTGCACTCGACGGCGCACGGCTCAAAATTCATGCCTTGGATTCCCGCATCCCTGTGGCGGCTGAGGTGGCAGCCTTGGAGAGTCATGTCGCACGCATGATCGGAGGGCAGGCATGACCGGGTTTGAACTGCCTGTCGCGCTCTTTCTGCTCGCCAACTTGGCGGCATCGCTATGGCGTGTTTTGCGTGGCCCGGGGGATGCCAATCGGCTACTCGCCGCCCTGCTATTTGGCAGCACCGGCGTGGGCATTCTCGCGCTGCTTGCCTTCAGCCAAACGCCCGCCGCCACGCCGTTGCTCGACGTAGCGCTGACCTTGGCACTACTCGCCGCAATCACCGCCATTGCTTTCGCCCAGCGTGCCTGGCAGCGTGGCACTGACCCGAAGCGCGCCGATGATTGAAATCGCCAGCAGCCTACTGCTCTTTTTGGGGGCTTTTTTTTACTTCGCCGGCACTGTTGGGCTGCTGCGCTTTCCTGACTTATTCACCCGGCTGCACGCGCTAGCCAAAGTTGACAACCTGGGGCTGGGCTGCGTGCTTGGTGGGCTGGCCTTGCAGGCTGACAATCTCGCCGTCGCCCTCAAGTTGCTGCTGATCTGGCCGCTGGCGCTGGTCGCCAGTGCCGCCATCAGCTACGTCATCGCCCGCCGCGCCGATGCGCTGGGCATTGTGCCCTGGCGGGAGAATGAAAAATGAAGGCCATTTTTGGCGTTGACCGCAACAGAAGGCGCGCCGATGACTAGCGCTCTGGCCTTTGACCTCCTGCTCGCCGCCTTGCTGCTGCTGAGCGCCTGGCAGGCAATGCGCACGCCCCATCTTGGCCGGGCATTGCTCGCCTTTGTCGTTTTTGGCCTGCTCATGGCGCTGGCTTGGGCGCGGCTCGACGCGCCGGACATCGCGCTCGCCGAGGCGGCGGTCGGCGCTGGTCTCTCCGGCGTTCTGCTCTTTGACGCTTGGCGCGCGATCCGAAACAAGCCAGACAGCGGCAAAAACGCGGGGGATGAAGCATGAAGCGCTTTGCAGTTAGCGCTGCCGCGCTCGGTTTTGCGTTCTGGCTGATCAGCGCGCTGCTTAACCTACCGGCAACACTCATCGACCTGCGACCGCTGCTGGCTGAAGCCATACCCAAAAGCGGCGTGGCGCATCCGGTAACGGCTGTGCTTTTGAATACGCGCGGTTACGACACGCTGCTCGAAATTGCGGTTTTACTCGTCGCCTTGATTGGCGTTCTGATCGCCGTGCCACCCGGCAACCCGGCGCTTTCCGAGCGTCCTGCTACAGCGGACGATGCCATGGTGCCGGCGCTGGCGCGGCTGGTTGCGCCGCTGGCCGTATTTTTCGCGATCTACGTTCTCTGGGCGGGCGCGCATCGGCCGGGTGGTGCCTTTCAGGCGGCGGCCATTCTCGCTGCTGCCCTCGTGCTGCTCCATCTCGCCGGGCTGACGGCCGCTTGGTCAGCACCCACGCTGCGTTTGCGCATTGGGTTGATTGCGGGTTTCCTCATCTTCCTCGCTATTGCCGCCGCGCCTTTGCTTGGGGGGATGTTGCTGCAATATCCTCCGGCGCTGGTCGGTACGCTGATTCTGGTCATCGAAAGCGGCCTGACGATCTCGCTGGCGCTGGTGCTGGCCGGACTTTTTCTCTTGCTCGCTGATCGGGGAGGTGTGCGATGACGACCGGCCTGCTCTTCGCCCTGACCGGTGTTGTGCTATTCGCGGCCGGTGCGGCGGCATTGCTGCTCGTTGATCATCTGCTACGCCGGGTGCTCGCCTTCAACATTATGGGCAGCGGTGCTTGCCTGGTTTTGGTTGGCCTGGCCCAACGTAACGGCGTGCCCGATCCGGTGCCGCAGGCGATGGTGCTCACCGGTATCGTCGTCGCCGTGGCCGCAACCGGCCTCGCCCTTGCGCTCATCCGCCGCCTGCACGCGCAGACGGGCGCAACGACCCTGCCGCGCGATGGTGCAGATAATGATTGAGCATCTTACACACCTCGCCCTGCCGTTATTGATTCTGCTACCACTGACCAGCGCAGCGCTCGCTTTTGCACTCGGCCCGGGGCGCGGCGCAAGTCTGGTCATCGCCAGCAGCGCGCTGCAACTTCTGCTGGCGCTGCTCCTGGCGGCGACGATAGGCAGCGCTGGCCCTAGTCATCACGCCGCCGGCGGCTGGGGCGCACCGCTGGGTATCGACCTCGTTGCCGATGGACTGGCCGCCGCGATGTTGCTGCTAACGCAAGGGGTGGCGCTGGCGCTCTTTGTTTTTGCGCGCGGCTATTTTCATCAGGACAGCCAGGATGCTGACCATTGGGCGCCGGCTGGCCGCTATTTTTGGCCGCTCGCCAGTTTTCTCGTTGCCGGGATGAATGCGCTTTATCTCTCGGAGGATATTTTTAACCTCTATGTCACGCTCGAACTGGTCGGGCTCGCGGCCGTCGGCCTGGTCGCCAGTGGCGGTGGCGCGACGCAGACCGCTGCCGCATTGCGTTATTTGTTCGCTGCCATCCTGGGCTCTGGTGCGTATCTGCTTGGCGTTGCCTTGCTCTATGGTAGCTATGGCAGCGTTTCGATTGCTGCGCTGACCCCGGCGATTGCCGCTTCCGCCCCGGCAGTAACGACGGTTGCACTGGTCGCGGCGCTGTTAATGGTCACTGGGCTGCTGATCAAAAGCGCGCTCTTCCCCTTCCATTTCTGGCTACCACCGGCGCATGGTGGCTCGCCCGCACCGGTCTCGGCCCTGCTCTCGGCATTGGTCGTCAAGGCCTCAATCTACCTTGTGCTGCGTCTTTGGCTCGGGCCGCTACAACCCTTGCTGGCCCCCTTTGCCTGGCTACCCGCCATACTCGGCGCAAGCGCCATCCTCTGGGGTTCTTGGCAGGCGATCCGCGCTGAACGGCTAAAACTGCTCGTCGCCTATTCGACGGTGGCGCAGCTGGGTTATCTGTTTATCGCGCTGCCGCTCGCCGCCGCCAGCACGACCGGCGTTGCTCCGGTGGCCATCGTCACGTTGCAGGCGGTAGCGCATGGCTTGGCCAAGGCGGCCATGTTCGCGGCAGCGGGCATCATCCTGCACGCCACCGGACGCGACCGCGTGAGCGATGTGGCCGGCATTGCCGAACGTCTGCCGCTCACCCTCTTTACCTTTGCCCTAGCCGGTGTTTCGCTGATGGGTCTGCCGCCTTCCGGTGGTTTTTTGGCCAAATGGTTGCTGATTGATTTGGCGCTAGCGCAAGGCCAGTGGTGGCTGGTCGCAGTCATTATCGCCGGCGGCTTGCTCGCCGCTGTGTATATCTTTCGCGTGCTGCGCCAGGCCTTTCTAAATCTGCCCGAGGCGGAAATCGAAGCGGAGCATCAAAAGGCGCGCGTCGTTCCGCGCAGTGCCGAGTGGGCCGCATTTGCCTTGGCGGCGTCCAGCATCCTGCTCGGGATATTCGGCGGCGTGCCGCTATTGCAGTTGGTCGGCGGGAGTGTGTGATGACGTTTAACGAACTGCTGCCCTTGCTGGTCCTTTGTTCCTCGCTGTTGCCGGGGCTCGCCATCTTTATCCTGCCCGAGCGCCAGCATCGTCTGCGCACCGGCCTCAACCTCTTTGGCGCGGTGGCAAAAATCGTTCTGGTGAGCATGTTGCTGGTCGGCGTGCAGGCGGGTGAGAGTTACGGCTTCCGCCATGCCGTCGCGCCCGGGTTGGAACTGGTGTTCAAGGCCGATGCGCTCGGGCTGCTATTCATCACGCTGTCTACGGTGCTCTGGTTGTTCACCACGCTTTATGCCATTGGTTACCTTGAAGATGCCCCGCACCGCAGCCGTTTCTTCGGGTTTTTCAGTTTGTGCGTGACGGCGACCATCGGTATTGCGATGGCTGGCAACCTGTTCACCTTCTTTGTTTTCTACGAACTGCTCACCCTGGCCACCTTCCCGCTCGTCGCCCATCGCGGTACGCCGGATGCCAAGCAGGGGGCCACGGTCTATCTCGCCTACACATTGGCCGGCGGTGCTGCGCTACTCACCGGCATCGTCTGGCTTGAGAGCCTGACGCACCACACCGGCTTCACCCACGGCGGTTTTGTCGCCGGCTTACTGCCCGGCAATGAATCGACGCTGGTGGCAATTTTTGTCCTGCTCATCGCTGGTGTTGGGGTCAAGGCGGCAATCGTGCCGCTGCATGGGTGGTTGCCCAAAGCCATGGTCGCACCGGCCCCGGTCTCTGCCCTGCTGCACGCGGTCGCCGTGGTCAAGGCTGGGGCTTTCGGCGTGGTTCGCATCGTTTATGAAGTCTTCGGCATCGACACGGCTCAGGCGCTCGGACTGCTGACGCCGCTTGCCGCGATTGCCGCCTTCACCATCATTTGGGGCAGTGTTTTCGCACTTTTTCAGGACAAATTGAAGAAGCGCCTGGCCTACTCGACGATTAGTCAGGTTTCCTACATCGTCCTCGGCACCGCGCTCTTCGGCCCGATCGGGACCATCGGCGGGCTGGTGCATCTCGTTCATCAAGGGGTGATGAAAAGCACGCTCTTCTTCGCCGCAGGCAACTATGCCGAAACGCTGGGCATCCATAAAGTCAGTGAAATGAACGGCGTCGGCCGCCGCATGCCGGCCACTACCATTGCCTTCTCACTCGCTGCCTTGGGCATGATGGGCGCCCCGCTCACCGCCGGGGCGATCAGCAAAGCCTGGCTCGGCGATGGCGCAAGCGCCGCGGGCATGGGCTGGGCAGTGTGGGTGCTGACCGCGTCCAGCCTGCTCAATGCGGCCTATTTTCTACCCATCCTCTGGCGCGCCTGGTTCCGTCCGCCGCCAAGCTCCTGGCCGGAAGAACATATTGCGCGGCGAGGGCTGCTGGAAACGCACGGGCTCCTACTCGCGCCGCCGCTCCTGACCGCCGCTTTGGCGCTGGTTTTTGGGCTGCTGCCGGAGGATGTTGCAAGCCCGCTGACCTGGGCAAGAATGATTGCCGAGCGCGAATACGGGTTGGTGACGCCATGATGTTGAGGTAAAAAATCAGGCCAAATCCGGCGTTGACCGTCAGCAAGGCGAGAAAAAATCAAAAATCCTTGTCAATCCGGTCGCCGAAACTCATCGGCAATCCATGCGCTGGCACTGCTTTCACTGAGTTTGAATTCTGCGCCGACGCGTACCTGAGCCAATTGTTCACCATCAGCACCACACGCAGCGAGCAGGGCGTAAGGATCATCCTCATCGGGCACGATATCCAGCGTAATAAAAACCGGGCCAAATTCGCCGTTGACCGTCAGCTTTTTGTGCAGCAGCGCGTGCAGTTGATGTTCATGACGACGAACGACTTCTGACGCCGTTTTCACCAAGGTCTGAAACGCGAAAGTATCGAGTGGCTTGGGATTTTTCTTATCGCGGCCCATCGTCCATGGGCCAACTAATGCCGGCTCCGATTCGCCATCCATCATCATCTCTACAGCCCAGCCCTCGTCATCTTCATTCTTGATGACGCGAGCGGTCCAGCCGTTATTGCGCCACAGTCGCGGCTCATTGATGATGGCGCAGGGTTCGGGCTCAAGAGCCTCGTTGCAGGTGTTTTCTGTCATGCCTGAATTGTACTTGGCGAGCCCCGCAAATGCAGAAGCCCCCTTGCGGGGGCTCCGTGTTGGCAGCAAAAAACAATTACATCCGTGCGATCATCGCATCGCCAAACTCTGAACACGACAATTCATCCGCATCCGCCATCAGGCGGGCAAAGTCATAGGTCACCTGCTTGTCGCCAATCGCCGCTTCCATGGACTTGATGACCAGATCAGCCGCTTCTTTCCAGCCCAAATGACGCAGCATCATTTCCGCCGAAAGAATCAGCGAACCGGGGTTCACCTTGTCCAGCCCGGCGTACTTCGGCGCCGTACCGTGCGTCGCTTCAAAACAGGCGTATTGGTCAGAAATATTGGCGCCGGGGGCAATACCAATACCGCCGACTTGCGCCGCCAGCGCATCTGAAATGTAGTCACCATTCAGGTTGGTGGTGGCGATCACGTCATATTCCGCCGGGCGCAGCAAAATTTGCTGGAGGAAGGCGTCGGCGATGGAGTCCTTGACCACCACTTCGCGCCCGGTATTCGGGTTGGTGAAATGGCACCACGGGCCGCCGTCGATCAGTTCGGCACCGAACTCTTCAATAGCCACTTTGTAGGCGGTATCACGGAACAGGCCTTCGGTGAATTTCATGATATTGCCCTTGTGCACAATCGTCAGCGACTTGCGGTCGTTGGCGATGACGTACTTGAGCGCAGCGCGCACCAGACGGGTGGTGCCTTCAACGGAGATCGGCTTGATGCCAATACCGGAAGAAGCCGGGAAGCGGATTTTCTTGACGCCCATTTCCTTTTGCAGGAAATCGATGACTTTTTTACAAGCCTCGGAATCAGCGGCCCACTCGACGCCCGCATAAATATCTTCGGTGTTCTCGCGGAAAATGACCATATTGGTCAGCTCCGGATTTTTCAGCGGCGACGGCACGCCTTTGAAGTATTGCACCGGACGGACGCACTGGTAGAGGTCAAGCTCCTGGCGCAGCGCTACGTTCAGCGAGCGGATGCCGCCACCGACTGGCGTCGTCATCGGGCCTTTGATCGAGACTGAATATTCCTTGAGGGCATCGAAAGTCTCTTTCGGAAACCACTCATCAGGGCCGTAAATGCGCGTCGATTTTTCACCGGCAAAAACTTCCATCCAGTGGATCTTCTTTTCGCCGCCATAAGCCTTGTCGACCGCAGCATCAATCACTTTGATCATTACCGGCGTGATATCAATGCCAATGCCATCGCCTTCAATAAACGGAATGATCGGATTATTGGGGACAGGCTGCCCGGCAACAATTTTTGCACCACCTTGCGGAATCTTGATATGAGATGTCATGTTTGCTCCTCGCGTTGTTATGAATAGCCGGCCTTACGACTATTTGAACAGCGATTATGAAGCAAAAAAAGGGAGAAATGTCACCATTTCCCCCTTGCTTGTGCTGCGCTAAAAAGTGCTAAGCGCTCACATACGAGCCGCTTTCAAGGCCGCATTCAGTGTCGGACTCGGGCGCATGATTGCCTTGGTCTTTTCGGCATCGGCCTTGTAATAGCCACCAATATCTACCGGCTTACCCTGTACCGATTTCATTTCAGCAACGATCTGGGCTTCATTGTCAGTCAGCGCTTTGGCCAGCGGTGCAAACTGGGTCGCCAGCTCTTTGTCTTCGGTCTGTGCCGCCAGTTCCTGGGCCCAGAACATGGCGAGGTAGAACTGTGAACCACGGTTGTCCAATTCACCAGTTTTTGGCGATGGTGACTTATTGTTGTCAAGCAATTTACCCGTCGCAGCATCCAGCGTTTTGGCCAACAGAACAGCGCGCTTGTTACCTTCCTTGATACCCAACTCTTCCAGCGAAACCGCCAGAGCCAGGAACTCGCCCAGCGAATCCCAACGCAGGTGATTTTCCTGCGTCAACTGCTGAACGTGCTTGGGTGCCGAACCGCCAGCGCCTGTTTCGTACATGCCGCCACCATTCATCAGCGGGACGATGGACAGCATCTTGGCTGAGGTGCCGAGTTCCATGATCGGGAACAAGTCGGTCAGGTAGTCGCGCAGGATGTTGCCAGTCACCGAAATGGTATCCAGACCACGAATCACACGCTCCAGGGTGTAACGCATGGCGCGCACTTGCGACATATGCTGGATATCAAGACCGGTGGTGTCGTAATCCTTCAGGTATTTTTCGACTTTCTTGATCAGCTCGTTCTCGTGCGGACGGTACGGGTCAAGCCAGAAAATGGCCGGGGTATTGGACTGACGGGCACGGGTAACAGCGAGCTTGACCCAGTCGCGGATCGGCGCATCTTTACACTGGCACATACGCCAGATGTCGCCCGCTTCGACGTTTTGCGTCAACAACACTTCACCGGTATTGATATCGACGATGTTGGCGATGCCGTCTTCAGCAATCTCAAACGTCTTGTCGTGTGAGCCGTATTCCTCGGCCTGCTGCGCCATCAGACCAACGTTCGGCACGGTACCCATGGTCTTCGGATCGAAGTTGCCATTGGTCTTGCAGAAGTTGATCATTTCCTGATAAATACGGGCAAAGGTCGACTCCGGCATCACCGCCTTGGTGTCGTACTGCTTGCCATCGGCACCCCACATTTTGCCGCCGGTACGAATCATTGCCGGCATGGAGGCATCAACGATAATGTCGTTCGGGGAATGGAAGTTGGTGATGCCCTTGGCTGAATCAACCATGGCGAGACGCGGGCGATGCTCCTGACAGGCGTGCAGATCGCGAATGATTTCGTCATGGACAGATTCCGGCAGAGTCTTGATCCGGTCGTAGAGGTTAACCATGCCGTTATTGACATTGACGCCCAGCTCGTCGAACAACTTGGCGTGCTTCTCGAAGGCTTCCTTGTAGTAAATCTTGACGCAATGGCCGAAGACGATGGGATGCGAAACTTTCATCATCGTCGCCTTGACGTGCAGCGAGAACAAGACACCAGATTCGCGCGCATCTTCCAGTTGCTCTTCGTAAAAAGCGCATAGCGCCTTTTTGCTCATGAACATGGAGTCGATAATTTCGCCTTCGAGCAGCGAAAGTTTAGGCTTGAGTACGGTTGTTTTGCCGCCCTTGGCGATCAGCTCCATGCGCACATCGCGCGCCTTGTCCAGCGTCATCGACTTTTCACCGTGATAGAAGTCACCGGCGTGCATGTGCGAAACGTGGGTTTGGGAGGCCTGGCTCCATTTGCCCATTGAATGTGGATTCTTGCGGGCGTAGTTTTTAACGGCGGCGGGAGCGCGGCGATCGGAGTTTCCTTCGCGCAGAACCGGATTGACCGCAGACCCTAGACATTTGCCAAAGCGAACCCTGAGCGCCTTTTCTTCATCGGTATTTGCGGTTTCCGGATAGTCAGGAATGGCATAACCCTTGGCTTGCAATTCTTTGACACAGGCCACCAACTGGGCAACAGAGGCACTGATGTTTGGCAATTTGATAATATTGGTGTCAGGCAAAAGGCATTTCTTGCCCAGTTCACCCAAGGTATTGGGAACCTTCTGCTCATCCGTCAGAAATTCTGAAAACTCTGAGAGAACGCGGGCAGATACGGAGATGTCGGCCTTCTCGATTTCAATGCCAGCCGGGCTGGTAAAGGTGCGAACAATCGGCAAAAAGGCGCACGTAGCGAGTAGTGGTGCCTCATCCGTCAGCGTATAAATTATTTTGGACTTCCCTGCAGCCATGGTATTTCCTTTTATCAGGATAGATTTATGTAAATTAAGATCAGCCTTGCACCGACCCCTCTGGCTAAAAACCTAAAAACCGCCAAGTGTCGAGTATCGTTTCCCGGCGATTTTCCGTCAATGCCAATGACCAATCGATTCGTGCAACGTATTGTTTTATTTGAATTTTATCCCGCGTGGCAAATGCTAAAATTACCCCCTCAACTTGGCCTCGAACCCCATGAAAATCTCTGTCGGCCTTTACGGCAACAACGCTCACCAGATTGCACTGGCCCTGATCCAGGGTTTCAACAAACATTATTCCCTGTTTCGCGAGACCAGCAAGGAGGCAAAAACGCGTTTCGAGAAAGCCGATTGGCTGGGGGTGCACAAGGCCGTCAAGGAGCGCATCCGCTTTTATGATGACCGGGTGGACGAATGTGTCGAACGCCTCAATCACGAGTTTGACGCCAGCCATATCGAGCAGCCGACCTGGCAACAAATCAAGTTGCTTTACATCGGCCTGCTGCTCAATCACAAGCAACCCGAACTGGCCGAAACCTTCTTCAACTCGGTAACGACCAAAATTCTCCATCGCGATTATTTTCGCAATGACTTCATTTTCGTGCGGCCAACGATCTCGACTGAAAATATCGAATCCGACAGCACGCCGACTTATCGCAGTTATTACGCCCAGCAGGGTGGCATGCGCGACGTCATTCGAAGCATCATCGACGATTTTGGCTGGCAGCGCCCGTTTGCTGATCTGGATCGCGATGTTGAAGATGTTTACCAAGGCATCCTGAGGCACCTTCAGGAAATGCCGCATCGCGAGGTGAATTTCCAGATTCAGGTACTCGGTTCGCCGTTTTATCGCAACAAGGCGGCTTACATCATGGGCAAGGCGATCAACGGCTCGGCTGAATATCCCTTTGCCGTCCCGGTACTACACGATGAAAACGGCAACCTTTTCCTCGATACCATCCTGCTCGACGCCTGGCGGATTGGTTTGCTCTTCTCCCTGTCGCGCGCCTATTTCATGGTAGACATGGAAGTCCCGTCCGGCTACGTCCAGTTCCTGCGCTCAATTTTGCCCAACAAACCGCGCTCCGAGCTGTACATCATGTTGGGCCTGGGCAAACAGGGTAAGACCATGTTTTTTCGGGATTTTATTTACCACCTGCATCATTCGGCAGACAAATTCATCATGGCCCCCGGTATCCGTGGCTTGGTCATGCTGGTGTTCACCCTGCCCTCTTACCCTTACGTTTTCAAGATCATCAAGGATGTTTTTGGCACCTCCAAAAACATGGATCGAGCCACCGTCAAAAAGAAATTCATGATGGTTAAGCAGGTTGACCGCGTCGGTCGCATGGCCGATACGCTGGAGTTTTCCAACGCCGCCTTCCCGCTCAATCGCTTTGATGAAGAGGTGATGGAAGAGCTGCGCACGCTGGCGCCGAACTGCTTTGAGATCCATGGCGACACGATGATCATCAAGCACATCTATATCGAGCGCCGGATGGAGCCGCTCAACATGCACCTCGAACGCATGGAGCGCAGCAACAACATGGACGGCCTGGAGCAGGCGATCATGGAATACGGCAATGCCATCCGCGAAATGGCGCAGGCCAATATTTTCCCCGGCGACATGTTGTGGAAGAACTTTGGCGTTACCCGCTACGGTCGCGTGGTGTTCTACGATTACGATGAAATCGAGTACATGACCGACTGCAACTTCCGCAAAATTCCACCGGCACCAGATTTTGAAACCGAGATGTCTGGCGAGGTCTGGTACGGCGTCGCCAAGAATGATGTCTTCCCGGAAGAATTCAGCACCTTCCTGCTCGCCTCTCCGGTCTTGCGCAAAATCTTCCGCAAACATCACGCCGATTTGCTTGCGCCCAAATTCTGGCAAGGCGCGCAGGAAAAAATTCGCCAGGGGCATGTTGAGGATTTTTTCCCTTATCCAACAGCACTTCGCTTTTCCACAATTCGGAAAAACGCCTCATAATCCACATATCAGAATTTACTAAACAAGGGGCCCAGACCCCCAAATTAATTGGAGACAGCCATGCCGCTAACCATTGCGGTTTCAAGGGAACGTGCGCCGGGCGAAAGCCGCGTCGCCCTCGTTCCGGAAACAGCCAAAAAATTCATTGCCCTCGGCGCCAAATTGCAGATGGAGCAAAGCGCGGGTATCGACAGCCACCTGCTTGACCCCGACTATGTTGATGTAACGATGGTCAATGGCATCAGTGAGGCCTACGGTAGCGCCCAACTCATTTTGCGCGTCACGCCGCCTAGTCCTGAAGAAATTGCAGCCATGCCTGAAGGCGCGATATTGATCGGCCTGCTCAAACCCTACGA
>JAQTZQ010000190.1 GCA_028687645.1 Rhodocyclaceae bacterium
CGCGCTCGGAGCCACCGACGTTTTGCCAGCGGGTGATGAATTGGTCGGCG
The DNA here is from genome assembly GCA_028687645.1 of Rhodocyclaceae bacterium. Classification (GTDB taxonomy): domain Bacteria; phylum Pseudomonadota; class Gammaproteobacteria; order Burkholderiales; family Rhodocyclaceae; genus Azonexus. The sequence continues at coordinate 51 of JAQTZQ010000190.1, forward strand.
GTCATGCGGTGCTTCCGTGTTGGGAAGCGGGGAATGATAAACGGATTTTTGGGGGATTTTGGGGGTTGACCGTGAGATTCACTCGGCAGCAGGCACAAATTTCAGCCATTCGCTAAAGCGCTCTTCCGGAAATACTCGATCTAGTGCGGCCAGGCCACGCTGCGCGCGGGATGACCAGCCCTTGCCGCGAGAGAGCAGATCCGCCGCTGCTTCTTCGACTTCCCACGGGCGGCTGTCTTTCAGCGCAGCCAGCAGCAATCCGGCCTGCATGATGTCTTTGTTCGATTTTGACTGAAACACGCCTTCTCGCTCGCCAGCGATGATCAGTTTATGCAACGCATAGCGTGCGGGATGCGGGACGTTGACGATAGTGGCGCTGTTGCCGCACAGCAGCGCGGTTTGCTGAACGTTTTCGAGTGAATACTCCATGAAACGCAGCGGTTGAAGCGTGACATGGAGATCGGGGTGCTCATAAGGGGTGTCACCAGAGCGACCGATGGTGGTCAGGAAATCGAGCCGAAATTCTTTTTCGTTGGGGATCAGGTAAGCCCCCCCGGTCTTTCCTGAGAGTCCGGCGATGGGCAGAAAACCCATCTCCAAGGATTGAATCGCTGCATGGGTTTGGACTTTTTGATCCGCAGCCAAGGCGAGCGCAATGTTTTTCCCGGCATGGGCGAAATCAAACTCCTGCGTGCGCGCTGCATCTGCAGCGGCCCAGCGTATGCCGAGCATGTTGCCGTAAGCGACAAAGGCATGGATGCCAATGAGGATGCCACCCGCTTTAAAAAAGCTATATTCGGCTAATCGACGAAGTACTTTATAGTGGCGCGGCAAGATCTCGGCGCATCCCAGCACAGCAGCTGATCTGGCAAGCGGCCCAAGTGACGCTGCCGCACTGGGTTCGGTCGCTTTTGCCATCAGCGCTTTGACAGCATCATTGTTCGGACCGACAAAAAGCTGACGGCGCGTGCCTGCGGGTTCTGAGTATTGGTAATACCAGTATTGATGCCCCTTCACCGTTTTAGCGACAAATGATCCGGGCAAGTCGGCGACGGATCGTAGGTGCTCGGCAGCAAGCGCAACTTCGCTCACTTGGGCAAATGCGGTTTGGCTGGCCATTGAGAGGGCTTGGAATTGCATTTGGTTATACTCAGTTTTTTATAGGTTGAGTATAACTACGATTATGGGTTTTTGCGCTGTGTTAGCGCTACAAAAACCGGCTAGATGGGCAAGAATAAGACCAGCAAATTTTTGAGCGTTTTCGGGCGTTGACCGTAACAATCGATTAGCGAGCGGCTTTTTCGAGCAGGGCAAGGCCAATTTCAGTTTGATCAGCACCCCGCGCGGCGCGAATCTGAAAGCGGGTTTCAGCGTCAAATTCTGTCAGCATCAATGTCGTCATTTCGTCAATCAGACGATTGAGCGGCGTGCCACGGCTCTTGGCGAGCGCTTTGAGGCGGCGATGCTTTTCATCAGGCAGGCGAACGGTCAGGGCGGTCATGGTTGAAGCTCCTTTAAAAAATCTTCTGGCGAAACAACTTTTAATTGCGGAAAGCGCAACTCCATACGCTGCAGGTCACGCAGGTTCAAGGTAACGATAAATTCGGCACCGCCGGCGATGGCGAGTTCAACGAGGTGATTGTCGCCCTCATCGGATAATTCTATCGACCTTGGCTCTTCCCGTAAGTGGCGCAGTATTTGAGCCACCCACGGGCAGACAATGAGCGCATCAACCATCGCTGCTGGAAAGATGCCAATGTACGCCTCACCCATCTCTGTTCAGGTCAATAGCCCCGCTGATGCACTGCGGGGTGAATTGTCAGCCATTATCGAAAGTATCGACGAATTGCAAACCCGGGTCGCGCCGCAGCTTGAGGCGCGTTATCAGGCGGCGTTGGGGCGGCTGGAATTGCAGTTGCTCAGCTTGCAGATCGAGGTTCAGGCGGCACGCCGTCAGCTTGAGTTGCTGCAAAGCCGGCTCAATCGTGGCGAGCCGGTCACGGCTGAATGGCTGGCCGGAATGAATGCGCAGATTGCCGCCGAGCTTGGCGAGTGGCAGCAAAAGAGGGAAACAGCGGCGCAGGCATTGAGCGCGGCGCAAAAATTTTTAGCCGGCCTGAGCACAGCCGACGCGGATGAAGTCAAGCGCGTCAAGACTGCCTATCGTCGCCTGGCGCGCTACCTGCACCCGGATGCCAGCCCGGAGAATAGTGACTTGTTCGAGCGCTACTGGCCGGTGGTGCAGGATGCGTATTTGCAGATTGATGCGGCGTTGATTGAGGCTTTGTTGCACTTGGTGGCGCATGCGATCAACGAACGCACGGACAAATTGCCGGCCATTGATAGTGACATTGAGCTTGATCGACTGCGCGGTTTAATCGCCACGCAGGCCGAGCGTCTGGCGCGGCTCAAAACGCAGGCACCGTTTTGCTACGCCGCGCAGCTTGGTGATGAGACTTGGGTTGCGACTCGTCAAGCAGCACTTGAGGCGGCAATCGTGGGCGAGTCTGAGCGATTAGCCCATTTTGTGATCCGCCACAGTGAGCTGATGGCGCTACTCGGGATCAGCCCAGTGGCAAAAGGGGGAGATGATTGATGACGACTGCACTGATTATTACGACCTCAACGCAGCAGTTGATGGCGAAAACTTTTGATCGTCAGGCCATCAGCCTGCCGTTTGGGCGGGATATTTTTCTGCTTGAAACCCACGTTGCGGGGCTGGCTTATCACCAAATAGCGCCGGCGCTGCCCGATCTTGCTGCGGGCAAATCGCTGACCCTACGTCGCGAGCCAAGCAATACACATGACCCGCTGGCGATTGAAATCCTGACGGCAGGTGGTTTGAAACTGGGCTACGTCCCGCGCTACCGCAATCCGGTGCTCGCCCGCTTGATGGATGCCGGAAAACAGTTGATCACCACGGTGACAAGCATTGGGGCAGATGCGCGTTACTCGACCGATGAACAGCCGGATATCCGGCTGAATATTTCTTTGCGTGATTGATGTTTTTTGGAGATCAGGTGACTCGATTGCACGTCAAGCGAAATTGACTCGCTGCAATTGCCTGTCTAAGATACATCGTCAGCAAATAAACATACATCAGACCATGCAAAGAACCCAGATTTACCTTACCGATACTGAGCAGCAAGGCTTGCAACGCCTAGCTGAATCTCGCAAATCGACCATGAGCGCAGTGATTCGTGAAGCGATTGATCGTTATCTGGAAAGTGCAGGCACTGCAGATTGGCAGGCGCAGCGCTTGGCGGCGCTGGGTTTGTGGACCGACCATCCGGCCCCACCTGACCTGGATGAACTGCGTCGCGAGGAACGTTTCCCGGCGTGGGGGCTTGAGCATGCTGGTCGATAGCGATGTGTTGATCGACTTTTTGCGCGGCCAACCGGACGCGCGGGATTTTGTCTTGAGCCTGCCACGCGAGACAGCAATTTCCGCAATCACGGTGGCTGAACTGCACGTCGGAGTTCGAGAAGGCAAGGAGCGCACTACCTTGCAAGGCTTGCTCGACAGCTTCCGTATTTTGCCGCTTGACGCTGAAATCGCCCGACGCGGTGGCTTGTTGCGGCGGGATTTTGGCCGTAGCCATGGCGTGGGTTTGAATGATGCGCTGATCGCAGCCACGGCGCAGACCCACCAGTTGCCGCTAGCAACGCTGAATTTGAAGCACTACCCGATGCTGGATGGCAAACATGTATTTGTACCGTATTTGAAGCATTGAAAATTGGGTAATTTTGACGGTTGACCGTAACCCAAGCAGACCAGTGAACCTAATCTTCGCTTTTTAGCGCGACGTAAAAAGCCACGAACCAGCCAAGCACTGGCAGAAGATACCAAAGGTAGATTTGCATCATGCGCCAATCGTCAAGGCAGCGACCATAGCCAATCAGGAGCGGCAGAAAAACAATGACGACAAGAAATGCGATTAATTCCATGGCTTAATTTGCGCCGCTAACAAGGGATGAAAGGCCAAAATCGCGTAAAAATTTGCATCTGATTTAGGCGTTGACCGTAGCCGCCGATTACTCCCAGTCTTTCAATGCGACGTAAAGCGTTACCGGCCAGCCAATCAAGGGCATGGTCAGGGTGCAAACCAAGGCGACCGCCATTGGCCCGGGGGGAATGGTGTCGCGGTAGTAAATAATCAGCACCGACGGCAATGCACAAAAGCCGGCCCACAAGAGCGCGATAAACAAAGGCTCTTTTCGCAAATCGTGTTGGTGTCCTGCCCTTGGCCCGCGAATGCGGGCTTTCACGGGCATTGCTTGTGCTCATGACCAGACTCGTGCCGGCCTTGCATTCTCGGATACGTGGCGGGTAACCGGTCAAGTTAGCAACATGATTTGCGAAAAGAGCCTAAACAAAATGTCAAACATGATCAAGGCGAACAGGTGGGCTAATCCAAAGTGCCCCAATCAAGCGCAGAGATGGCATCTTCTCCCGAAGCAAAAAGCCTCGCCACGCCGTAGATGAATGCTCGCTGAGCACATTAACAATCACCATCAAAAATCCCCTCCAATCCAACAACGACGAGAACCAGCACGACAATGCTGCCCAACAACCCGGCGGCCACCATGCCGGGTAGCGCCCAACGACTTTCTGGCTCAAAAAGCCAAACCAGTGCGGAGACGAGAAAAATTAGCGCGAATAGCGACATCGGCCAGACACCCGCAAAAACCAAACAAAACAAAATCAAAATCCCCAAACCAACACGCATCATGGCTTTCTCCTGATTACTCGGTGCGCTTGAGATTATTTTCTATCCTCACCCCAAGCACGATGAAGGCAATAACAATCAAAACGATGATCCAGAAGCCGGAAAAGGCGTTGCCGACAGCCAGCAGAATGGTGATCCAGAACAAAGCCAGCAAGAAGGTGAAAAACGGACAGGACATTTCGTCGCCTTTTTTGAATGGAATATTTTCAGTTTAGCCCTGCACAGGCTCAAAAACTGCGCCACTCCCCGGCGCATGATGGCGATATTCCCCAACGGACATTTGCTCATGAAGCTGCCCCAACACCTTGCCCTGCTTGCCCCCGCCCTGCGCCCTGCCCTGCTCGTTGCTCATACGGCTTTACGACCGGGGCCAAGCAACACGCGGGCGATGGCTACGGGACTGCTACCTGCCCTGCAACAACTTGAGCGTGCAGATAACGAACTGGCTACTGCCCTGCGCGATCTCGGACTGGTGGTGGATGGGCAAAAGACCGAGGCAGCCGAGGTTTTTGCCATCGGAGCGAATGTTGAATTGCGCATGAATGGCTTGATCAGCGCTTATTGGGATTGCCAATCACGGCGTTCAGGCACGGATGCCGCTGGCCGCGATCTGGCTGATATCGCCCGCGACACGCTGGTCACTTATGCCCATTTTCTGGCAGATTTGATTTTTGCCACCGCTGATCCGGCTGCCGCAATTCAGGAAAGCAATGCCACAGCGACGGGTAACAATCAGTTTGTAATCGAGTTGACTTGCAGTACCGACGTGCCGACTTCGCTCGATGCTCTGGCGGGATGGGTGGTCGGCCGCTTTAATTACGACGAGGCGCGCTGCCGGCGCGTTTTGCAGTTAGCAGAGAGGCCGCTGGCTTTTAGAACCCCCGAACCCGTCTTGCCGACAACAGAAGTACTCGCAACGGCACCTGCAACCGTGGAAAAGCCGCTATCTTTTTGGTCGATTTTGGGCTTGGCCGGCCTGCTCAGCTTTATCTTTGGCCATGGTCACGGAGATTGCGGGGATTGTGAGGATTGACAAGTTTTAAGACGCTATTGCCCCGCCAAGGCTTAAAAATGAGCGCATCATGAAGTAAATTTCATCCAACCTGCCAGACGACCAACGACACCCGCCATGAACCGTACCGAACGCTTTTACCAAATCGACCAACTGCTGCACGACATGAACGTCGTGCCGATTGAGCGCTTTCTTAAAGCGCTGGATATTTCACGTGCTACCTTCAAGCGTGACATCGAGTACATGCGCGACCGATTGCACGCGCCGATTATTTGGGATCGGGAGGTGGGCGGTTATCGCTTTGCCAGTCAGCCGGGTATCGGGCCGCGTTATGAGTTGCCGGGCGTGTGGTTTTCGGCCAGCGAGTTGTACGCCTTGCTGGCTGCACAAAAGTTGTTGAGCGATATTGAGCCGGGCCTGCTGGAGCCGCATCTGGCGCCGCTGCAAGCCAGGCTCGCCGCCACGCTGGAGGCCACCGGGCACCCGGCGGATCAAATCGCGCAACGGGTGCGGCTGTTGTCACTGGGCAAACGCCGGCTTGAGCCGCGCTTCTTTTCACAAATCACCAATGCCCTGCTGTCACGCCGGCAAATCGAGATTACCGCCTGGAATCGTGGCCGCGATGAGGTGGATGTGCGGGTTGTTTCGCCGCAGCGCCTGGTTCATTACCGGGACAATTGGTATCTCGACGCTTGGTGTCACTGGCGGCAAGCACTGCGCAGTTTTTCGGTGGATGCCATCCAGCATCTATCGATCCAAAGCACGCTCGCCCTCGATATTCCCGAGGTGGATATGGAGGCCCATTTCAGGTCGGCTTATGGCATTTTTGCGGGTGCCGCCAAGGCAACCGCCGTGCTGCTTTTTTCAGCCGAACGCGCGCGCTGGGTTGAGAAGGAGCGTTGGCACCGCGACCAGCAAGGCGAAACCCTGGCTGATGGCCGCTACCGTCTGAGCGTTCCTTATGCCGATGAACGCGAGTTACTGATGGATATTTTGCGCCACGGATCACATGTGTGCGTTGAGGGGCC
>JAQTZQ010000031.1 GCA_028687645.1 Rhodocyclaceae bacterium
CTCAACGGCAAGGAGGCTGTCGTTATTGGCCGCTCCAACATTGTCGGCAAGCCGATGGCGCTGTTGCTGATCAATGCCGGCGCGACGGTGACGGTCTGCAATTCGCGCACCCGTGATTTGAAATTCCACACCAGCCGCGCCGACATCGTGGTGGCGGCGGTCGGCAAGCCGAAATTCGTTACCGGCGACATGCTCAAGCCGGGTGCTGTGGTCATCGACGTTGGGATCAACCGTTTGTCCGACGGTAAACTCTGCGGCGACGTTGATTTTGCCGATTGTCTTGAAGTTGCCGGCCAGATCACCCCGGTGCCGGGTGGCGTCGGGCCGATGACCATCACCATGTTGCTGGCCAATACGATAGAAGCTGCGGAACGAAAAGCCGCAGGCGCCTGACTAAGGCAACTTGATTATTATTATTTGAAGGATTTCAATATGAGCACAAAGCCTCTGGTCGGTATCGTTATGGGTTCTGACAGCGACTGGCCGATCATGCGCGCCGCCGCTGTTGCCCTGAAAAATCTCGATATTCCCTACGAAGCCAAAGTTCTTTCCGCCCACCGTACGCCGGATCAGGCATTGGATTACGCGGCAACGGCGAGCGAGCGCGGCATCAAGGTACTGATCGGTGCTGCCGGTGGCGCCGCCCATCTGGCCGGTGTTCTGGCCGCCAAAACGCAAATCCCGGTGCTCGGCGTGCCGATGCCGTCTAAGCATTTGATGGGGCTGGATTCGCTGCTTTCGATGGTGCAAATGCCGGGCGGCATCCCGGTTGCCACATTCGCCGTGGGTGAAGCGGGGGCGACCAATGCAGCTCTGTTCGCTGTCTCCATTCTGGCCTTGAGCGATGCGGCGGTTGCTGCGAAGCTCGCAGGTTTCCGCCAGCGCCAGACCGAGAAAGTGCTCTCAAAAACCTTGCCCGACCAGCCCTAAGGATTCAATGCGACCGATGATGCCGGATTTTGATCGCGCGGTCAGTCTGCTCCGCGCCGGCGAGTTGGTCGCCTTCCCGACGGAAACCGTCTATGGCCTGGGGGCGGATGCCGCTAACCCGGAAGCGGTCGCCAAAATATTTGCTGCCAAAGGGCGCCCGGCCGATCACCCCTTGATCGTTCATTTGGCTGGCCATGATGCTGTGGAGCATTGGGCTGAACAGGTGCCCGATGTCGCCTGGGAGTTGATGGAAACCTTCTGGCCCGGCCCGCTGACCTTGATCTTAAAAAAACAGCCCTGGGTGCCGTTGACCGTAACAGGTGGGCAAAACACCGTCGGTTTGCGCGTTCCTGGGCATCCCGTGGCACTCGAACTGCTGCGCCGCTTTGCCGCCAGTGGCGGACATGGGGGTATTGCCGCGCCCTCAGCCAATCGCTTCGGGCGAATCAGCCCAACGACGGCGGCGCACGTCCAGGAAGAGCTGGGTGATCAAGTACCGCTGATTCTCGATGGTGGCGCCTGCGCGGTGGGGATTGAATCGACCATCGTCGATTGTTCGCGTGGCGAGCCGGTCGTGCTGCGCCCCGGGCATATCGCCCCACAACATTTGCAGGCAGTGCTTGGCCGCTGCCCAGAAATCGAATCCGCCAATGGCGCACCGCGCGTTTCCGGCTCGTTGGCAGCGCATTACGCGCCACAAACGCCAATGCGCCTGGTCGCTGGCGAGCGCTTGCTGGATTTCTTGAACGCCCAACGGCACAAAGGTGATCGTTGCGGTGTCATCGGTCACAGCCAGCCCCCGCAAGCCGGCATGCCGCATCTCTGGCGCATGTTGCCCGCCGATGCTACCGGCTACGCCCACGAGTTATACGCGGCGCTGCGCGAGATGGATCACGCCGGCGTCAGCCTGATTGCTGTCGAGGCGCTACCCAATGATCCGGCTTGGGCGGCAGTCAGCGACCGCCTGCGCCGCGCCGTTGCCGGCTCCGGTCAGGCTTAAATATCGAGCAGCCGATCGACTTTGGCGGCGCAAATGAAATCATTTTCCGAGAGTCCGTCGATGGCATGGGTCAGATAGCTGACCAGGCAATCCTTGTAACCAATCTTCAACTCCGGGTGATGATCCTGACGGTGTGACACCCAGGCCACCGCATTGACGAAGGCCATCGCCTCGTAATGATTGCCAAAGACGAAGTTCCTTTCAATCTGCTTGCCGGCCAGTTTCCACTCCGGCAAGTCCTTCAGCAGGGTCGTAACTTCAGCCTCGGATAACGGCGGAACGCCACCCTCACAGGGCAGGCAACGGCGGTCGGAAATGTTGCAGACGGACATGAGTGACACCTTTCAGAAATTGTTGCGTGCGCTTTAGAGTACAGCAAAATCTCAGCGTTCCCTCGGCGCAAAATCACGTTCTTTGATATGGGAAAAGGCTTGAGATACAATCTCCTAGCCTTGGGGGGGTAGCTCAGTTGGGAGAGCGCCTGGTTCGCAATCAGGAGGTCGTGAGTTCGATCCTCATCCTCTCCACCAGAACACCAAAGCCCGGACTTGCTCCGGGCTTTTTTGTGGGTTTGGGAATCTCGTTGGGTCAGATATCCGGTATCGTTGACTTTCAGTAGCTAAAAACTCAAGGAGATTGACCATGGCTTTATCCAGACACCCCGGTGCGGACTCGCTGCGTGCTTCTGATACTGGCAAAGTGGTTTCTGCGCTGGATGCCGTGCGCCTGATTCGTGATGGTGATACGGTGGCAACCGGTGGCTTCGTCGGGATCGGATTTGCCGAGAATATCGCCGTGGCCCTTGAGCAGCGCTTCCTCGACGCCAAGGAGGCGGATGCGCACGGATTGGGTAGCCCACGCAATTTGACCCTGGTGTACGCTGCCGGGCAGGGCGATGGCGTTGATCGCGGGCTTAACCATTTCGGGCATGAAGGCTTGGTCGCCAAGGTGATCGGCGGGCATTGGGGGCTGGTGCCCAAGTTGCAGGCGCTGGCGGTGGCCAATCGCATCGAATCCTACAATTTGCCGCAGGGCGTGATTACCCACTTGTTCCGCGATATTGCGGCGGGCAAGCCGGGGACGATTACCCGCGTTGGGTTGGGGACCTTTGTCGATCCGCGTTTTGGCGGTGGCAAGCTCAATGCAATGACCACCAAGGATGTTGTTCGCATCATGGAAATTGATGGCGAGGAATACCTTTTTTACAAGGCTTTCCCGATCAATGTCGGCATTATTCGTGGCACCACAGCGGACCCGGATGGCAATGTCACCATGGAGCGCGAGGCGCTGACGCTGGAGGCGCAGGCGATTGCCATGGCGGCGCGCAACTCGGGCGGGATTGTCATCGTCCAGGTTGAGCGTATCGCCGAGCGCGGTACGTTGAACCCGCGCCAAGTCAAAATCCCCGGTATTTTGGTGGATTGCGTGGTGGTCGCCGAGAAGCCGGAATACCACATGCAGACTTTCGTCGAGCAATACAGCCCGGCCTTTGCTGGCGAGATCAAGGTGCCGATGTCGGCGATTGCGCCGATGGAAATGAGTGAGCGCAAGATCATCGCCCGCCGTGCGGCGCTCGAGTTACGCGCCAACGCGGTGGTCAATCTGGGGATAGGCATGCCGGAAGGGGTGGCGAATGTGGCGACCGAAGAGCACGTTATTGACCTGCTGACGCTGACCGCCGAGCCCGGCGTGATCGGCGGGGTGCCGGCTGGCGGGTTGAGTTTTGGCGCGGCGACCAATGCGCAGGCAATTATTGATCAGCCCAGCCAGTTCGACTTTTATCAGGGCGGCGGGCTGGACATCACCTTCCTTGGGCTGGCCCAGGCTGACCAGCAGGGCAATCTCAATGTCTCCAAATTCGGCCCACGTCTGGCCGGGGCGGGGGGCTTTATCGATATTTCGCAGAATGCCAAAAAGGTGGTTTTTGTTGGCACTTTTACCGCTGGCAAGCTCGATGTTACGGTCAACGGCGGAAAACTGCAGATTTTGCAGGACGGCAAAAGCAAGAAGTTCGTCAAGGAAGTCGAGCACCGCACCTTCAGCGGGTCGCAGGCTGCCAAGTGGGGCAAGACTGTGCTTTACATTACCGAGCGCTGTGTTTTCAATCTAACCACGGAAGGCCTGGAACTGATCGAGATCGCGCCAGGCGTTGATCTGCAAAAAGACATTCTCGATCAGATGGATTTCGCGCCCATCATGCATCGTCCGCCGGCCTTGATGGATGCCCGTATTTTCTCGGATGAGCCGATGGGTGTTCGGGCGCAAATGCTTGAAATGCCGATGGATCAGCGCTTCTCCTACGATGCCGGAAAGAACATGTTCTTTCTCGATTTTTCCGGTATGAGTATTCGCAATGCCGCTGATATTGAGCGGGTGCTAGCGGCGGTTGAGCGTTTCCTCGCGCCGGTCGGGCATAAAGTTAATGCCGTTGTCAATTACGACCGTTTCTCGATTGCTCCTGAGTTGGTCGATGATTACATTGCCATGGTCAAAGGGGTGATCGAGCGTCATTATCACGACGTCACGCGCTACACCTCAAACACCTTCCTGCGCATGAAAATCGGCGAGGCGCTGGAAAAACAGCAATTGGCGCCACAGCTTTACGCGAGTGCCGACGAGGCGGCAGCCAAGCTCACCAAGGGCTGATTCAGAATGCCGCCAAGCGTTGATTGGCAAATGCCAGGCGGGTGGCCAGCACTTCAAGAAAGCCTTGATAGAAGTGCAGGCGGCAGGCGGCGGAGGCTTGTTCCAGGGCTTCGCCGCGCACGGTAATGATGTCGGCTTGGGTCAGGGTAATGACGTCCGCGCCGCGTGTTTGGCCGTGCCGCGCGTTGATAATCGCCATTTCGCCAAAACAGTCGCCATTGGTCAAAAGGTTCAGCAGCTTGCCGCCCTTGCTGACATTGATCTCGCCACTGGCCAGAAAACAGAAAAAATCACCCGGTTCGCCGTCGCTCATGATCGTCGTGCCCGGCATGACGCGTGTCCAGGTGGAAAAACGCAGCACCTCCCAGATTTCGACATCGCTGAAATTGGCAAAAAACGGCATGCCGCGTAGCGTTGCAAATTTTTCGGTGTCGGCAAAATCGGGCTGGGGAATTTTGAGCTGGCGGGTCCGCACCGCCTGCGCCAACTCCTGGGCAAAGGTCTCCCAGTTGGGATAGCGCTCGGTAAGCTGTTTGGCCATGGCGCGCGCGACAATCAGATCAAGCACGGGTGGCAGGCCGACACGCAGCGTGGAGGGGGCCGGCGCTGGTGTATTGACGATTTGATGCACCATGTTCCAGTTGTTGCTCGCCCTGAAAGGTAGCTCGCCCGTCAGTAATTGAAAGAGCACAACACCCAGCGAGTAAATGTCGGTGCGGTGATCGAGGGCATCCTCCATCACTTGTTGCGGCGACATATAGGCCGGCGAACCAATACCCGAAACCTGCGTGCGGTCGCTGCGCGTAGCGGTGAGCGCGGTGCCAAAATCAGAAATTTTGATGTCCGAGCGACCGCTGAGCAGAATATTGGCCGGCTTGATGTCGCGGTGGGTGATGCCCATGCGATGCGCAAAATCGAGCGCGCGCGTGCATTTAAAAATCAGTTCGACAACATGATCAATCGGCAGCAGGTGGCCGGGCTGGGCGTGTTGCTCCAGGGTGCCGCCAGCGACGTACTCCATGACGATGTAGCAGAGCTTGTCAGTGACGACAGCATCAAAAATCTGGACGATGTGCGGGTGATTGAGCTTGCCGACCAGCGAGGCTTCGTTGAGGAAAAGGTGGGTGTAGAGCTTGCCCTTTTCCGGGTCTTGCAGGATTTCAGGCGTCGCCACCTTGATTGCTACATCGCGCTGGGCGAAGGGGTCGCGGCCTAAATAGACCGTGCTGCTCGCCCCCTCGCCGATCTTCTTGATCAGCTCGTATTTGCCGAGTTTTTTGAGCATCGGCGGTATGTTTGCTTACAGCCGCTGACGGGCGCGGGCAATGGCCGCCTTGACCTGCGCCGGTGCGGTGCCGCCGATGTGGTTGCGGCTGGCGAGCGAGCCTTCCACGGTCAACACCGAAAACACGTCATTTTCTACTTGCGGGCAGAAGGCTTTGAGTTCATCCAGCGTCAGCTGTGGCAGGTCGACGCCTTTGGCCTCGGCAGCCTTGACGGCGTGCCCGACCGCTTCGTGCGCGTCACGGAAGGGCAGGCCTTTTTTGGTCAGGTAATCGGCGAGGTCGGTGGCGGTGGCGAAGCCCTGAGTCAGCGCGGCCTTCATCGCTTCCGGCTTGACGGTGATGCCGCCGGCCATGTCGGCGAAGATGCGCAGCGTGTCGGTGACCGTATCGACGGCGTCGAACAGCGGCTCTTTATCTTCCTGGTTGTCCTTGTTGTAAGCCAGCGGTTGCGATTTCATCAGGGTGAGCAGCGACATTAACTGACCATAAACACGGCCAGTTTTACCGCGCGCCAATTCCGGCACGTCCGGGTTCTTCTTCTGCGGCATGATCGACGAGCCGGTGCAGAAACGGTCGGCGATCTGGATGAAGCCGACGCGCGGACTCATCCACAGCACCAGTTCTTCGGACAGGCGGCTGATGTGCATCATCAGTACCGAGCAGGCGGCGGTGAATTCGATGGCGAAGTCGCGGTCGGAAACGGCATCCAGCGAGTTTTCGCAAACGCCGTCGAAGCCGAGTTGCTCGGCAACAAATTCGCGGTCGATCGGGTAGGTCGTGCCGGCCAGTGCGGCGGCGCCGAGCGGCAGACGGTTGGTGCGCTTGCGGCAGTCGGCAAAACGCTCGGCATCGCGGCCGAACATTTCAAAATAGGCCAGCATGTGGTGGCCAAAAGTGACTGGCTGGGCAACCTGCATGTGGGTGAAGCCGGGCATCGGCGTGGCTGCTTCCTTTTCCGCCAGATCAACCAGCGCCGAACGGAAAGCCTTGATTAGTTCGAGAATGTCGTCGATGGCGTCGCGCAGATAAAGGCGAATGTCGGTCGCCACCTGATCGTTGCGCGAGCGGCCCGTGTGCAGCCGTTTGCCAGCGTCGCCGACCAGCGCGGTCAAGCGCTTTTCAATATTGAGGTGCACATCTTCAAGATCAAGCGACCATTCAAAATGGCCGGATTCGATTTCGCGCTGGACGATTTCCATACCGCGCTCAATGTGCGCCAGATCATCGCCACTGATAATCGCTTGCTTGGCCAGCATTCTGGCGTGTGCCAGCGAGCCGCGAATATCCTGACGCCACATGCGCTGGTCAAAATCGACCGAGGCGGTGTAACGTTTGACGAGATCGGAAACTGGCTCGGAGAAGCGTCCGGCCCACGTATATTGAGTGGCGTTGGAGGTCATGTCTTTAGTCTAGAATCGGGAAATTAAGCGCGAATCGCTCAGAGAATGACAAGTATACGGCACTTTCCCGCGACTTACCCCTTGCCCGACTGGCGTAACTTCGGCGTCATGCTGCGCGTTCTGCTCGGCGTCAATTTTCTGACCCTGCTGGCGGCGCTGGTGCAGGCGCTGACGCTGGATCAATGGCTGGGGCGTTTTGTTGAAATGGCGGCTTTGGTTGAGCCGCTGTTGCTGCTTGTCTTGGGCTTGCTCGCTGCTTTGCGCGACCAGTTGCGGCGCCTGGCTTTGCGTCTTGGGCAGGTAGTGGTGGTTGTCCTGGTCATGCTGTTGGCTTTGGCGCAACAAATTTACTGGCAATCATTGGGTTTTGCCGAGGGCAGCGTGGTTCGTGTGATGCTGCTGTCTGGCGCCATGAGTGCGCTGGTACTGCTTTATTTTGAACTACGCGCCCGGGCTTTTTCGCCGGCGCAGGCGGAGGCGCGGCTGGCCGCCTTGAATGCGCGGATTCGCCCGCATTTTTTGTTCAATTCATTGAATGCCGTGCTATCGCTGATTCGTGCCCGCCCGCAGCAGGCCGAGGCGGCGCTTGAATCGCTCTCCGATCTGTTCCGCGCTGCGATGCGCGATCCCGCTGAACTGGTGAGTCTGGCTGACGAAATTGCCCTCGGGCAGCAATACATGGCGCTGGAAAAACTGCGTCTGGGCGAGAGGCTCACGGTCAACTGGCAAATTGCCGGAGATTTTTCGCAAACGCCCATTCCGCCGTTGATGCTCCAGCCCTTGCTGGAAAATGCCGTTTATCATGGCGTCGAACCGGCTGCGGCTGGGGGAGAGGTGTTGGTGCGTGTGGTGCGCCAAGGTGACCAATTGCATTTGCTCATCGCCAACCCGACCTGCGGTCAAACCCCGCGCGCGGTTGGCAACCAAATGGCATTGGCCAATATTCGCGAGCGTCTGGCGCTCTATTACGATCTGGAAGCCCGGCTCGATATCGTTGCCGGTGATGAAACTTACGAGGTTCGCATAATCCTGCCATGGCAAACCCTTCGCCCTTGAAAATTCTGATTGTCGACGACGAACCGCTGGCGCGGTCGCGCTTGCGTGAGTTGCTGGCGGACATCGCGCTACAAATGGCCAGCGAGGTCGTCGCTGAGGCTGCCAATGGCTTTCAGGGGCTTGAGATTTTGCAGCAGCAGGCGGTTGATCTGGTGCTTGCCGATATCCGCATGCCGGGCATGGATGGCATCGAACTGGCCAGTCATCTCGGGTGTTTGTCAGCGCCGCCGGCGATCATTTTTACGACGGCTTACGACAATTACGCGGTGCAGGCCTTTGATCTGAACGCCGTTGATTACCTGCTCAAACCAGTGCGTGCCCAGCGTTTGCTTGCGGCGCTGCAAAAGCTGCCGTTAGCGCAACCAGCGCCTGGCTTGCTCGCCGGGATTGGACAGGAAGTGCGCGGCGGTGGGCGAACCCACCTTTCCTGCCATGAGCGTGGCCGACTGCTGCTGGTCCCGGTCAATGAAGTGCTTTATTTGAAGGCTGATTTAAAATACGTCACCGCGCGGACTGTTGAGCGAGAATACCTGCTCGACGAAGCGCTGACCCATCTCGAAACCGAGTTTGCCGAACGCTTTGTTCGTTTGCATCGCGCGGTGCTGGCGGCCAAGCCGGCGCTGGCCGGTTTTGAGAAAGCTGCTGGCGACGATGCCGATGCCTATGGTTGGGCGCTGTTGCGCGGCGTACCTGAAAAGCTGCCAGTCAGCCGGCGGCAATGGGCGCCGGCCAAAGCGCTGGTCAAGAATTCCTGAAACTCCTCAAGAATAGGGTTGGATTGATGCGATCAAGTTTGATGATGCTCCTGACGGGGCTAATTATTGCCGGCTGTGCAACGACTCAGCCACCACCCGCGCGCCCGGACAGCGCACCCAAGCCGATGGCGGCACCGCAAGCTCAGAGCGTGGCAGCGGAAGCGGACAAACGCGATGATCAGGCGATTGCTGCGGTCGACCTGGAAAAGAGTGTGTTTTTTGCGACCGGGAAATCCGAGCTGGATACCAAGGCAAAAATGCTGCTGCATCAACATGCCGAACGGCTCAAAGCCAACCCCAAACAGCGCGTGTTGCTGGTTGGCTACACCGACGATCGTGGGAGCAGCGCCTACAACATCGCGATTGCCGACATGCGCGTCAACGCGGTGTACCAATGGCTGCGTGAACAAGGGGTGCCGGTTAAGCAATTGCGCCGTTACAGCGCGGGCGGTGAAAAGAACAGTAGCGATTGCCGCTCCGACGAGTGCCGGCAATTGATGCGTCGGGTCGAGCTTGACTACGATCCGAAGTAGCCGCTGGGGTGCGAGTTGCTGGTTGCGCCGTGCGTCATAAGCGCTCGGTGTAAGAATTCGTCCCGGCTAACGACTAAGGATTAACCATTCGCGTCAAGCGCTATGCCGCTTTTGCGTCTTTGGTTTTAATCAATGTCTTTTCAGCCCGGAGTTTCAATGAAAACCATCAATCGTCTGCTCTCAATTTTTGCCGCATTTTCGCTGTTGACCGTCAGCCTTCCCGCCAAGGCCGCCGAGCCGGCGCTCAAGTTTGGCGTTGGGCTGTTTCAGCCGGATCGGGAAAAAAATGATGCCACCTACCGCCCCTTGGCTGATTATCTGGCCAAAAAGCTGAATCGGCCGGTCGAATTGCGCACCGTCGATAGCTGGGAGGGGCTCGCCAAATCGCTGGCCAATGGCGAAACCGACATTGCGCTGCTTGGCCCCTGGGGCTACGTGCTGGCCAATCATCAGGCTGGTGCGCAGGTCGTTTCGACCATTCTTTATGACGGCAAGCCGGAGTATTTCGCCATCACCATCACGCACCCGAAATCGGGCATTAACACCCTCGCCGACCTCAAGGGCAAGACCTTCGCCTTTGGCGACAAGGGCTCGACCTCGGGCTACCTGATTCCGCTGCATTACCTGATGACGCAAGGCATCACGCCGGAAAAGTATTTCAGCAAGGTGGTTCACACCTCGCATCAGGCCATCGAAACCCAGGTGACGCAGGGCGTGCTCGATGCTGGCGCCGATTACAACCGCAACCGCAACGCGATGATCGAACAGGGCTTGATCAAAGCCGAGGACTCAAAAATCATCTGGACCTCCGCCCCGTTGCCTAACGACGCCTTTGCGGTGAGCAGCGCACTGGCCGGCAACAAGGCGCTGATTGGCCAATTGCAGGAAGCGCTCAGCGACGTTGGTGAGGCACTCAAAGCCAATCCCAAGCTGCTACCGGCGCACTACACCGGCTTCGTCAGCCGCGATAACGCCTTCTACAAGCCGATTCGCGATGCCGGCCTGGCAACCGGGAAGCTGCAAGCCAAATAATGAGCAATTTTGCGGCGCGCCGCCATTTTGCCGAGCGCTGGGTCGGCTATCTAAAGGGTCGCCTCGGCTTTCTCAGCCTGACGTTGATTTACGCTTTGCTGGTCGCCGCCTGCCTGATCTCGCTGGCTAGTGAAGATGAGTTGTCGCTGGGTCGCAATCCATTGGCCAATCTGGCCAAGACGGCGGGTGAATTCGCCCGCCCGAGTTTTCTCGACCTCTGGTTCGGCGATCCTCATCTGGAATACAAAAGCGACGATGGGCGCGTGTTGCGTGTCGAGAATCGTCAGGAAGTCGAAGCAGATTATCTCGCCGCCCTGGGGCGTGCCACCTGGACGACGGTGCGCATTGCCACTCTCGGCTCCTTGCTCGGCGCACTGCTGGCTTTGCCCCTGGCGGTGCTGACGGCGCGCAACCTGAGCGCACCAAAACCGCTGGCCTGGCTGGCCAAGGCCGTGCTCGATATCACCCGTTCCATCCACACGCTGGTGTTCGGCCTGGTGCTGGTCGGCATCGTCGGCCTCGGGCCTACCGCCGGCATTCTGGCCATCGGCCTGCATTCGCTGGGCACCTACGGCAAGCTGTTTGCCGAAGCCATCGAATCGCTCGACATGGCCGCCATCGACGCCGTGCGCAGTGTGGGCGCGACGCCTGATCAAGTTTTTTTCAACGCGGTCTGGCCTTCGGTGCTGCCGCAGTTCGTTGCCAGTCATCTTTACGTTTGGGAATTCAATATCCGCGATTCGACCATCCTCGGCCTGATCGGGGCTGGCGGGCTCGGCCTGTTGATCACCGAAGCAACGGCATTGTTTCAGTGGGGGCGCTTATCAACGGTATTGATCGTCGTCGTGCTGATGGTGTCCACTTTCGATGCGCTGAGTCGGCGCATCCGTCAGGCGCTGGCGTGAGCATGACAACCCGCGAAGATTTCAGCCCTGACTCCGGTGGGCAAGGCGGCACAATAGCCTTGCGCCAGGTGTGTTGCATTGCCGATGGGCGGGCGTTGCTTGATATCGGTACGCTGGATATTCGCCCCGGCGAGCGGGTCGCCATTGTCGGCCATAACGGGGCGGGGAAATCGACCCTGCTGCGCTTGCTGACCGGCTTTGCATCGCTAACCCATGGCCGGGTCGAGGTGCTTGGCCGGGATTTAAGTGCGCGCCCGACGCCCGAACAACTGCGCGCCTTGCGTCACGAAGTCGGGCAGATTCATCAAGGCCTGCACCTGGTAGGCCGCCTCAGCGCGCTGGAAAACACGCTGATTGGCAGCTTGGGTCGGGTTGCCGGCTGGCGTAGCTGGGTGCGCTATTTTCCGGCGCAGGAGCGGGCAAGTGCCGAAGCCGCACTGCACGCCGTCGGCCTGCTGCCGCGTGCCCGGACGCGAGCCGATAAGTTATCCGGCGGCGAGCGGCAAAAAGTGGCCATCGCCCGCCTGCTCTTGCAGCGCCCCAAGCTAATCCTCGCCGACGAGCCGACCGCCGCCCTTGACCCGGCAGCGGCAAGCGAAGTTTGTCATTTGCTGGCGCAGGCCGCGCAGTCCGCCACGCTGATTTCGGTGGTTCATAACGCTGCGTTGTTGCCTCTGTTGGCCGAGCGCGTCATTGGCCTGAAAAATGGCCGTATCGCCTTTGATTTGCCACTTGCTGCGGTCGACGACCAAAAGCTGGTCAATTTGTATCGCCCCGATCAATTCGCTCCCACCGTTCCCTGGCAAATGCGGGAGAGTGAGCCATGTTCTGCACTTTAGTCAGGGAACCGATGGGGGGCAAAAGTACTCCCTGTCTACAACCCGTCATTGAGGAAAAATCATGAATCGTCGCACCTGGTTGACCCGCCTGTCCGGCTTGCTCGCGGCCAGCGCAGTGCCTTCAAAGAGCATGGCGGCCAGTAGTTTTCCGCTCAACAAGCCCAAGGCTGAATGGAAACAACTGCTCTCACCCGCAGCCTATGCCGTGCTCTTTGAGGAGGCGACTGAGCCGGCCGGCAGTAGCAAGTTGAATGCTGAAAAGCGCGCCGGCACGTTTATTTGCGCGGCCTGCAATCAGCCCTTGTTTGCCAGCGAGCATAAATACGAAAGCGGCACCGGCTGGCCGAGTTTCTGGCAGCCGCTGGCCAACGCCCTGGGCACTTCGACGGACTTCAAACTGATCTACCCGCGCACTGAATACCACTGCTCACATTGTGGCGGACACCAGGGCCATGTATTTGATGACGGCCCCAGGCCCACCGGCAAACGCTATTGCAACAACGGCATCGCACTCAATTTCGTCGCCAAGGGCGACTCACTTCCGGCATTGAGGACATAAAAATGAAACGATTTTTTCGGTTGACCGCCAGCATTGTGGCGCTCGCCGCCAGCTTCCAAATCCAGGCCGCCGACATGCCGGCTGGCAAAGCCAGTGCCATTTTTGCCGGTGGTTGCTTTTGGTGCATTGAGGCCGACTTTGAAAAACTGGCTGGGGTCATCGAAGTCGAATCCGGCTATACCGCCGGCCAGACCAAAAATCCGACCTACGAATCGACGAGTAGCGGCAAGACTGGCCACACTGAGGCGGTGCGCGTCGTCTACGACCCCAGGAAAGTCAGCTACCCGCAATTGGTCGAGTATTTCTGGCGGCACATCGACCCGACCGTCAAGGATCGTCAGTTTTGCGATGCGGGCACTCAATATCGCAGCGGCATCTACTGGCAAAACGATGCCGAGCGCAAAGCCGCTGAAGAAAGCCGCGACGCCTTGCTCAAAAGTGCCCGCTTCCCGGTGATTTATACCGAGCTGAAAGCCGCCTCAGAATTCTGGCCGGCTGAGGAATACCACCAGGATTACTACAAGAAAAACCCGGTGCGCTATGCCTACTACCGCAGCAACTGCGGGCGCGACGCGCGGGTTCAGCAGTTGTGGGGTGTGGGCAAGTAAGCATCTGGCTTTTGGCATTAGCCTTAAACCCATTTCGCGTCAGACTCGCACGCGAAATGGGTGAGAAATACCGACGCCGACCTGGCTTTCTGCGCTAATGTCACCGCCCAGCAACTGCGCTGGTCGTGCAAAATGGCGCGCGAATTCTTTCACGCCAGCGGGATTCTCTATATCGAAGAGGGCATCGAGAAAAATTCGGTAGCCGCGCATCCGAAACTGGGCGGCAATAGTGTGTCCTTCATTGTTGTCTGCGACAGGGCGAAGCTGATCAACGGGTTACAAAGAGGGCGAACGGCAACAAATCTTGCAGCGTTGGTTGAAAGGGCGAAAAACGAGGAGCTGGAGTCGGCCACAACCGGACAGCGAGGCTCTTCGAACCGTTGTCATTCAACCGTCTGCACCACTCTGAAAGCTGCCAGATAGGCGGAACGTGTCTCTTGACCTTTGTTGCCAATGGATGGTCTCGGTAGCAACGTCAGCAGTGGCAGTTTTCTGACAGGAAAATTTGGAGCACTGAAGTGCTCCAGTCTCCAGCACCTACGACGTTTGTCTGCCCCCGACAGTTCTCCCGATCGCCTGTCAGCTTTCATCTGGCGTGACCATGCGCATGGGACGCGTGCCGATCTTTGCACCTGTGACCTCATCCACGGCCACCGCTTTAATTTCGGTGCCTGTTTCGGCATCAAAAAACTGAACCAACTTGCCGCTTCCCCGGTATTGGCGTCCCCACGCGCCAATCATGAAGAGTACTGGCAGAAAATCCCGCCCAGCAGCGGTCAGCACATACTCCTCGCGTGGCGGGTGTTCCAAGTAGCGACGTTTCTCCAGCAGCCCCTCCTCGGTCAGGGTCGCCAGCCGACGCGTCAGGATCGTCGGCGCGATGCCCAAGCTTTTTCGAAACTGGTCGAAGCGGGTGAGGCCTGCATGGGCGTCCCGCAGAATCAACAGGCTCCACGCATCACCCGCGAAACTCAGGCTGCGCGCAATCGGGCACGGGTCATTGCAAATATTTTCGCTGTTCATATTGATTTGATAGTGACTTACTTTCAAATTGATAGTATTGTTCGTTTCTAATTGATAGTAACACCTCGGCGACCAGCAATCCACCCCGCACGGAGAATTCGTAAATGAACAATGTGAAATGGAAAAATGCACCGACCCGCACGATTGAAGTTGGCGGCGTGCCTTTTGTCTATCGGGAACTTGGTCCCGATTCCGGTGTACCAGTCATATTCCTGCACCACCTGATGGCCGTGCTCGATGATTGGGACCCGCGAGTGATCGACGGTATTGCCGCACAGCGTCGGGTTATCGCCTTTGACAATCGAGGGGTCGGTGCATCGGGCGGATCGGTTCCTTCTACGATCGAGGAAATGGCTCAGGATGCCATCGCCTTCATTCGGGCCCTAGGATTCAAGCAGGTTGACCTTCTCGGATTCTCCTTGGGCGGTGGCGTCGCGCAAATGATTGCATTGCAGGCCCCTGACCTCGTGCGTCGGATAGTCCTTGCCGGAACGGGACCACGGGGCGGCGGTGGTATCGACGAGATCAACAGAATTGCTGTCATCGCTTACCTCAAAGCAGCGCTCACGCTGAGCGACCCGAGGAATTTCCTGTTCTTCCCCCGCACCCCGGAAGGCAAGCGCGCCGCGAAAGACTATTTCTGCCGGCTGAAGGAGCGCACCGACGACCGTGATAAGCCGATTTCGCTGCAAGCTAGGCGGGCTCAATTGCAGGCGATCAGAACGGCGGGGCTGAGCGCACCCGACGACCTTTCGGTCATCAAGCAACCCGTCTTTGTCGCCAATGGTGACCACGACCTCATGGTGGCCAGCAGTCTTTCGGCCGACATTGCTCGCCGTTTGCCGAATGCCAAGCTGACGATCTATCCGGACTCTGGCCACGGTGGCGTCTTTCAGCACCACCGTGCCTTTGTGCCGGCGGTTATCGATTTCCTTGCTGACTGACCTGATCAGATAAAAAAGTGAAAGGCAATAAATGAAAACGCAAACAATGAAGGCACTCATCTTCAAACGCTATGGCAAGTCCCCGGAGATCGAACTCGCCGACATCCCTAGGCCCACGCTGAAGGCTGATGAACTGCTCGTACAGGTCCACGCAGCAAGTGTTAACCCAGTGGACAACATGATCCTGAGCGGAATTTTCAAACCGGTCCTGCATTTCCAGCTTCCGGCGACGCTGGGCAGCGATCTGGCCGGGGTGGTGACGGAGGTCGGTAGTGGCGTGACCCATTTCAAACCAGGCGATGCGGTCTTCGCCAATATCTTCGACTTGGGTACGGGGGCTATTGCCGAGTTCGCGGTAGTACCGGAGCGTGTTGCCGCGCTGAAACCAGCCAACCTGGATTTTGTGCAGGCGGCATCGATCCCGATGGTCGGGCTCACTTCCTGGCAAGCGCTAATCGAGCGGACGAACCTTCGGGCCGGCCAGAAGGTGTTCATACCGGCCGGCTCCGGCGGTATTGGCACGTTTGCGATCCAGCTCGCAAAACACCTTGGTGCCAAGGTGGGAACGACGACCAGTACGGGCAATGTTGAACTGGTGCGCAGCCTCGGCGCCGATGAGGTGATCGATTACAAGAAGCAGGAATCCGAGAACGTGCTGCGTGGCTACGACGCGGTGCTCGGCACCATCAAGGGCGACGTAATCGAGAAGTCCCTCGGCATCCTCAAGCCAGGTGGCAGGATCGTTTCCCTGGTTGGGCCGCTGGACGCCGCATTCGCTCGCGCCCGACGGCTCAACTTCATCCTGACGTTCGTGTTCGGGCTGATGAGCCGCAAGATCATGTGGCTGGCTAAAAAGCGGGGCGTCTCCTACTCATTTCTCTTTGCGCGCCCCGACGGCGCCCAACTCGGCGAAATCGGCAAACTCCTCGAGACGGAACGCATCCGGCCGGTGATCGACAAGGTGTTTCCGTTCGAGCAGGCAAAGGATGCGCTTACCTATCTTGCTCAAGGGCATGCCAAAGGAAAAGTCATCGTCAAGATGCGATGAATAGAGCCTTGCCGGGCAGCGAGTCCGGCATAGGCAAACATTTAACTTTTAGGACACGAAACCATGACCCCATCCAGAAAAATTGCTGTGGTAACCGGTGCCTCTTCAGGTATCGGATCAGTCTATGCAGATCGCCTTGCACGGCGCGGCCACGACCTCCTGCTCGTCGCGAGGCGCGGCGACCGTCTGCAGAATCTCGCTGCAAAGCTTGAGCGGGCTTACGGCATCAAGGCCGAAACGCTCGTCGCCGACCTTGAAAAAGAAGCCGATCTTGTCGCTCTTGAAGCAGTTCTCGCTGCTAATCCTGCCATCGATATATTGATCAACAACGCCGGCATCGCCAGGCTAAGCCTTGTTGCCGAGACGTCGATGAAAGACTCGCTGTCGCAGATCGCGTTGAACATCACTGCCCTGACCCGCCTGACGCATGCCGTACTGCCCGCGTTCAAGGAACGCAACGAGGGTGTCATCATCAATATTGCCTCGGCCTTGGCGCTTCATACGCTGCCGGTGAGTTCCGTTTACAGCGGCACGAAGGGTTTCGTTCTCAACTTCAGCCGCGGTCTGCAACAGGAACTCGCGAATACTGACATTAGGATTCAAGTGGTGCTGCCTGCCGCCACAGCGACCGATCTTTGGGATATATCAGGTGTGCCGCTGGCCGCATTGGCGCCAGAAACGGTAATGTCTGTCGAGCATCTGGTCGATGCCGCGCTGGCTGGTTTCGACCAAGGCGAGTCGGTCACTTTGCCGTCCATGGCGGATACCGGTTTTTGGGAGCGATACGACACGGCGCGATCCGATCTCTTCGCCGCGATGCAAACCGGCAAGCCGGCGCCTCGGCTTCTTGCGCTTTGACCCCTCAACGAAATGTAAAAAAGGAGAGATAAATGCCCCTCGTTCGTATCGATATCAAACGGAACCCCGACGCTGCCTACGCCAAAAAGCTGGGCAAGGTGGTCTACGACTCAATGAAGGCTGCAATTAACGTCCCCGACCACGATAACTTTCAGGTTCTGGCAGAGCATGACGACGAACATTTCGTCTATGACCCTACCTATCTCGGGATAAAGCGAACCGATGGATTGGTGTTCATCCAAATCACGCTCAATGAGGGACGTTCGACGGATCAGAAAAAACTTCTCTACAAGACAATTTCTGAAGGACTTAATCGAGAAGCCGGCGTTCGGCTGGAGGATGTGTTTATCAATCTTGTCGAAGTAAAAAAGGAGAACTGGTCATTCGGGAATGGCGTTGCCCAGTATGCGAGCTGATGTACAGGCTTAGGCACCAGCGATTTGTCATTGAACCGTCGATTGGAACGGCCGCTCACTCGGTGAAAGCACGAAGGTCAGCAATGGGCACTTCGAGGTCATTGGCAGTTTTTCAAAGCTAGAAACCACCAGAATGGCAAAAAATAGCCGTTTCTGGTTGTTGACCGTAACGCTTTCGATGTTGGCTGTTTCAACCTAGCGAACGCGTGACAACCTCCAGCACATCGCGTGATAACCCAGCATGGTTGCGGATGCTTTCGAGGGCAGCGCGGGCGTGCGTCTGACGCTCGTCGTCAAACTTCTTCCAGCGATCGAAACAGCGTGCCAGGCGTGAGGCGACTTGTGGGTTTTTGGCGTCGAGCAGGCAGGTTTGCTCGGCAAGGAAGGCGTAGCCGTCGGCGGTGTGGAAGCGGGCGAGGTTGGCACCGAAATTGCGGATCAGCGAGTAGACCTTGTTCGGATTGGTCAGGTCGAAGGCCGGGTGGGTGGTCAGTTTCTTGACCGTCTCCAGCGTGTTCGGCAGGCGGCTGCCGGACTGGACGGCGAGCCATTTGTCGACGACCAGCGCTTCGTGCTGCCAGCGTTCGTAGAATTCGGCGAGGGCTGTTTCACG
Organism: Rhodocyclaceae bacterium; assembly: GCA_028687645.1. GTDB lineage: Bacteria > Pseudomonadota > Gammaproteobacteria > Burkholderiales > Rhodocyclaceae > Azonexus. The sequence goes on from JAQTZQ010000031.1 coordinate 18,452, forward strand.
TTCGGTGCAATCGGTTTGGGCTAGCGCGGCGAGGGCGGCGAACTGGTCGGTCATGTTGTCGGCGCTACGGAATTGCTGCATGGCGAGCTGGCGGACGAAATCATCATTCAACTCAAGCAGGTAGCTCAGACAAACGTTACGCAGGGCACGCGCGCCGGCTTGTTCGCTATTCGGTGCGTAGGCGGTTTTGGGGGCAAGTGCCGCGTAAACGGCGGAGAATTCGCCTTCCAGTTGTTCGGCGAGATGGCGGCGCAGGGCGTTGCGCGCGGCGTGCAGGGTGTCGGGATTGACCACGTCCAGCGCTTCGGCGAGGGTTGCTTCGCCGGGCAGGGTGAGTGCTTCGGCGACGAAGGCAGCGCCGCGTTCGGCCTGGGTTTGCAGCAGGCGGCGGGCGGCATCGACAAAACTAACTGGCCAGACCGGGTCTTTACCTTCAGCGATGGCGGCGGTAGCTTGCAGTATCAGTTGCGTGGCGAGGCGCTGGCCGGCTTCCCAGGCGTTGAACGGGTCGCTTTCAAAGGCCAGCAGGTGGGTGAGTTGTTCCGGCGTGTAGGCAAATTCGAGGATGACCGGGGCCGAGAAGTCGCGCAGCAGCGACGGCACGGGTTCGGCGCTGAGATGATCGATGTGGAATTGCTGCGTCGCAGCCGTCAGTTCGACGGTTTGCTCGCTGCCGTGGATCAACGCGCCGGCAGCGTCAAAAAGGGCGACACGGAGCGGGATCAAATAGGGGCTGTCGTCGCTGGCGCGTGGGTTGGTTTGCGTGCAGGTCAGTGTGTAGCGGCCAGTTTTTTCGTCAAAAACGCCGTCGACCGTAACCATTGGCGTGCCGGGCTGGTTGTACCAGCGCATGAATTGCGTGAAGTCAAAACCTGAGGCGGCGGCCATGGCGGCGACGAAATCTTCGCAGGTGACGGCCTGGCCGTCGTGGCGGCGGAAGTATTCATCCATGCCCAGCCGGAATTTGTCGCGGCCGATCAGCGTCTGGATCATTCGGATGACTTCGGCGCCCTTTTCATAGACCGTGGCGGTGTAGAAATTGTTGATTTCGACGAAGCTCGCCGGGCGGATCGGGTGGGCCATCGGGCCGGCATCTTCCGGGAACTGACCGGCGCGCAGGCCGCGCACTTCGCGAATGCGGGCGATGCTGCGGTTGTGCAGATCGGCACCGAATTCCTGATCGCGGAAAACGGTCAAACCTTCTTTCAAAGAGAGCTGGAACCAGTCGCGGCAGGTGACGCGGTTGCCGGTCCAGTTGTGGAAATATTCGTGGGCAACAACCCGGTCGATATTCTCGAAGTCAATATCCGTCGCGACATCGGCGCGCGCCAGCACGTACTTGGTGTTGAAGATGTTGAGGCCTTTGTTCTCCATCGCGCCCATGTTGAAGTCGCCGACGGCGACGATCATGTAATGGTCGAGATCGCATTCGAGGCCGAAACGTTCCTCATCCCATTTCATGGATTTTTGCAGTGCGGCCATGGCGTGCGGGCATTGGTCGAGCTTGCCGGGTTCAACGTAAATGGCGAGTTGAACCTCGCGGCCAGAGGCGGTTTTGAAGCTGTCGAACAGGCCGTCGAGCTTGCCGGCGACCAGCGCGAACAGGTAGCACGGCTTGCGAAAAGGATCAGCCCAGCGCGCCCAGTGGCGGCCATTGGGTTCGTCACCGGTAGCGACCGGGTTGCCGTTGGCGAGCAGGATGGGCATGCTCGCTTTATCGGCGTGCAGGGTGGCGGTGTAGGTCGCCATCACATCCGGGCGGTCAAGAAACCAGGTAATCCGGCGGAAGCCTTGCGCTTCGCATTGGGTGAAATAGCCGTCCTTGGAACGGTACATGCCGGAGAGGCGGGTGTTGTTGTCCGGCTGGATGCGCACCTTGGTTTGCAGCGTAAATTGCGCAGGCAAGTCTGCTACGGTCAACGTCGATTCTGTGGCAAAAAACGGGGTGTTTTCGCCGTTGACCGTTAGCAACAGCGTTTCCAAATCCTCGCCATCCAACACCAGTGGCTGTGCGGCAACATCCGGGTTGCGGCGCATGGCGAGTGTTGAGGTCACGGTGGTGCCATCTTTTTCGATCACAAAATCGAGGTCGACCGTATCAATCCAGTAAGCGGGCGGGGTGTAATCCTTGAGGTAAATCGTCTGCGGGGTATCGGTTTTCATCAGTTTTTCTGTGGCTAGAGTGGGGGGGCGGATGGTAGGACAAAGCGGCGCTGGGGCGGTTCAGGACTTGCGGTTTTTCTCCTGCGCTTTCTTGTGTTCCAGTTCTTGCCGCAGGCGTTCGATTTCTGCGGCCTTGGCGCCGGGCGTGCCCCAGCGCGGTGGTTGTTTGGCTGCGTACTGGCGGCGCAGTTCGGCCAGTCTTTCCTGCTCGGCAAGCTCTTCCGCTTCGATGGCGCGGCGTCTGGCCTCTTGTTCAGCCATGGCACGTTCGTAAATGATCGGCGTGCTGCGCGGCGCTTGTTCGGCCAATTCCAGCAGTTGGTCGATCTCGTACCAGGCGATATTGCTGGAGAATTCATTGACCAGCGGCAAATTGAGGGTGCTGAGGATGGGCTGCCAGCTGGACTCTCCATGGCTGGTTTGGCGGATGGCGAGTTTGGGATTGAACTGATAGCCGCCGTGCGCAAGACGCGAGAAAAGCGCACGGTTATAGGCGTAATCACGATCCACTTCATTGCGCGAAAGCACGCCGCTGATCGCACTGCGCTTACGTCGGGCGCTGCTGACGATGCTGGTGGGCAGCCGGGACCAAAGCGCTTCAATCCCTGCGGCATCAAACAGGCCGGGCCTGTTTTGCAGGTAGCAAAACACCAGCTTGAAGCGCGCCCAGCAGGTTTGCACCAGGAAGTATTCCGAGAGATGGCGGTCGATGCGGATCAGGCGTTCGCCATGATTGAAGTCGATACTCGGCGGTGCCAGCAATTCGTAGAGCGGCGGCAACTGCCGGGTGGCGAAATCGGCTGAATTAAAGGCCGAGCGCAAGGCCCAGTGGAAAGCATTGAGGCCAAAATGGTCAATGTTGTCGCGGTTGGCGCCGCGTTCGATCAGGGCTTCGACCAGCGGCACATTGCCGGCAGCCGCAGCGGCCATCAGCGGCGTCATGTTCATCGGCAGGCGGTGTTCAATGCCATGCTTTTCGCAGAGCCGCAAAATGTCGTTGAAGTGCCGGTTGTGATAATTCTGAAAACTCTTGTGGCCGAGCGAGACGCGCTGTTTTTCAAAATTGCGCGCCGCACCGAAATTGGCGGCTTGATCGAGTGCCATCGCCAGAATGGGCTCGTCGTGGCAGGCGGCAATTTCAAGCAATTGCTGGCGTTGTTTACTGCCCGGCACATTCTCGCGGAAGACCTTGACCAGCAACTCACGGATTTTTGGCTCGTCAAAAATCGGCCAGGGCACCGGCGTTTCTTTGAGGATGTTCTGGCGAATCGCGTCCGCCTGCTCCTGCTTGCCCTGCAACTCCAGCTTGCGCGCTTCTTTTTGCCAATCTTCGAGCGAGGATTGTTTGGCTTCCACTTTGATCGCTTCTGCGGTCGACAGCGTTAACAGCTCAAAAATGGGGTGTTTGGTATCGCTTTCGATCAGGTAAATATTTTTAATCGCGCGGGTTAGCGCAACGTACAGCGCGTTGACGTAAAACTTGTAAATCTCCAGCGATTTATCCTGCTTGTCGCGCGCCCGGCGGTAGTCGAGACTGTCGCTGTTCAACTGACTGGCATCAACGCCATCGGCAATGTCATTAAATTCGCCGCGATGATCGGACACAAAACGGAAGAGCACGATATTTTCGTACTCCAGCCCCTTAGCTTCGTGAATCGAGAACAGCAGCGGCGTGCTGAAGTGTTTGCGCGCCTCGCTCTTGTCTTCGTCGCGCATGACCAGCACGGCAAATTGCGTTGATTGGCGAATTTGCTGGTCGAGGGATTTGCGCGTGGCTTCCTTGTCGGCGACCAGGCTGACTTGCCCGACCTCGCCGCCAACGGCATCAACCAGAAAATTACTTTCGCGATCGATTGAGCCAAAGCGCTGGTGCTTGATTTTAAGCAGGCGATTGGCGACCCGGGTCGCTTCCTGGCCGTTACGGAAATTGGCCGACAGCACCCGCAACTCCTGTCGTTCAGCCAGTTTTGGGTCTTGCCAGAACAGCGTCTTGACCTGTGCCCAGGAAAAGAAATTGGGATGAACGATTTGGTTGGAGTCACCGCAAAGCAAGAAATGGCCGGGCTTCTTCAAGGTTTTCAGCACCAGCGCCAATTGCACCGGGGTGATGTCCTGCACCTCATCAATCACGACAAAATCGTAGCGCGGCGCGGCCAATGCCAGATGTGATTGAGCGACTAAATTGAGGTCGTAACGCCCGAATTCCTGCAGCCAAGTGCAATATTTCTCGAACAGGTTATAAACCGTATCGCGCTGATTTTCAGCAAAAATGCTCTGGCGCACGCCCAGCTTGGCGTAGTCCTCGCGGCTCAGGACGCCGCTGGCGGCGGCGGTAATGACGCCGCGAATTTCTTCAAACGCTTGATGCGCGTCGATGCCCTTGAAGCTTTGCCGCATGCGCTCAAACCAGCCGGCAAATTCACGCCATTGCGCTTCGCGGCCAGGCGGCACATGGATCGATTCGACAAATTCGCGGTAGGAGAGAAAAACCGCCTCCTGGCCCGCATGCTCAAAGCCGTGTGCGTAATACAAATCGCGTGCACTTTGGGCGAGAAAGGCGGAGTGCGTGACGTAGAGCACCTCGCCTTCGGCGTGCTTGAGTTTCTCCAATGTCAGCGCGGTTTTGCCGCTGCCGGCGCTGCCGATGACGATCAACGGCGGCGGCGTGCGGTAAATCGCCTGCTGCGCATCATCGAAAGAAATCGCTTTATCGAGCAGGTGCACCGTCGCGTGCTCGGGGTGCAGGTAGCGCATCGGCTCGGCGGCCTGCGTCGCTTCGGCCAGCGTGACGTCGACGATCATTTTCTCGTCGATCACCGCCCCGCGTAAAAAACGGGATTTATCGTAAGCATGGTTTTCAATAATTTCCAGCATCAGGGCGCACACTTCATCCTGATGCCGCACCAGCGTGAATAACAGCCGGTTAGTGTCATCAAGGCGGGCGCGATAAAACTTGCCGTGCGTCAGGTTGACCAGTTTTTTAACCTGCGCCGCCTGAAAATCGCCACGGGCGATGGCGTCAGCGACCTTGCGGTAATTTTTGCTGACGCGCTGCGTGTTGAGGGCGTCGTATTCGAGAAGTCGCATAGCGTTAATTCTTTGGGGGAGAAATTGGTTTAGCGGCGCTGCCAAATCTGCCAGCGCTCCCGACCGGAAAATACCGGGATGGAGTCGAGCACTGAGACATCTTCAAGCTTGACGAAATTGGCCGCCAGCAGTTCGTCGAGTTGATCCGGCAAAATGCCAAAGGGCGGGCCTTTAAGTTGGTCGCAGACGAAAAAGTATCCAGCCAGCAAGCCGCCTGACGGCAACAGCTCAGCCACGCGCCGACCCCAATCAGCCCACATTTTGCGTGGCAGGGCGCAAAGAAAGGCGCGTTCGTAGATCAAGTCGTACGGTCGACTGGCTAAAAAGGTAAAAAAGTCATCACAAACCAGGTTGACCGCTATGCTATCGAGAATTTTGCTGGCGCTGGCAACCGCCGCCGGCGAAAAGTCGAGTGCTGTAACGGGCCAGCCGAGTTGCGCCAGGTGGGCCGCGTCATGGGCACTGCCGCAGCCAGGAATCAGGGTGTGCAAGGGGGCGGACTGGCTGGCAGCAAATTTGACCAGCATGCCCGGCGCGCCGCCGGCATCCCAGGGCGTTACGCCCTCAGCAAAGCGCTTGCACCAGAAATCCGGATGTTCCGGGCGTTGCTCCAGGGGCTTTGGGGGCTGGGTCATTGTTTTTTCATGCTCTGCGGGTGGGACTCGGTGGCTATTGAGAGCGTACGGCAATCATGATTTTCCGCTCGCTCGGGGTTGGTCGAAGGCAGCAATTTATGGCACCTGAGATTGCTCCGGCAGGGCTTCAGCGCGTCGGAGACACAAAACAGGCGTGCTAAAATTCCCGGCCCTAAACGTCCCGCTGCAACTCATGCCTACTCCTACAAAAATTGTCATTGCCTCCCGCGAATCCCGATTGGCCATGTGGCAGGCCGTTCATGTTAGAGAGCGGCTGGCAAGTCTAAACCCCGGCAGCGAGGTTGTCATTCTCGGGATGACGACCAAGGGCGACCAGATTCTTGACCGCCCGCTGGCCGAAATCGGTGGCAAGGGGCTGTTTATCAAGGAGCTGGAAGTGGCGATGGAAGAGGGCAAAGCCCACCTCGCCGTGCATTCGATGAAGGATGTGCCGATGGTGATGCCGGAGGGTTTTATTCTGGCCGCCATTTCGGCGCGCGAAAACCCGCGCGATGCCTTTGTTTCAAATAACTATGCCGCGCTGGATGAGTTGCCGGCGGGTGCCATTGTCGGTACTTCAAGCCTGCGTCGCGAATCCATTTTGCGCGCCAAGTACCCGCAACTGGTGATCAAGAGTTTGCGTGGCAATCTCGATACGCGCCTTAAAAAGCTGGATGCCGGCGAATACGACGCGATTATTCTCGCCGCCGCCGGGCTGATTCGCCTCGGGTTGGAAAATCGCATCAAATCCGTGTTGAGCGCCGAACAATCCCTGCCGGCTCCGGGTCAGGGCGCGCTGGGCATTGAGTTGCTGGCCGGCGCGGCCGATATGCTGGATGTGGTTGTGCCGCTGAACGACCCTGAAACCGCACATTGCGTCAAAGCCGAACGCGCTTTTTCGCGCGCGCTGGGCGGTAGCTGCCAGGTGCCGCTGGGCGGTTACGCCATCATTGAAAATGGCCAACTCTGGCTGCGCGGTTTTGTCGCGACCGCCGATGGCAAGGAAATGGTGAGCGCCGAGTTGCGCGGTAATCCTGCTGACGACGAAGGCCTTGGCTTGCAACTCGCTCAGTTGTTGCGCGCCAAAGGTGCCGACGCCATTCTGGATAAGCTCGCGCACTGCCAATGAGCTTGAGCGGCGCACTCGCCGGCAAGACTATCGTGGTCACTCGGCCACGCGCGCAGTGTGCGCCCTTGGTTGCGGCGATTGAAGCGGCTGGCGGCGAGCCGCTGATTTTTCCATTGCTTGAAATTTCAGCCGCCGACGACCCCGCTCCATTGGCTCAAGCAGTTTCGCATTTAGCCGGCTATCGTCTGGCCATTTTCATCAGCCCGAATGCGGTGGATTATGCCTTACCGGCGATTCTTCAAAATGGCGCCTGGCCTGCCGCTCTGATTCCGGCAGCGGTCGGGCCGGGAACCGTCAAGGCCTTGCTGGCATATGGCATTACCGGCTGCATTGCGCCGACCGAGCGTTTCGATTCCGAAGCCCTGCTGGCCTTGCCGCAACTTGCTACGGTCAACGGCCAAAAAGTGGTGATTTTTCGCGGTGACGGGGGGCGTGAATTGCTTGCCGATACGCTACGCGAACGCGGGGCCGAGGTCGATTGCATCACCTGTTATCGCCGTGCCGGGCCAAGCGCTGGCTCAGAGATTTTGTTGGCAGCCTGGCGTGCCGGCAAGCTGGATGGGTTTGCCGTGTCAAGCAGCGAAGCGCTACGCTATTTGCTGGATTTGCTGGATCCGGAAGGTCGCGCATTTTTGCAAAACACCCCGGTTTTTGTGCCGCATGCGCGGATTGCGGAAAATGCCCAGGATTTGGGTTTGCATAAAATTGTTCTGACGGATGGCGCAGATGCTGGCATCCTCGCCGGTTTGCACGCTTATAATTGGCCTTCGCCGCCAAGGCCATAAACGATAAAAGAGGATGGGGAAGATGTTGAATATTGATATGCGCAAAATCTACAACTTCTACCCCATCGAGCCAGCGCCTGATGCTGCCAATTTGCCAACCGGTGGCGATATTTACTACGAATGTACTGAGTGCCAGGTGGTGGTGAACTCCGTGCCATTCATCAAGGCCGCCTGCACTTGCGGCAACTTGACTGGCGGTGGCGGAAAACTGGTGGTCAAACACCCGGAGCGCGTCCGGGTTGTGCGCGGCAAATTGAAGTAAACCTTAAGCCCAGTCCTGCGGCTTGAGAAAAACCTCATAAAGCTCGGCTTCTGGCGTACCGGCTTCCGGTTGCCAGTCGTAGCGCCATTTGACGATGGGCGGTAGCGACATCAGGATGGATTCGGTACGCCCACCGGATTGCAGGCCGAACAAGGTGCCTCTATCCCAGACCAGGTTGAATTCGACGTAACGACCGCGACGATAGGCCTGAAAATCGCGTTCACGCTCGCCGTAAACTGTCTCACGGCGCTTGGCGAGGACCGGCAGGTAAGCCTTGGTGAAGGCGTTGCCAACGGATTGGGTGAGCGAAAAACAGCGCTCAAAGCCGCCTTCGTTCAGGTCGTCAAAAAACACGCCGCCGACGCCGCGCGGTTCATTACGGTGTTTGAGGAAAAAATACTCGTCGCACCAGTGTTTGAATTTCGGATAAACCTCATCGCCAAAGGGCGTCAGCGCCTCCTTGCAGGTCTGATGGAAATGGGCCACATCTGCCCGTTGACCGTAATAAGGCGTCATGTCCATGCCGCCACCAAACCAGAATACATCCTCTTCACCCGGCTGGCTGGCGACAAAGCAGCGCACGTTCATGTGCGCCGTTGGGCAATAAGGATTGCGCGGATGGAGCACCAGCGAAACGCCCATCGCTTCCCAGGCGCGGCCAGCGAGGTGCGGACGAACGGCGGTGGCCGAGGCAGGTAGCGATTTGCCGGTAACGTGCGAGAAATTGACGCCACCGCGCTCGAAGAAATTACCTTCTTCGATCAAGCGCGAAATGCCGCCGCCGCCTTCCGGGCGTTCCCAGCTATCGGTGCGGAATGGCAGGCCATCGAAAGCTTCGAGTTCGCCAACGATGCGGCTTTGCAGACCGGTGAAAAATTCCTTGAGGCGGGTGGTGTCCATGCTAGCGGTTGATCGCCCGATGTCCAATATCCTTGCGGAACTGCATGCCTTCAAACTGAACCTGCACGGCAGATTCGTAAGCCAGCTTCTGGGCCAGCTTGATGTTTTCACCGAGCGCTGTAACGCACAGCACGCGGCCTCCGCTGGTCACCACCTTGCTGTCCAGATGGGTGGTGCCGGCGTGGAAAACGTGGCAATCGTCTGCGAAACTGTTGCCCGCCGGCAGGCCCTGGATAACGTCGCCTTTGCGTGGGGTGTCCGGGTAGTTGGCGGCTGCCAGTACAACGCCCAGCGCAATCCGGCGGTCCCATTCGGCTTCGATCTGGTCGAGCGTGCCATCGATACCGTGTTCGAGCAAATCGACAAAATCAGATTTAAGACGCATCAGGATCGGCTGGGTTTCAGGGTCGCCCATGCGGCAGTTGAATTCCAGCGTTTTAACGTTGCCATCCTTGCTGATCATCAGCCCGGCATAGAGGAAGCCGGTGAAGGGAATACCATCTGCGGCCATGCCGCGCACCGTCGGCAGAATGATTTCGCGCATGGCCTTGGCGTGCACTTCCGGGGTGACGCAGGGGGCGGGCGAGTAGGCGCCCATCCCACCCGTATTGGGGCCGGTATCGCCGTCGCCGATGCGCTTGTGATCCTGACTGGAGGCCAAAGCCAGCACGTTTTTGCCGTCGACCATGACGATGAAACTGGCTTCCTCGCCATCGAGGAATTCCTCGATGACGACGCGGGCGCCGGCCTCATTGTGCTGCACGCCGAGTTTGTTGCCGGACAGCATGTCGTCGACAGCGGCGTGGGCCTCGGCCAGCGTCATGGCGACGACAACGCCCTTGCCGGCGGCCAGGCCGTCAGCCTTGATGACAATCGGCGCGCCGTGCTGGTCAATGTAGGCATGAGCTGCGGTCGACTCAGAAAATGTCTCGAAATTTGCGGTCGGGATGTTGTGTCGTGCCATGAAGCGCTTGGCGAAATCCTTGGAGGATTCGAGTTGCGCGGCCTCCTTGGTCGGGCCAAAAATCTTCAGGCCACGGGCGCGGAAGGCATTGACCACGCCCGCTGCCAGCGGCGCTTCCGGGCCGACAACGGTGAGGTGAATCTTGTTCTGCTCAACAAAATCAGCCAGTGCTTGCGGGTCGGTGATGTTGATGTTTTCCAGCGCATGCTCGCGCCCCGTACCGGCGTTACCCGGGGCGACATAAACTGTTTGTACGCCGGGTGTCTTGGCCAAACGCCAAGCCATGGCGTGCTCGCGGCCGCCGGAACCGATAACTAGAAGTTTCATGGCTGATTCCTGTTGTGTTTTGTTATTAGTGACGGAAATGACGGGCGCCAGTAAACACCATGGCCAGGCCGTGTTCATCGGCGGCTGCAATCACTTCCTCGTCGCGCATCGAGCCGCCCGGCTGGATGACGGCCTTGGCGCCGGCTTCGGCCAGCACGTCGATGCCATCGCGGAACGGGAAAAAGGCATCCGACGCGACGACCGATCCATTGAGGTCGAGGCCGGCGTGTTGGGCCTTGATGCTGGCGATCTTGGTCGAATCGACGCGGCTCATCTGGCCGGCACCGACGCCGAGGGTCATGCCGTTGCCGCAGAAAACGATGGCGTTGGACTTGACGAACTTGGCGACGCGTTCGGCGAAGAGCAGGTCTTCGATCTGCTGCGCGGTCGGCTGGACCTTGGTAACGATCTTCAGGCCGGAGGCCTGGGCCGTGAAGTTGTCCGGAGTCTGGACCAGCAGGCCACCGCCAACGCGCTTGTATTCGAGCGCATTGAGTTCGCGGGAAATCGGCACGACGAGGACGCGCAGGTTGGTCTTGCCGGCCAGCGCGGCCTTCGCTTCAGTGGTGAAGGACGGGGCGATCAGGACTTCGACGAAGTGCTTGCGCTCGTTCATGGCGTTGACGACATCGATGCCGACTTCGCCGTTGAAGGCGATGATGCCGCCGAAGGCCGAGGTCGAGTCGGTCTTGAAAGACTTTTCATAAGCGCCGAGCAGCGTGCCGTCGATGGCGACGCCGCACGGGTTGGCGTGCTTGACGATGACGCAGGCCGGGGCATCGAAGGACTTGACGCATTCCCAAGCGGCGTCGGAGTCGGCGATGTTGTTGTAGGACAGTTCCTTGCCCTGCAACTGAGTGTAGGCGGCGATGCTGCCGGCGACCGGGTTGGTTTCGCGGTAGAAGGCGGCGGACTGGTGCGAGTTTTCGCCGTAGCGCAGGATTTCGGTACGGTCGAACGCCAATTGCAGCTTGGCCGGGAAGATGGCCGGGATCGGCGCGGCTTCGGCCGGCTTGCTCATTGACGCAACTGCGGCACCATCCTCGAGGCCGGTCAGCCAGTTGGCGATCATGCTGTCATAGCGAGCGGTGTGCGTGAAGGCCTTCTTGGCCAGACCGAAGCGGGTCGCCAATTGCAGCGCGCCGCCATTGGACTTCATCTCGGCGAGCAGCGGAGCGTAGTCTTCCGGGTCGGTGACGATGGCAACGCCAGCGTAGTTCTTGGCCGACGAGCGGACCATGGCCGGACCACCGATGTCGATGTTCTCGATGGCGTCTTCCAGCGTCACGCCAGCCTTGGCGATGGTCGCGGCGAACGGATAGAGATTGACGCAAACCAGATCAATCAGCGGAATGCCATGTTCGGCGATGGTCGCCAAGTGTTCCGGCAGATCACGACGAGCCAGGATGCCACCATGTACTTTCGGATGCAGGGTCTTGACGCGGCCATCGAGCATTTCCGGGAAGCCGGTGTAGTCGCCGATCTCTGTTACGGTCAACCCGGCATCACGCAGCATTTTTGCCGTGCCGCCAGTGGACAATAAATTGACACCCTGAGCAGCGAGGCCTTGAGCGAATTCGAGAACACCCGTTTTATCGGAAACGGAAATCAGTGCTTGCTTGATGGTCATGGCGATTTACAGAAGTTGATGTTCGGTGAGTTTTTTGCGTAGCGTGTTGCGGTTGATGCCGAGCATCTCCGCCGCCAGCGTCTGGTTGGTGCCGGCTTTTGCGAGCACCACTTCGAGCATCGGCTTTTCGATGCTTTTCAAAACCATGTCATAGATCGCGCCCGGTTTTTCACCGTCGAGATCGCGGAAATACTGCTCCAGTGCATCGACGACGCACTGCCCCAAATCATGTTGGCTCATGCTGCCAACGCCCCCTCTTTGTCGTATTTTAGATATTCGTTTTCTTCCGCCTGGCAGATGAAAAACTCGTTCAC
>JAQTZQ010000191.1 GCA_028687645.1 Rhodocyclaceae bacterium
TTCCGGCGTAGAATTCAAGGCTGGGCGAATACAGGTAGGCATTTTTTACGAATTGGTTTCTCGATAACTCCAATTTTATCAAATACTTATCGCGTTATTCGCCCTATTTGTGCAAGATCCGGGCTAGCTTGGTCGTTAGGCAATTCATTTGCACATACTATGATTGCGGAATTAGATTGCAACCACAGTATTCGCACACGCAAGCCTCCTTTGGAACAAGTTTCCGACAATCAGGACAATGTACATGAGTCTCTGGTGTTGGATAAGTAGCACGAACTCTTTTTGATTTATTCAGGTAAGTGAACCAGATTGCAAATGACAATATTCCTAATATGGCATTCTTGGCGCCCTCCTTGGCAATTTCGTCGTTGAACGCTGAAGGGAGATCTGCAATTGCGGCAAACACGAAGGGTGATACCAATAAATAAAAAAGAGACGTAACTAAGTAATTCTTCGTTACTTTAACAGCTCCTAACTTGACAGACCAAAGCTCAGAGCCAGCATAGATACTGTAAGCCGTAAGCGCAATTGAGCACAGTACCTCGAGCGTCACAGCAAGATTTAATCCTGGATAAAATTCAAATAAAGGCTTGGCGTAGTTCCACTCCTTCATAATATTTGCCAGGCCGTGGAGCGGTGAAAGTATGGTTAAGGAAATACACAGAAGCAGAAGCCAACCCCCGACACCATTTAGGGACCCATTGCGTTTGCCTCGAACATGATTCTGGGAACTTGATGGTATGGGGATGGGTGAAATTTCGTTTAGCCCGATTGGCTTTGCTGACACAGGGGATTCCTTTGGTGCTTGCCAAATAGATTGCCCACACTTATGGCAAAAGCGCGCATCGTCAGGATTCTTTGATCCACATTGAGTACAAAACATCGATATTCTCCAGAAAGCCTAGCGTTTGAATTTGCCGGCGAAGCGTGGTTTTATCGCGCAGCGTCCGTATGGACTGCCGGGGGCGTTAATTGATTAGTGTTATAGGCCTAGCGTACGCACAACCTATTTGGTATCCGTTGTCGAACCTGATGAAGAAGTCCGTAACTGATTGACTTGTACAGAAGCGCAGGTGTGGCATGATGATTTTATGTAAAACCACCAAGTCATTGATTTTATATTAAATTAAGAATGCCAACGAACTTGTATGTAACGGCATTCATCTAGGCAGGATAGCGTAGTACGACAACGATATGTCGCACCGTAGAGTTGCCCCAGAAAATTGATACCCCATCTTGTGCGGGTGCCGGTCTGCGCTCGCGGCTATCGCCGCCAGCTTGCCGTAGTGCTTGGTCATTGTGCTACCGTTCGCCCTAACCCGCGCCAATGCTTCGCACTCGCGCTCTGTCCTTTTGCTGCCATCCTGCCGAAGTGCATAAACCAGCCCATCAGCTTCGTGCTTTCGTTCGTGTGAGTTTGCCAAACCAACTCATTCCATAAACCTTTCCATCGCTTCAAACCGCTGGGACATCCCAATCACGTATTTCCTGACCAACCCATTATGCTCTGCCGCCAGTCGCGCATAGGTTCGCCTGTGCATTCCCTTCGGCTTTCTGTGGTCAATGTTCACGATGCCTGGCCCCCAGCCTAGTTTGTCGCGTAAACGTTCCACCTTGCCTAACGCCCGTACATATCCCTTTTCGCGCTGGCTGGCATAGGCTAATTTATAGCAGTGGCGGCAAGCGTAGATTGTGCCGCTATAGAGCAGCGCGACACGACGCCCACATCCCTTGGCTGGACAACGAAACCACGCTCGCTGTCCGCCCAAATGGCACACGCTCCAATCCAGAAAAACAGAATATTCAACCCCTGGTCCTTCGCCGATTTCACGCCGTCTGTCCTGGCTGAGAATCACCCGATCATCCTCTGCGCGAATCTGAATAAACTCCAAGGTGTTCCCATTTATTGACCAACGCAGGGTTGATGTTGTTCCTGGTGCCAGCGCTCCTTTCCGTTGCAACAAGCGCACATCAAGGGTACGGTAATCTTTCGTCGTACCCTTTGCCCCTTGGCGATGCCGACCACTACCCATCGTCAGGCCTCGATGCTGACGAAATCATTTGGGAGGTTTGCGGTATCGCTCTCGCTGATTACCGCCGAGCAGCGTGCTGTTGCTGTTTCTGCTGTTTCTGCTGTTACGTTCAGTTGTCCTTTATCATCAGATACAGCGGTTACAGCAGATACAGCAACAGCAGGAGGCGTTCCAGTTTTTTGAATCACGTCGAACCCCTCGTCAGATTCAATCAGCCACCACCGTCGTTGAAGCTCAAGGATAGCGGCTTTACGGCGGGGCGTATCATTACGCAGCGCTTGCTGGCAGTACTGACCAATTTTTCCCCGTGTGGTTGTTTGCCATCCTCTTCGGTGCATCAAATCAAGTAGATCACGCGCATCACGCTCAACAAGGGTCAGTGCGGTGCCTTCAGCATGGCGGCGCCACTCTGCCAGCGAGAACCACACCAGCGCCACGGCAAGCTGCATATCATCGCCAGTGACACGTGCGTCGCTCATTTCAGTGCCGTTTTCGCAGCAGCGCCAAGCGGCATAGACGGCTGCCACCCGTGCCGCCAACTCACCCGCTCGTGAAGCGAAGGGTGCCAACATCTCAAAGTCGCCACCAACCCCCTGTTGCCGCTCGGTTGCGTTGTAGAAGTCTAGCCAAACCGTGACGGCCTCGGGATCCATTTCAACCATTGGCAAAATCAGGCCACCATGCTCATCGACGTTCACAGTGAGGCTGCACATGCTCGTCAGGCTATGCCAGTAATCAATGATCCGTTGATCGTCGGCAATCTTTCGAGTCAGCGAGATTTCATCGTGTAACCGTGACCCTGCCAGGCTGGCCGGGGCTGTATACAGAAAACGCGCTAGAAACCCTTGCCCGCGCAACAATTCGTCGCTTAACGCTTCAATCAGCACAATTGGTTGCGCACTTAGGTACAACCCGAAGCGAAGACCATACCTGAAGCCTGATTGCCCCTCGCCAATACGATCCCGCTGTACGCCATTACCGTCGAACAGTCTGGTGAGCGTGCCAAGGCTCGCGGCTCGCGTTTCAGACTTCAGTGAATGCCCTCCCAACAACGTGCCGCCTTCGTCAGTGGCCAGGCTTAGTGCAGGTGCGGAATTGTTCACAAACTCCAACTCAATCTTTTGCGTTGTCGTGTCCGTGAAGATCGTGCGCGGATCAGGTAGCGCTTGCGTGTTGCTGGCGAGGTTATTTAATTTGGCTAAGGCAGCCTGGGCTTTGTGCGTTTCTCGCGCCTTGCGCTCCAAGTTCGCTATGGGTTGAGTCGCAATACCGAAACACTCCGATTTGCGGCCACCCGACTCCAGCGCGGTAAGGATGTACAGACTCGCAGGCATCGCTTCTTTCTTCGGATGACGTGCATCGACCAGGCGCATTGCGATATGTGCAACAGCACCCAGCACGGCCATGCCTGCCAATGCCTTCGGTGCCTGAACATGCTCCGCAATGGCGTCCACAGCCCGTGTCATGCCAGGCGGCATGCAATCAGTCGGCCAGGGGGTTGGTGGCGACTCCTTGATGAACGGCTCTGGGGAACCAGAAGTGCCTGCTGGCGTGTTGGCTTGTGCGGTTGTCGTCAGCGCCATCCCCATCGACTGAGCCGCATCCTTGACCGCCTGTTTCATATCACCGTCATGTCGCAAAATGCGGTGGCAATCAAACGCATCATGCGCATGGCCGTCATTGAGCGGGTCACCTCCATGACTGGAATAGACTCGTCCGTCATTAGGTAGCAGGCGCACGCCTGGCAGGCCGCTAGTTGATCCAGCCCACAACCAGCGCCGACCAATCTGGATGTAGCCGTGCTCTTCCAGAATCGTGCCGATTTCGTTTTGTGCGTTGAAAGCGTCTATCACGCTGGTAGGTGCCGAGGGATGCTGTTTTACCTTTGATAACTTTATCGCCCCTTCAATTTTCTGCGCCTCGGCGAGCAAAGCGTCTACGTCCAGTGGCTTGCCTTTAGATATCGCATGTCGATACAACGCCATTCGCGCCTCGGTGGGGCAGCGTGGCGTATAGAACAACCTTGCCGGGTCCAAGCATTTGGAATCAAAACAATCGCTAAGTCCCAGCACGTCAGCCACGTGGAGCCCAAAGCTTTTCAGTTCGGCAGGTCCCAACGGTCGCGACAAGTCGAATATCAGCCGATACCGTGGATGTTCGACACCTTCGGGCAATATCTGACCACCGTGGGAGTAGGTTGTGTGCAGGAAGCAACGAAAGTCACGCAAGGCTAGTTCCGCCATCATGTCGTCAACGGTTGGCGGATCCGCCCCGATCACGCGCTTGATGTGGTCGCCGTTCTCATCGCATAAGGCAGCACCGTTGCCATCTTTGACGGCCTCTGCGTACGCTTCTACATCCAAAACAAGGAAGCTGATTGACTTGATACGATCAGCCTTGCGAGGTCCAATGTCGATGTCGGCAGGTATCCAAGCAAAGCCATCCTTTTTGCCTAGCATTGGTTGGGAATAATTGTTCGCTAGTGTCACAAAATTGACACTGCTCGTGCCATCAATCGGTGAGCGGCAATCGTCCACTAAGGCAATGGGTCGATTAATTATCACGGCCTGCTTGCCTGTAACAATGGGCTGCCCTGGTGCATGCCTATCGTTGCCAAATGTCTTAGGGGTCGCCGGCTGGTGCCAGCCAGCGTGGCTCTTGTTGTTTGCAGTCATAGCACAACTCCCTTGCGGGCGGCTTCAAGCTGAACTACTAATACGCGGATTTCTTCGTCGCTCTTGCCAGCAATACGAGCTGCGTTCAGCGCTTCGACCTCACTTGAAGGCCAGCCTACGGCACGCGGCCCGAGGTTGACTGGCTTGGTAAAAAGCCCCTGCGCTATTCGCAGGTAGTGAGTGGAACGAGAAATCCCCGTTTCTGATTTGACGGCGGGAAGCCGTAGGATGGTATGCGTCATGATTGAACCCCTTTGGGTCTGGTTGAACATGACGCCAGTAAATCGGAGGGCAAGCACCCTGTTGGCGAACTCGGAATTGGCAATTCCGAATTCGGTTTTGATCCACTATTTCATGCGGGCTTCCAGCGCATTGGGGATCTTCTTCAATGCAGTGAGAATGGTCTCGTCGTCAAGATGCGCCCCAATCTCGTCGGTCATTTCCATGATGCGCTTTGCCACCCCCCGCTCTTGATGCTTGATTGCCGAATACTCGCAAAGCGCTGCGATGATGACTAGCAGGGAATTTCGCTCGGTTGTATTTAGCCCCTTTTCACTCTTGGCCAGCAGGGCATCACGTTCGCCTATCAACGCATCTCTTTCTGAGACGATCACAGCTTCACGTTCTTTCAGGGCTTTAATTTCCGATCGTGTAGCGACTTGTTCAACTTGAAGTGCAAGGAATGCTTTCGCATCAATTGCCGCATGGGTATTGCGTTCAATTTCATCGAATAGGAATGCCGGTTTTTGGTCGGGATAATTCTTCGCCATCCATTCGCGGAGATCGGTGTGTCGCACGGTCAGACGTGCTCTCGCAATTTGATCTTTATTGCATATAACGGTTTGCCCATCCCGGCCACGTGGCAGATCGCCATTCGTGGTCGCATCAAGGATTTTTTCGGTATTGGCTTGCAAGCATGGCCATTGCGGAAACATGCTAGTTTTCGGGATAGCATCATCGCCTAGCTTAGTCAGTATCTTCGCCTCATGCTCTATTAGCCCGCACCAGCGGATTGCGGCCTCGACCGGCCGGTAGAAGGGCTTCTCTAAGGCATTGCAGCTCTTCTCGTTGTATTCACCCATCTACTTGCTCCCTTTTCATCACTTGTCGTCTCGACTCGTGTAACACCAGAATAGCGGCTCAGTTGCTATTGCGCCGAACTAAATCCAACTGCCGACCCTGACCAGTGTGAAGGTCATCGAATCCCGAACAACGCCAGAGCACATAAAACCGTGCACTGGCTCAGTGCCTCCGATTACCTCCTGACCTTCTACCCCGCCACCGCTGCACCACTACGCAGGCCAGCGAAAGAACTGCTCGCCTGCTTGCGGTTTACAGGTAGCTACCTCGTCACATCCTGAACCACGCCGTCACGCGATAAGGCTGCGTCACGGCTTTATCACTCCTGCTATCTCTGTTCCGCCAGCGCCGACTTTTGTCCTTGGCAGGATTGGTCACGTACTGACCGCCACCTGCGCCATCAGCCGGTAAGGCTGGCTCATGGCTTCGGTGGCTACGTCAAAACTTGTTTGTTCGCTGCGCTCAATTGCAACCAGGCCGGCAGGGGGTAAATCGCAAGCGATTGAACATAACAGCGCATTACCCAAAGTAGGCCCAGTCGCTGCGCTGGCTTCGCTTGGTGTGCCTACCGCTGGCGCGCCCTGCGGGTTCGTGTAATGGTCTGTTATGTCTTGCGCCCCCAGCCGTCCCAACATCGCTATTCTGCGCTTCGCGTGGTTTCAGTCAGCGCCTAAGCGCAATGTGGAGTTTAGCCCCGCCCGCCCAGCAGAGTTGCCTGCGACGGCTCGCACTACGTTGCTCGTTTCCGTCTCGGCAACCCTGCTTCCCATCCGCCCCCGGAGGGGCTCCCCAAGCGCATGGAGTGAAGTGGCCCCCTGAGTCAAGACAGTAATGCCGTCAGTTTAAGCAGCACATTCGACTTCACTCGCAGCTGGACGGCGCTGCCCCGGTTTTGCCTTTGCTTCGGTTGTTGCTGTTGCCTTTGATCT
>JAQTZQ010000032.1 GCA_028687645.1 Rhodocyclaceae bacterium
ATGTAGAGGGCGCTTACCATTTAAGCTCCGTAAACTTCCCGATATCCAGCGTCCGCTTGGCTTCGTACAATTTGTACACATAGGCCAGCATCAATGCCGTAACGCCAACGCCAATGACGATGGCCGTGAGAACCAACGCCTGCGGCACCGGATCAATAATTCGTGCAGCAGCTTCGGCAACAGGTACCGCTGCGTCGAGAATAGGCGCTGTGCGACCGCTCATATAACCGACCGCCACAATCACCAAATTGACGCCGGTATCGGCAACGGTAAACGCGACAATCATGCGCATCAGATTGCGATTGCTCAGTGCGCCGTAGAGTCCGATCAATATCAGGCAGAAGCCGGTTGCCATCACCATATAAGCCATCACAATTCCTCCGTCGCGGAAAGATTGGCCAGAATTGACGAGAACTCTGTGCCCACCTTGAGGCCAATCAGCGAGTAAATCAACGGGATGGCGCCCGCCGAGAACAGCGCGCCCAGTTCGCCAATCGGCAAAATACGGTTATCCAGGAAGCCGCCAGCGAGAAAGATGCCGAGCACGCCAATCGCCACATAAAACAAACCGGCAATCGACTCCAGCGCTGAAATCAGGTGATGACTGAAATGCTTGAGCGGATCAGCCAGTAGCATCAGCAGAACGCCGGAGGCCAGAATCGAGCCGCCCTGAAAGCCACCGCCGGGCGTCAAATGGCCGTTCACAAAGACATAAACGCCGAGCAACATCACCAAAGGCGTCAGCAAACGACCGCCTGTCACCAATAACTCACTGGCCGGCACTCGTTTTGCGGGATTGATTTTCTCGTTACGTCCACGCGCCAACAGCAGCCCGACAATCGATGAGGCGAGGAAGAGCACAGTCACCTCACCCAAGGTATCAAGGCCACGATAGGTTACGATAATCGCAGTGACGATATTCGCCGCCCCCACCTCGCTGGGCGTGCGCTCGGCGTAATAGCGGGCAGTCTGATTCAGTTCGGCATCCGGCTGAAAAGTCAGGGTTAGTGTGGCAAAAACCGCCGCCACGGCCAGCAACATGACGAGGATGGCAAAGCGCTTAATCATTTTCGCCTCCCCGAACCCGAGCCAGCACAAAGAACAACAGGAAAGTCGTCAGTCCGCTACCGATCGCCGCTTCGGTCATCGCCACATCCGGCGAAGCGACGACCAGAAAAACCACCGACGCACACAAACTGACCAGGCCTGCAGCCAGAATGGCAATCGCCACGCTCTGGCCTCGAATCGCCATAAATGCTGCAACAATCATGGTGATGCACAGCACCACCGTCACAATAGTTGTCAGATGGCTCATGCGCGTTCCCCGATATCTTCTTCCAGCTTATCAACCGAGGTCAGCGGCGAACGCTGCACCCCGCTGCGATGCGCAGCACGGGCCAGCACCTGTGAAGAAATAGGATTGGTGAACAAAACAAAAAGCCCGATCAAAAACAGCTTGAGCGCCCAATCCGGTTGCAGACAAGCAACGCCCGCCAACAGCAACAGAGTGCCCAAGGTCGTTGCCTTGGTACCGGCCTGAATGCGGTTAAAGACATCAGGCATACGCACCAATCCCAAACCACCCAGCAGTAAAAATGCTGCGCCGGCGACTGCCAACAAACCACCCAAAATACCAAGCACGCTATCCATCAGAAACCCCGCTCAAGATAACGGGCAACGACGATCACCCCAAGGAATGAAAGCAAGCCGTACACCAGCGCCACGTCGAGATAAATGCCGCGCCCCTCAGCCAGGGAAACGAGAACGATGCCACTGATCGAAACGATGGTCAGCACATCAAAGGCCACCACCCGATCCGCAGCAGACGGGCCTTTGAAAAAGCGAAAGAGGGCAAGAAGGAAAGCCATCCCGACCAGAGTTGCTGCAAGATAAATGAGGATTTCAACCATACATGACCTCAAGATATTGCTCAAAACCGCCAACAATGGCTGCCGTGGCAGCGTCAACGTCGGCGGAATCGACCGTCACCCAATGAATGTAGAGCCATTCGCCCTGCATCTCGACAGTCAGCGTGCCCGGCGTCAGGGTGATTGAATTAGCCAGCATCAGCCGCCCCATTTTGCTTTTCAAACGGGTTTTGACTTTGACGATACCGGGATTGATGGGTAGTGAAGATGCCAGCACAATGCGGGCCAAGGTCAGATTTGCCTTGACCAGTTCTTTGGCAAAGAAGCCCAAATAAAGCACCGTCGTAAACAACGCTCGTGGCGTCAGGCGCAATTCGGAGAAAAACCCAAGCCCATTGCGAAAAATCAGGCTGATGACTGCGGCTGCCAAGGCGCCAACAATCAAGACATCGCTCGCTAGCGAACCGTTTAAAAGCACCCAAAATAAAAGAAGCGCCACGAACATCAATACCGGGTCTCGGGCTTTACTCATTTTCTTGCCTTGCTTTCCAAAGTACGCAGTGCAACATTTTTCCGTTACGCCACGGCGCTGAACGAATTAGCAATTCCGTTTGTAGGGATATTCTAATGCACGAAAGGCAATTGTATTGCGGCGCAACAAATTTTTAACCGGCACTGTTGCGCAAAAGCCAAGGCGGCGCCCCAAGGGGTGCAAGCGGACTGATTACATTGCCTTGAGGTAAGACTCTGCTGCCCCGAACCTGAGCAGGGAGCCAATCACCAGATCAAGGAAGCCGAGTAAATGAATTGGCTTCTCGGCAGCAATCCAGGCTTTACCGGTTGCCCCGATCGGGATCTCGATCCCTTCAGGATCCTCAAATTCGAGAATGACGGTACGGCCAATTTCGTTGCTGTTTTTCACTACGTGCTGCGTCACACTTTGCGGCGTACCGAGCAAAGTGCCCTGCGCCTCGCCGGTGGATTGCGTGATGCTATGAACCCGGGCACGAAATATTTTACCGGGGTAAGCATCGACATAAAACTCCGAGAAAGCACGGGGTTTGATGTATTCATAGACCTGATCAGGAATGCGCAACTCGATGAATTTTTTATTGGTGAACATGTGAATCGCTGCTGGGCGTGTTTCCCCGAAATACTGACCCGCCGATGAATATTGCACGGCGACTTGACCGTCGACCGGGGCAACGACCAAGGCCTTGTCGATCTTCCATTGCAGATCCGCCACATCCTGCTCAGCCTTGACCACCAGATCACGCTGGGTAGCCACCTCCGCAAGCTTGGCATCGTATTCCGCCTGAGGAATGACTTCGCCACGTAACTTGCCAAGCCGTTTGAGATCTTTTTCCAGCTTGCCCAACTGGGTCTGCAAGCGGGCTATCTCTGCCTTTTTGGCTGCCATTTGAATCTCGTAGCGATCCGTCTTGAAGCTGTATACCGGATCGCCAGCCTTGAGCTTCTGGTTGTGGGTCACATATAACCTGTCGATTTCGCCGCCAGCTGGAGAATTGAGCACAATATGCGGCGCCTTGACGGTCGTCGTCGCTGTCAAATCGATGAAAGCATAATAACGGGTGAAGGTCAGCAGCATGAAGAGCACAAAAACCGCGCCCAAGCCCATGGCGACGAAATTGCCGATTGTTTTCTTGACGATGCCGAATTTGATCAGTAACCAGCAGATCAGCAAGTAAGGAACGAGGGTGAGTTTCATACTTTGTTCTCCCCGGCATTTTCAGCAACTTCCGGGGTCCGTGAGCGCCGCAGGATGCGCACGATGAAGTCCTCAAAGGCATGCCAGTCCATGTAGGCAATAAACAGGGCGACGGCCCAGATCTCGTGCATGAAGAGGCCCAATAGCGTCAGGGCAGTGACGAGTTCGGCCTGCCGCATTTTTTTGTGATCCGCCTTGTGTGACGGAATTTCGTGCACGCGCCAAGCCAGCATCAGCAAGCCGACAACGATGATCAGCAGGAAAGGCAGCAGAATGTAGAGCAACCAATCAGCATCAAGAATTTCGCGATAAATTCCGAACGGCTCATTGACGTAGTAGCCCTCGGGCTTCGGCTCGCTATACACATGGAACATCATCAGAAACCTCCTCCTAGCGCCTTGTAGAAGCGACTGCGGGCAATCAGTTGATTTTGGCGAGCATCAGCAAGTGCCAGTTCAGCATTGAGCACCTTGATCGACTCACCGAGCACTTCAAACTTGCTGGAGCGACCCGCGTCATAGCTCTTCTGGGTCAGCGCCAGTGATTTTTTGCGCGTTGCCACTTCGGTTTCCGAAGACGCCACCTGACTATCACTGGTATCACGCAGCACCATGGCTTCGTAAACATCGCGGAAAGCCACTGAAACGGTGTAGCGGTAGTGCGCCACCGCCTTGTCACGGCGCGCTTCGGCACCTTCGGTCTTTGACTGAACAAGTCCGGCATCGTAGATCGGGCCGGTCAATCCGGCAGCCCCATCAATAAACAGAGGGAAGCCGCTGATCAATCCGCTGGACGAGGCAATCAAACCCGCCAGCAAGGAGAGATTCAGGCGCGGGTAACGCTCGGCCCGGGTGGCGTTGACATCCGCATTGGCAGCAATCAGCAATTGCTCTGCCGACGCCACATCTGGCCGGCGTAGCAGCAGCGCAGAGTCAAACTCACGAGGCGACAACGGTACCTTGAGGCCAGCGCCGCGCGACAAATATTCAGCCATCTGTCTCGGGCTGCGACCAACCAGCAATTGCAAACTCAACTCGGTCTGGGCAATGGCTGTCTCGACTGCCGGAATGCGCGCCTCGGTCGCCGAAACCTCTGCCTGACTTTGGCGATAGGCCAACTCGGTGCCAACTTCGGCCTTCCAGCGACGATACTCAAGATGTGAGGCGTACTTGAGGTCACGTACCGCGTTACGCGTCATCAGCAACTTGGCATCCAGCGCACACAACTGAATGTATATATCCGTCACTGCCGACGATACGGCGAGGATCGTGGCGTTACGGGCATGTTCGGAAGCGCTGAGCTGGGCCAGCGCCGCCTCATTCATTTGCCGAATACGCCCCCACAAATCAATTTCCCAACTGACGCCAGCCCCTAGCGAGCCAGATCCCGTGACTTTGTTGAGCTCCTGCTCATTGATAGCGAAAGTAAGCTGCCGCTGCGTCACCCCGATCTTGGCCGCGCCATCGAGGCGTGGCGAGAGCATGGCACGGGCAACACCAGCATTGGCTCGCGCTTCCTCAACATTGGCGGCAGCCTTGGCCAGATCGATGTTGTTGATCAGCGCCTCATCAACCAACTGATCGAGCAGCGGATCACCAAAAGCCCTCCACCACTGGCGATCAATACTCACCGGGGCGATAGCTGCGGTGGGCAGATCCAGCACCGGCATCTCCGGACTCGGCGCCGGGGCTGTGCAAGCACCCAACAGCGCAAGTGCTGCGGCGACAATGACGCGTATTTGCGTAGAAGAATGATTAAGCATGGCAATGACCGAGTCGGATAAATAGGCACCCACAATTACTGACTGCGCTGCGCAAGCGAGCAATATACCAGCAGTGAAATACTTTCCTGGGCGCTTCGTGACTGACCGCGGAAAGACTTGCGGTCAACCCGGAAAAATGACGATTTTTTGCCAGCCCTCCGCCAGCGGAGGAGGGCGCGTCTTACTCGCTAGCCTCAACCAAACGCCGTGCGCGCACGGCGGCGGCCAGTTTATCCAGCACGATCACACTATCGTCCCAGTTGATGCAGGCGTCGGTGACGCTCTGCCCATAAATCAGCGGCTTATCCGGGGAAATATCCTGGCGGCCTTCGACCAGGTGAGACTCAACCATTACGCCAACGATACGTTCCTCACCCGCCGCCAATTGGGCGCAAACGCTGTCATTGACCTCCATCTGCAACTTGAACTGCTTGCGGCTGTTGCCATGCGAGAAATCGACCATCAACCGCGCGGCGAGGCCGGCCTTGGCGATGTCATTGGCGGCAGCATCAACACTGGCGGCATCGAAGTTAGGTTCTTTACCACCGCGCAAAATAACGTGGCAATCTTCATTGCCCATGGTCGAGACAATGGCCGTGTGGCCGGATTTGGTCACCGACAAAAAGTGATGCGGCGAATTGGCTGAACGAATCGCGTCGACCGCAATGCGCATGTTGCCGTCCGTACCGTTCTTGAAACCCACCGGGCATGACAGCCCCGATGCCAGTTCGCGGTGCACCTGCGACTCCGTGGTCCGCGCGCCAATCGCGCCCCAGGCAATCAGATCAGCAGTGTATTGCGGGGTAATCGTATCGAGGAATTCGGTGGCACAAGGCAAATCAAGCTCGTTGATATCAATCAGCAATTTGCGCGCGATACGCAGACCTTCATTAATGCGGAAGGTGTTGTCCATGCGCGGATCGTTGATCAAGCCTTTCCAGCCCACCGTGGTGCGCGGCTTTTCAAAGTAAACGCGCATCAGCACGACCAAATCGTCAGCGTGCTTCTCGGCTTCCTTCGACAACTTTTTGGCGTAATCCATTGCCAGATCGTAATCGTGAATGGAGCAAGGGCCAATCACCACCAACAATCGGTCATCGGCACCATGCAAAATACGATGAATCGCCTGACGCGCGGCGTAGGTCGTTTGTGCCGAACGATTGCTCACCGGATATTCACGAAAAACGTGGGCGGGCGGCACCAATTCCTTGATTTCCTTGATTCTGAGATCGTCGGTACTGGGTTTGCTTGTCGCTACGTTATGCGTTGCCATGGCGCGTTCCTAACCTGTCAAGAATGATGCAAAGGGCAACATTCTACCGGATACCCCCTCTTCTACCGCGATTTGCTGCTACTTGGGCAATTTTTCATACAAACCCACAACCGCATCCATCTCTTCGAGAATTCGCTCACTAGTCGTTGCTACAGTGGTTTGTGGGCGTTTATCGGGGCCCGCCTTTTGTTCCAGCGCATTCTCAAAGAAAAACCATTGCTGATTTACCAGCGCCAGGCTTTCCTTGATTTTTGCTGTATTTGACGGCGATGCAGACAACTCCTGGTGCGCGCTGGCAAACTCCTTGCGCGCGACATCCAGATCATGGGCACTCTTGTCGTTACCAACGCCCCAAGCCAATGCCTGATAAAACTTGGCCATACGTTGCGACAGCATGCGCTGGCGACCGGAAATATTGAGCAGACGCCCGGCGTTTGAATTGGCGTGCTTTTCAAGCTGAACGGTGCCCTGATGCGCCAGCCCGAGCACCTCTTCTGACAGCGCCAGCACCTGGCGCCCATTTTCTTTGCTGGGCGCGCTACCGAGCAAGGCATCCTTATAGGCAATCCAGGATTTTTCGAGTTGCTGATAGGTTTCGCGGATTTCCGCCGTGGGCGAATAATTTTTCAACTCAACCAGTTGCCGATCAAAAAGCGAAAGCGACCTGTCGAGCAGCTTTTGGCTACGGTCAACCTCGATTTTCTGCCCAATTTGAAAATACACCTTGGCCATGCGCTGCGACAGCATGCGTTGGCGACCGGCCTTGTTTATTGCTGAATTGATATCGGTAATCTGTGCCAGCGCATCGGTTCCCCAAACCCCAAAAACAAGCGCCAGCAAAAGTCCGGTCAGATATTTCATGTCGCCCCCGCCCTGTTAATTCACAGGGAAGCATAAGCCTGGACCTAGATCACCAAAATGACCTTGGTCAAAACACGAAACATTATTAAGGCAACTGTGTCAGATAATTTGCAACAGCCACAATCTCATCATTCTTCAGCGACGCGGTGGCAATACTCATCAATTGATCATTGCGTACCCCGGTACCATCGCGATAGCGCATCAGGGAAGTCTGCAGATAGGGGATTTTTTGCCCAGCGATACGTGGAATTTCTGCGTTACCGTGACCCTGTTCGCCATGGCAGCGAGCGCAAAGTTTTCCAAAAACATCTTTGCCCCGCGCCACTTGGCTGATATCTGCCTTCGCTGGCGCAACCGGCATACCGGCGTAGAACAGGGTGATTTGCAGACGCTCATCGTCCTTGAGCACCTTGATCAAGCCCTGCATAAAGGCATCTTTACGCTCGCCACTGCCAAATTTACGAATCTGCTCAAGCAAAAAAGCCGGATTCTGTCCGGCCAGATTAGGCACTTCAGGTGAGCGACTGTTGCCGTCTTCGCCGTGACAGTTGGCACAAAATGATGCAGCTTTGCGCCCGCCCTCTACTGCCGCCTTCAAGGCCACCGGATCTGACTGAATAGCCTTGAGCTGTTGCTCCAAGGCAGGCTGCGCCAAGGTCAGTTGAGAAACCACCAAAAAGCCTGCCGCAAAAAACGACGCACGCATAAATCCTCCAAAATGACTAGTTATTATGCCGTACCACCCACTGTCAGTCCATCGATACGCAGACTGGGTTGGCCTACGCCGACCGGTACACTCTGCCCGTCCTTGCCACAAGTGCCGACGCCGGGATCAAGCTTGAGGTCGTTGCCAATCATCGAGACGCGGTTCATCGCCTCCGGGCCATTACCGATCAGTGTCGCGCCCTTGATTGGTCGCGTCACCTTGCCATCTTCGATCAAATAAGCCTCACTCATTGAGAAAACGAATTTGCCGCTGGTGATATCAACCTGACCGCCACCAAAATTGGCCGCATAAATACCCTTTTTGACTGACTTGATGATCTCCTGCGGATCATACTCGCCGGCCAGCATCATGGTGTTGGTCATGCGCGGCAACGGCAGATGGGCGAAGGATTCACGGCGCCCATTGCCAGTTGGGGCAACGCCCATCAAACGGGCATTCAAACTATCTTGCATGTAGCCTTTGAGGATACCGTCTTCGATCAGCACATTGCGCTGAGTCGGGTTACCTTCATCGTCGATATTGAGTGAGCCACGCCGATCGACAATGGTGCCATCGTCAATGACGGTCACCCCCTTGGCGGCGACACGCTGGCCAATACGACCACTAAAGGTGGAACTGCCCTTGCGGTTGAAGTCGCCTTCAAGGCCGTGACCGACCGCCTCGTGCAACAAAATGCCGGGCCAGCCGGCGCCCAGCACCACCGTCATCTGCCCGGCCGGCGCCGCCTCGGCATTGAGATTGGTCACCGCCTGATGCACCGCTTCCTTGGCGTAACGCTGGAGAATTTCGTCGTCAAAATAACCAAAATCAAAACGCCCGCCACCGCCGGAACTACCCTGCTCGCGCTTGCCGTTTTCTTCAACAATCACAGAGATCGAGCAGCGCACCAGCGGGCGAATGTCAGCCGCCAGGCGACCATCGGAACCGGCGACGAGGATCACTTCGTATTCACCGGCAATTGAGGCCATGACTTGCAAAACGCGTGAATCAAGTGCCCGGGCAAAACCCTCCAGGCGCTCCAGCAACTTGACTTTGGCATCTGCAGGCAGTGAGGCAATCGGATCATTCGGCACATAAAGATTGCGCCCGCCAGCACGGTGCTTGAGTGCCGGCAGGGTACCGTTCTGGCCGGCGGCACCAATCGCCCGCACCGCTACAGCGGCGTCGCTCAAAGCGCGAAAACTGATGTCATCGGAGTAGGCAAATGCGGTCTTTTCACCGGATATGGCGCGTACGCCAACGCCTTGGTCAATATTAAAACTGCCCGACTTGACGATGCCTTCATCCAGACTCCAGGCCTCGGAACGCGAATACTGAAAATAAAGATCCGCATAATCGACCTGATGCGTCAGGATCTGGCCAAAAGTGCGAGAAAGATCGCTCTCAGTCAGAGAAAAAGGGGTGAGCAACAAGGATTCGGCCTGGGCCAGGGCGCTGTTTTGGTTCATTAAAACTCCGTCAAAGAATACGGTGAGCCAGAGCCGGCAGGCTCTCGCGGATTTCGGCAATGCGGGCGTGGTCGAGATCGGCGATGACGATGCCCGGCCCTTTCATTTTGCGGTCAAGGATTTCACCCCAAGGATCAATGATCATACTGTTGCCGTGGGTTTTACGGCCATTTTCGTGTTGCCCGCCTTGGCCGACTGCCAACAGGTAGCACTGGTTTTCAATGGCCCGGGCACGCAGCAGGATTTCCCAATGGGCGCGGCCAGTGGTGTCAGTGAAGGCCGCCGGCACCATGATCAAATCGACCGGCCCGAGCGAGCGATATAACTCGGGGAAGCGCAAATCGTAGCAAATTGACAGCGCCACACGACCAAATGGCGTATCGACCGCCATCGGCTCATCTCCAGGTTCGATTGATGCCGCCTCATCATAGGATTCATCGCCCTTTTTGAAGCCAAAAAGATGGATCTTGTCATAGCGCGCGACGCAATCGCCACCGTCGTTAAACACCAGGCAGCTGTTGCGCATCTGGTGCGGGAAGGTTGCGGTCAACGGCAGAGAACCGGCAAAAATCCACACATCGTGGCGTGCCGCTGTCGCTGCCAGCCAATCCTGAATCGGACCATCGCCATATTTTTCACGTGCCCGTACTCGATCGGCATCGCTGGCGCCGATAATCGGAAAATACTCGGGCAAGGCAACCATTTGCGCCCCCTGATCAACCGCCTCGGCAACGAGGCGCCCGGCAGTCTCCAGATTGTCCGCCACACGCGGGCCGGAAATCATTTGCAGGGCAGCGATACGGCAGTTTTTCTTGCTCATTCCTTGGCCTCCTCCTTCTTCTCTTCTTTAAGTGCTTCCTGGCGGGGGATTTCACTTTGACTCGCCTGATCAATCAGTGGTTCGGCCCAGCCGCCTGTCACATGGTAGCGATAACTAAACAGGCGGTTGAGCGGATTCTGCACCACGCTACTCGCCAACCAGGTTGCTGCCCCGGCCACCGGATTGATCAATGCAACCCCCACCGCAGCCACCGTGCCAAGCTCGGGGCGCACAACAATGCGCATATCCTGCGTTTCATTTTTAAGATCTACGTCACCTTCCATCTCGATCTGCGCCGCTGGCCCCTTGATTTGCAGCGGCTCACTGGTACGCATGATGCCTTTGTTCACCCGCAGCTTTCCTTCAATGCTGTCAAACGCCAGACCATCCGTGAAGATATCGCGAAAATCCAGCGTCAGTCGGCGTGACAACGATTGCAGCGAAAGCAGGCCGAGCAATTTGCCGACGCCGGGCTCCAGCTTGTTGAATTGCCCCTTCTCGGCACTCAGCAGCAAATTTCCACTCAGCGAGGGGTAGTCGATGGCTGTTGGCGGGCCGTTCCAATCGACGCGTCCACTCAGACTACCCGTGCCACGCTTGACACTTTCTCCATAGCCAAGACGGTCGAGTAACTTGCCTACGTCACTTGCGGTCAACTCAAAATCGAGGTGCATTTGTTGCTGCCCCGTATTGCGCCAGACACCCCGGCTGCGCAGCGTGCCATCCGGATTGTTGATATTGAGCCGATCCAGTTGCCACGCCCCCTTATCGTTACGCGCCACCAACGCCAGTTGGCCCAAGGATTTTTCACCGATGAAAAGGGCGTCGACCGCAAGATTCATCCCCGGCAAGCTGTTGAGCATCGGATTGACCGGCGCATTCATCACCTCCGCTGCCGGGCGCAAAATCAGGCGGCGCAGGCGCCCTTCCAGCACACCCTCGCCAGCACTGCGCCAGACCAGTTCACCCGCCACTTCGCGCATGTTCAGGCCGATCTGCCAGCCGCCCTCGCGGGGTCGCAAGTTAACATCGGCCTGATTCAACTCGCGACCAAAAAGTTGCAGCTTGGGGGTCTTGATCACCACTTGCGCCAAAGCCATCCCGCCCTCCGCTGGCGTCTGCACCACGCCTCCGGAAAACAGTGCCTGCCAGGGATCAGCGTTGAATTGAGGCAAGGCTAGCGCCACCGTCAACCCCTTCTCGGGCAAACGCACCTCGCCATCACCTAAAACAATCACCGAACGTTCTGGAACAAAAACCTTGCCATCATGCCGGCGCATCAACTGCGCCTGGGCCAGCTTTGGCCCCAGAAAAATCTTGTACAGTTCGCGCGTGGCGTCAGGCGCACTGCGCTCAATGCGCAACGGCCAGGTTTGCTCGGCAGATTTGTTGAGCGGCTCCGGCAGGCTCGCACTGATCCCGGTCAACGGCGATTCGATGACGAAATCTGCATTGCGCCCACGAATCTTTATGTCTGCACTCCACGGTGCGCTGCCGGCCAGATGATCCATCAAAGGCCATTGAAAATGCTGATGCAGCTCACTCGCCTTGGCGTTCCCGCTCGCCCGAATCCCTACCGCACCCGCCTCGCTATTAACCATGACCTTGAGCGGGCCACCAAAAACCTGCCCGACGATATCCTTGGCGACAATCGAGTTTTCGGTAATCGCCAGTTGGCCGTTGACGCCGGTAATCGTCGGCAGCGCGGACACCACCTCGACCTGATTATTCTGGATTTGGTAAAGACCGCGCAGCCGCGCCTCATGCGTCCGGCGCAAGGGGAGATCAAGGGTCAGATCCAGCTTGCCGTTGCCGGTCGCTTTCATCCCGTCGGTGAATTGATCAATCATCGCACTCACTGGGCTTTGCTCGATAAAGCGCAAAAATTCCGAAGTCGGGCCGTTGACCACGCCTTTGATCAGCAAATGCTCGTCAAGTGACTCAAAATCAGGAATTTCAACGGTGGTTGCCGAAATTTTTGCCCCGAGCATCGTACCCTTGCTGGCCTCGATTTTCATCCCGACGCCAAAATGCAGATCGGCGTCAATGTTATCGACCAGCGGCCAGCCCGGCGTGTAATCAACCCGCGTCTGTGTGGCCTTGGCCGTCACCCAAAAGCTGCCTGTAGCCGGGTCGCGGAAAGGAAAATCGGCCAAATCGCCCTTGAGCACTAGCCGGCCATCGTAGCCCTTGCCAGCCACCAAGGCGCGCCGCACCCAGTCACGCGAGCTGAAACTCATCGAGAGTGGCAGATAACGCCAGATAACCCGCGCATCAGCACGCTTGATCTCACCGTTCAAATCCACCACGCCCGGCCCTTTGCCGGTGTACAAATAGCTACCTTTGAGGCTACCGGCGACGTCAGCCCCGTCAAACGCCAATTGTTCCAGCTTGACGGCCACGCCGGCTTCTTGCGCCTTCCAGGTAAGGCGCGCCGTGAGTTGATTGAGCGTCGTTGTTGGCTCAGCAAAGATCGCCGGGAGCGAAATACTTGACAGGCCAGAATCAAGCGACAGCTCACCGGATTTTTCGTTGACGTCGATAAAGCCGGCCAGCCCCTTGGCGCCGGGGAAATACCCCCCCGGTTTCATGCCGAGATTGGTGAATTTGGCGGCCAGCGCGTAACGCCCCAGTTTTTCATCCGCCAGCGCCCAACTGGTCTTGATCTCGGCAATCTGCCCCGCAGGCTGGTGGGTTAGCAACCACTGACGACTGCGCTGGTCAAGCGGCAAAAACTCGGCCAAACGCCCAAGCACCGCGAGATCAAGAAAACTCGCGCTGGCACTGCCGGCATGTTGCCCGTCCGCCTGCTGCTGCCAGGTCACTTGAAAATCGCTAGGTGCCACGCGGATGTCATCGAGTGTCGTCAATTCCAGCTTGCGCCCGATCAACGAACGCTCCTGCCCCTTGTAGCTCGCTTCAATACGCCCGCGCATATTGGCCAGATCAAGCTCAGGCAATTTGGCGCCAAAGCGTACGCGCAACTCCTCCAACGCCACATCCGCCGTCAGCTTGCCGCCCCCTTCCGCCAGATCGCCCCACAAACGCATGGCACCACGGCCCTGCGGCAAGTAAATCGGGTAATCAACCCACGGCTTCCAGGCAGCCAGATCAGCGTAATCCAGCTCGACAAAGACCTTACCCGCCAAGTGCTCCAGCACCTCCCCCAAATTGCCTTGAATCTCGCCACGCACATCAAGACGTGCTGCCAACTCGGTCGGTGGCGCCGCCGAAAAACCAAAACGATGGCCGCGCCCCCGGTTATCCAGCCCAAATTGCAAATCCTCAAGGACCAAAGGTGGTGCCTGGCGCAGCCGGTCATCCCAGACGATCATTGCATCGCGTACGCGAATGCGCGGCTGTTCAAGCACCCATTCGGCAAAAGCCGGGTTGCTCTCACCCTCAGTGGCCAGCCCGGCAACGGTGATTTTGCCGTCGGTTTCACGGCGAACGTGCAAAATGGGCCCATCAAAAACCAGCAATGACAGCATCGGTCGCCAGCGCAACAGGCTCTGCCAGGACAACACGCTCTCGACCTGGCGCAAGGTGAAGGCCGGCAAGCCCTGACGATCGAGAATTTGCACATCGTCGAGCACCAAGTCGGGATTCAGCCCGCGCCAGTGCGCCGTAATTTTGCCAATTTTTACCGGTTGACCGGCAGCTTTGCTCGCTGCTTGCTCAATTTCAGCCTGATAGTCAGCCACTTTCGGCAACACGCTGTAGCGCAAGGCCAAAACCAGCGCGACAAATACCAACCAAGTCGCAAACAACGCCCAAAACAAGAAGCGCAATCCAGGCCGGACGCCCGGACGTGCCAGCCACGGCCACAGCCAGTGCAGCCGGTAATAGACACCGGAACGCACTTCGCGTCGCAGTTCGCGTTTATCCACGCGACAAACCGTTTTGCAATAAAGAGGCTGAGATCACTAGAATGGGGAATTCACCAAAATCGCAATTCTATCCTTTTCGGCCAAAGCGCCGCCCGGGGAATCCCATGGAACATTCGCTCGACCCACGCTGGCAAGCAGCCCTCGACCACAGCCTTTACCTCAGCAACCTGCTCCAGTCCAAGCCCGGACTGATCCCCGAACTAGCTGCCAGCTGGTTGCAACCGCTATCGGAAGACCTGCTGCTGGCCCCGCTCAAGCAGGACTTTGCCGATGACGACGCGGTCAAATCCGCCCTGCGTCGCCTGCGTCACCGCGCCATGGCGCACATGGCGCTGCGCGACCTGTGCGGCCTGGCGCCGCTCAGTGAAATCGTCGAAAGCATGACCATGCTGGCCGATGTCACCACCAACTTCGCCCTCGATCACTATCATCGGCAACTGGTCGCCACTTACGGCGAGCCGCTGGACAAGGCCGGGCAGCCGCAGCGCCTGCTGATTATCGGCATGGGCAAACTGGGCGGGCGCGAATTGAATGTCTCCTCGGATGTTGATTACATCTTCGTTTATCCCGAAGAAGGCGACACCAACGGCAGTCGCAGTATCGAAAATTACGATTTTTTCACCCGCCTCGGCAAGCGGGTGATCGGCGCCCTCGGTGATTTGACTGCTGACGGGCAGGTTTTCCGCGTTGATATGCGTTTGCGCCCCAACGGCGACTCCGGCCCACTGGTTTGCTCGCTGGATGCGCTGGAAAATTACTTCATCACCCAGGGCCGCGAGTGGGAGCGCTACGCCTGGATCAAATCCCGCGTCATGAATGCTGGCGCCAATGCTGACGGCGCCGCCATCGGCGAATGGATGCAGGCGCTGCGGCGGATTTCACGCCCCTTCGTTTTCCGTAAATATCTCGACTTTGGCGCGATCAACGCGATGCGTGATCTGCATGCACAAATCCGCCGCGAAGTCGCGCGCAAGGACAAGGTCGACCACATCAAACTCGGCCCCGGTGGCATCCGCGAAATTGAATTCATCGCCCAGGTCTTTCAGCTGATCCGTGGCGGGCGCGACACCGCCCTGCAAATCCGCCCAACGCTATCGGTGCTCAAACTGCTGGCCGAACGCAAGCTGATCCCGCCAGAAACCGAGAGCGAATTGCGCGAAGCCTATGTTTTTCTGCGCCGCGTCGAGCATCGCCTGCAATATGTGGAAGACAAGCAAACCCACATGCTGCCCGATGCCGACGAGACGCGTGCCAGCCTGGCGCGGACGATGGATTTTGCCGATTGGCCGGCCTTGCTCGCCGTGCTCAATGCGCACCGGGAAAAAGTCAGTCGCCATTTTGAACAGATTTTCTCCGACCCGGAGGCAGGTGAGCATGCACTCACTGGCGTCTGGATGGGCCAGCATGATGAAGACACGACCATCGAAACGCTGGGCAACCTCGGTTATCGTAAACCCAAAGAGGCCATGGCACGCCTCGCTGAATTGCGTAGTGCCAACCGCTATCTGCAACTGCCAACCACCAACCGCTCGCGCCTCGATGCCGTTGGCCCGCGCCTGATCGAGGCCGCCGGCGCCACCAGCGACCCGGACACCACGCTGGCCCGTGGCCTGAGTTTTCTTGAAGGCATCAGCCGGCGCGGCGCTTACCTTGCCTTGCTGCAACAGTACCCGATGGCCTTGCGCCGCGTTGCCGACATGATGAGTGCCTCGTTCTGGGCCGCTGAATACCTCAATCGTCACCCGCTGCTGCTCGACGAACTGCTCGACCCACGGCTCTACGAAATTGCTACTAACTGGGCTGGCTTTCGCGCCAATCTGCGCCAGACCCTGGCCGACCATGCCGGTGACACCGAGCGCGAAATGGATCTGCTGCGCGAAACCCACCACGCCCAGGTTTTCCGGCTGCTAGCCCAGGATCTGGCCGGCCTGCAAACCATCGAACACCTTTCCGACCACTTGACCGAACTGGCCGACACCATCGTTCAGGAAACCCTGCCGCTGTGCTGGGGAACAATCCGCAATCGGCATTGTGAAACACCCAAATTCGCCGTCATCGGCTACGGCAAAATGGGTGGCAAAGAACTTGGCTACGCCTCCGATCTCGACATGGTTTATCTGTTCGACGACGACGCGCAGGATGCCGAGGAAAACTACGCCCGCCTCGGCCAGCGTCTCAACACCTGGTTATCCAGCCAAACCTCAGCCGGTATCCTGTTTGAAACCGACCTGCGTTTGCGCCCCAACGGCGATTCCGGCCTGCTCGCCGTTTCGGTCGATGCCTTCCGCGACTATCAGCTCAAAAACGCCTGGGTTTGGGAACACCAGGCCCTGACCCGCGCGCGTTTTTGTGCTGGCGATCCGGCAGTCGGTGCGCGCTTCGAGCAAATCCGCTGCGAAATCCTGCGCCAGCAACGTGACTTGAACAAACTGCGCGAAGAAGTCCTCGCCATGCGTAAAAAGATGCTCGACGCGCACGCTTCGCACAGCGAAGATTTATTCGATTTGAAGCAAGACCCCGGCGGCATCATTGACGTTGAATTCATCGTTCAATATCTGGTGCTCGGCTACGCTCACCAGCATCTTGAACTAACCGGCAATCTCGGCAACATCGCATTGCTGCGCATCGCCGGAGAACTGGGGCTGATTGACCCAGCGCAAGCCCAAGCGGTGGGTAACGCCTACCGCGAATATCGCCGCCTGCAACATGCCAAACGTTTGAATGCCAATCCGCAGGCGCTAAACGAGCGGGAAAGCCTGGAAGCGCATATTGTTGCGGTCAACCGGCTTTGGCAGGCGATTTTTTAGATTCAGGCAAAGCACGCTTGGAGGCAGCCAGGTGAATCTCCCTTTCGGCTACCCCCGGCCGCCTTTCAAATCAGGGCGTATTTTTTGAGCTTGTCGTGCAGCGTGGTACGCGCCACTTTCAGCGCGTCGGCGGTGCGCGCAATGTTGCCGTCCTGCTTGGTGAATTCGTTGGCGATCAGCACGCGTTCGTAATTTTCAACCGCATCGGTCAGTGATTGCGGCGTGTTGCCGACGCCAGGCGTCGCCGCATCGCGGCCAATGCCGAGGGCGTGGCAATCGGCGGCGTTGCGCAATTCGCGGATATTGCCCGGCCAGTCCTGGGCCATCAGGCGGCGCAGATATTCCGAGGTGAGCACCGGTGGCGGGCGGTTGTAGCGCTTGGCGGCTTGCAGCAGGAATTCATCGTAAAGCGCCGGAATGTCTTCGCGCCGTTCACGCAGGGCGGGCAATTCGATACGCACGACGTTGAGCCGGTAATAAAGATCGGCGCGGAATTTGCCCTGATCGGCCATTTGCTTGAGATCCTCCTTACTCGCTGCAACAACCCGACAGCAAACCGGAATTTGCTGGTTGGAGCCGAGGCGTTCGATTTTTCGCTCCTGCAGTACGCGCAGCAGTTTGATCTGCATGTTCATCGGCATCGACTCGACTTCATCAAGGAACAGCGTGCCGCCGCTGGCGTATTCGATCTTGCCGATGCGCCGTTTCTGGGCACCGGTGAAGGCGCCCGGTTCATGGCCGAAGAGTTCGCTGTCGAGCAGGGTGTCGGCCATGCCGCCGCAGTTGAGGGCGACGTAATTTTCCTGGCCGGCACGTGACAGGTCATGCAGGCAACGGGCGACCATTTCCTTGCCGGTGCCGGTTTCGCCAAAGATCAGGACGTCGACGGCAGCATCAGCAACATCAAGAATCAACTGGCGCACTTTGGCCATTTGCGGCGAGCGACCGATCAGGCGCGCTTCGAGGTCATCGCGATGATCGAGGCGGCGGCGCAGCGCTTCGACCTCCAGCACCAGTTCGCGTTTTTCCAGGGCGCGGCGAACGACTTCAACCAGATCGTGCGTTGAAAACGGCTTTTGCATGAAATCGTAGGCACCGCTGCGCATCGCCTCCACCGCCAGCGTGACGTCGCCGTGGCCGGTGATGATGATGACCGGCAGATCCGGCGTCAGTTGATTGACCCAGCGCAGCAAGGCCATGCCGTCCATGCCCGGCAGGCGCATGTCGGTGACGACGATGCCGGCAAAATCGGCGTCGAGCTGGCGCTGCCCTTCTTCCGCCGAAGCAACGGCTATCACCGGAATGCCGGCCAGTTGCATGGCCTGTTCGCAACCGAGGCGAACATTCGGGTCGTCTTCAATCAGCAATACGGAGAGAGCGGGCTTCATGGCAAAACCTCTGAAACGGCGGGAGCGCGGGGCAGAAGGATGATAAACCGCGCGCCGCCTTCTGGTGCGGCTTCGGCCAGCAGATCGCCGCCGAAGTCGCGCAGGATGTCACGCGAAATAGTCAGCCCGAGGCCAAGCCCCTCGCCCGGCTGCTTGGTGGTGAAGAAAGGCTCGAAGAGATGTTCAAGCGCCTTGGGCGAGAAGCCGGCGCCACTATCGGTGACGGATAGCGCCAACTGTCCATCCGCATGGGTCGCCAGGGCAAAAGTCAGGCGGCGATCACTTTGCTCGGCCATCGCATCAATAGCATTGCCGATCAGGTTGACCAGCACTTGTTGCAGGCGATTTTGGTCACACCAGGCGATCCAAAAATTTGGCTCAATTTGCCGGTTGACCGTAACACTTTGCTTGCGCAGGCGCTGATCGAAGAGAAACAGCGCCGCATCAACCGCCTGCGCCACATCAACCGCTGCCGGTACGGCGGGCGACTTGCGGGCGAAGGTTTTGAGCGGGGTAATGATGCCGCCCATTTGCTCGGAAAGCTGGCCGACGATGCCGAGGTTTTTCTCGGCGGTCGCCAGATCGCCGCGATGCATGAATTCGACCGCATTGGCCGATAGCGTGCGAATGGCGCCGAGCGGCTGGCTAAGTTCATGCGTGATGCCGGTCGCCATCTGGCCGAGGACTGCCAGCTTGGCCGCCTGGACCAGTTCATCCTGCGCCGCACGCAAGGTTTGCTCGGCACGCTGGCGCTCAACGACCTCCTTTTGCAGGCGTTCGACGGCATCGGAAAGATCGACGGTGCGTGCCGCGACATTGCGCTCAAGTTCCTGATTCGCTTTTTCCAGCAGAACTTGAGCCTCAAGACGGTTACGCGCCGCCCGCCGTCTTTGACTCAGATAAAGCAGCAAGAGCAGCAGGCAGCCAAAAGCGGCCATCGCCAGCGCGGCATGGGTTGAGGCCTGAACCGTCACCGGGTGCAAATCGGAAAAAACCACAATCCGCCAGGCGCTTCCTGGCAAATGGCGGCTCAGGGCAAGATAGGGTTTTTTGCCCTGCAAGGCTTTGAAGACACTGCCCTCCTGCCGGGCCAGGCGCACCACCGTGCCTTCCTGCGCGGCGTCGATGGCAATATCGAGCGACTCCGCCCCCAGCTTTTGGCCGGCAAACTGTTCGCGACCGATGCGTTCCAGCACTTCCGGCGCTTGCGGGCTGAGGGTGGTGTAGCGCCATTCCGGCGGCGAGGCGAGCAGGACGATGCCATTGTTATCGACAATCAGCGCCGGTGCCTCCTGCGCCAGCCAGCGCCGCTCCAGTTCGTGCAGGCCGGATTTGACGACAGCCACGCCGATCACTTTCCAGTCTTGCTGTTCGTCGCGAATCGGCAGGGCAAAGAAATAGCCCGGCTCGTTGCGGATATTGTCGACCGCGTAGTGGCGTTCCGGTGTACCGGCCACTGCGCCACGAAAAAACGGCATATAGGAAAGATCCGCCCCCAGCATGTTGTGCGAAAAAATCCAGTCGCTGGAGGCAACGACGTGGCCAGTCGTATCGAGCACAAAAATAGCCGGCCCGCCGAGATGATCATTAAGGTTTTGCAGGAAGCGATTGGCCGCCGCCTGATGCACATCCTTGGCGTCGTCCACCGCGCGCAATAGCGCCCGGACATCGCTATTCAATTCAACGGCGCTAGGGATCGACGCGTGCCGGGTAACCTCGCTATCGATGGCCGAGGCCAGCACGTCGAGTTGATGACTGGCGGCCTCGCGCAGTTGCTTGAAGCCTTGCCTTTCGGAAACCTTGAAGGCCAGCACCCCGGCCACAATAAACAAAACCAGCAAAGCCAGGATGCCAAGTACCCGATGCGGATTGGGCAGGGCGGACGGGAGGCTTTGCTGGGAATCAGTCATGACCGGGTGGGCAAACGGAAAGGCTCATTTTAAGGTGAAAAAAAAAGCCTATTTTGGCCGTTGACCGTAACAATCTGAATTCAAAGGTAACGACTGGGTGCGGTCAACACTTCCGGCGCCAAAACCTTGTCCAGTTCTGCGCGCTCCATCAAACCCATTTCCTCAACCAGTTCCGCCACACCGCGCCCCGTACGCAAGGCTTCCTGCGCAACACGCGTGGCATTTTCGTAGCCAATGTAGGGATTAAGCGCCGTCGCCAGCCCGGCAGAAGTCCGCACCCGTTCGGCTAGCAGTTCGCGATTGGCGGTGATGCCGCGCACGCAATGGGCAGTCAGCGTTCGGCAACCGGCGGATAGATGCTCGATGCTTTTGAACAGGCTGTGGGCGATGATCGGCTCGAAGGCGTTGAGCTGTAGCTGGCCGCCCTCTGCTGCCATCGTGATGGTGACATCGTTGCCGATCACTTCAAAAGCAATCTGATTGACCACTTCCGGAATCACCGGATTAACCTTGCCCGGCATGATCGACGAACCGGCCGCCCGCGCCGGCAGATGGATTTCGTTCAAACCGGCCTGCGGGCCACTGGAGAGCAGACGCAGGTCGTTGCAGGTTTTTGACAACTTGCAGGCAACGCGCTTGAGGACACCGGAAAGCTGGACAAAAGCGCCGCAATCCTGCGTTGCTTCGATCAGATTTGGTGCCGCCGCCAGATCAAGGCCGGAAAGCTGTGAAAGATGATCAATCGCCAGCTTGGAATAACGCATGTCGGTATTGATGCCGGTACCAATCGCCGTCGCGCCGAGGTTAATTTCGCGAATCAAGGCAATTGCTTCGCCCAGGCGTAGCTCATCCTCGTGCAGCATCACGGCATAGGTCGAGAACTCCTGGCCGAGCGTCATCGGCACGGCATCCTGCAACTGGGTACGGCCGATTTTCAAAACATCCTTGAACTCGTCAGCCTTGGCAGCAAAGGCTTCGCGCAGGCCGGCCATCGCCGAGAGCAAGGCGCGAATTGACAAACAGGTTGCCACCCGCAAAGCCGTCGGATAAACGTCGTTGGTGCTCTGCGACATATTGACGTGATTGAGCGGGTGCAAATGCGCGTAGTCACCTTTCTTGTGCCCGAGCAACTCCAGCGCCCGGTTGGCGATCACCTCGTTGGCGTTCATGTTGGTCGAGGTGCCGGCACCGCCCTGAATCACATCAACCACAAACTCCTCGTGCAACTTGCCACCAGCCACTTCCTGACATGCGGCAATGATCGCATCGGCGCGCGTCTTGTCGAGCTGGCCAAGTTCAAAGTTGGCCATCGCCGCCGCCTGCTTGGTCAGCGCCAGGGCGCGCACCAGTTCGGCGTAGCTGCCGATCTGCTTGCCGGTGATCGGGTAGTTTTCAATGGCGCGCAGGGTATGCACGCCCCAATAAGCGGTGGCCGGCACTTCGGCATCACCGAGCAGGTCATGCTCAAGTCTAGTAATCATGCTGTCTCCAATTATGGTTTTTGTGGTCTTGCTTAGTGATGCAAAATCTTGGCGAGGAACTGTTGTGCCCTTTCTGAACGCGGGTTGGCGAAGAATGCTTCCTTGCTGTCGTCTTCAACGATGCGGCCCTGATCCATGAAGATCACGCGATGGGCAACGCGCTTGGCAAAACCCATTTCGTGCGTGACGCACATCATGGTCATGCCCTCTTTGGCCAGTTCGGTCATTACATCCAGCACTTCATTGACCATTTCCGGGTCGAGCGCTGAAGTCGGCTCGTCGAACAACATGCAAATCGGGTCCATCGCCAGCGCCCGGGCAATCGCCACGCGCTGCTGCTGGCCGCCGGACAACTGACCGGGGAATTTCGCCGCCTGCGCCTTGAGACCGACACGTTCCAGCAGCTTCATCCCCTTCTCGTTCGCTTCGTCCTTGCTGCGGCCGAGCACCTTGGTCTGCGCAATCACCAGATTCTCGTTAATGCTCATGTGCGGAAACAGCTCGAAATTCTGAAAAACCATACCGACATGCGAGCGCAGTTTGGAAAG
Source organism: Rhodocyclaceae bacterium (assembly GCA_028687645.1). Lineage (GTDB taxonomy): Bacteria > Pseudomonadota > Gammaproteobacteria > Burkholderiales > Rhodocyclaceae > Azonexus. The sequence continues at coordinate 22,513 of JAQTZQ010000032.1, forward strand.
ATTGGTCTTGGGATCACCTACCGAGATGCCATTAACGGTGATTTCACCCGACTGAAACGGCTCAAGGCCATTGACGCACTTGATCAGCGTCGATTTACCGGAGCCAGACGGCCCGCAAACCACGATAACCTCGCCCTTGCTGACACTGGTGGTGCACTCGGTCAGCACCTTGAAGTCACCATAGTGTTTGCTGACATTTGCAATTTTGATCATGGGATTTCTCCTTGTGCGGCGCTCAGGCCGGGTGATATTTTTTCTGGAGGCGCTTCACCAGCTGCGAAGCGGAGAAGCAGATGACGAAATAGACGGCACCGGCAAAAAGCAGCATTTCAACGAGTCGACCGTCACGATCGCCCACTTTGTAGGAAGCACCGAAGAAGTCAGCCAGCGCAGATACATAGACCAACGAAGTATCCTGAAAGAGGATGATGGCCTGGGTCAGCAGCAGCGGGATCATGTTGCGGAAGGCCTGCGGCAGCACCACCAAGCGCATCGCCTGGTTATAGGTCATCCCCATCGCGTAAGCGGCAGAAATTTGCCCCTTGGGCACACTCTGAATACCAGCGCGAATAATCTCCGAGTAATACGCCGATTCAAACAGTGCGAAACCAAGCATCGCCGAAGCCAGACGCATGTCGGTACCCGCCGGCAGACCAAGTAGCTGCTCGAAGAACTTCGGCATGATCAGGAAGAACCAGAGCAAAACCATAACCAGCGGAATGGCGCGGAAAAAATTGACATAGCCGGCAGCAAACCACGACAAAGGCTTGACCGAAGAAAGCCGCATCATGGCCAGCAATGTGCCCCAGACAATGCCGAAAATGACCGCCTGAATGGTGATCTCCAGCGAGATTTTCATGCCATCCCAGAGGAAGGGCAGCGCGCCGGGAATGGAGGACCAATCGAATTCGTACATGTTATTTGCCTCCCATATAGCCAGGAACACGAACCTTGTCTTCGAGCTTTTTCATCAGCGTCATGACGAGGATGTTGATCGCGACATAGGCCAGCGTCACCGCAATAAATGATTCGTAAGGCTGGGCGGTGTAATCAACCAACTGGCGCCCCTGCGCAGCCAGTTCGAGCAAACCGATGGTCGAACAGACGGCGGAGTTCTTGAAGATATTGAGAAACTCGGAGGTCAGCGGCGGCACAACGAGACGGAAAGCCATTGGCAGCATCACATGGCGATAGGTTTGCGGCAGCGTAAAACCGAGCGCCAAACCGGCGTTTTTCTGGCCCTTGGGCAGCGAATTAATACCCGCCCGCACCTGCTCGGCTACCCGCGCACTGGTAAATAAGCCAAGGCAAATCATCGAAGCGAGAAACTGCTGCATGACCGGATTTGATTGCTTGAAAGCATCGCCGATACTAGTCGGCAACAATTCCGGCAACACAAAGTACCAAATAAACAACTGCACCAGCAGGGGAATGTTGCGAAACAGTTCGACATACGCCGTCGCAATTCCCGCCAGCATTTTGTTGGGTACGGTGCGCAAAACGCCGATCAGCGCTCCCAGCAGCAACGCCAGCACCCAAGCGCTCAAAGACAGCGCAATGGTCATCTTGAAGCCGGCGAACATCCACCCCAAATAGGTATCGTCACCCGTCGCACTTGGCTGCAGGAAGACATCCCAATTCCATTGATAACCCATGATTTCCCTTTCTGAAAGAGGGTTTGCTGCCACTCCAGCGGATCCGCCGGAGTGGTTCAGGGGGAGAGGACTCTATTCAAACGCCTTGTCATTCGGCGTCTTGAAAGTGGCCTTCATCTCATCCGACAGCACCATGTTCAGATTCAGCCCCTTGGGTGGAATCGGGTTCATGAACCACTTGGCGTAGATCTTCTCGGCATCGCCCGAGGTCATGGCTTTGGTCAGTGAGGCGTCGACCATCTTCTTGAATTCCGGGTCATCCTTGCGCACCATACAGCCGTAGGCTTCTTTGGATTGAGCCGTACCGGTCACGACCCAGTCGGATGCTTTTTTGGCCTTGGCAATTTCGCCGTAGAGTAGCGCGTCGTCCATCATGAAGGCGACGGCGCGACCGGTTTCCAGCGTCAGGAAGGCTTCGCCGTGGTCTTTGGCGGAGATGACGTTCATCCCCATTTTCTTTTCTTCATTCATCTTGCGCAGGATGCGCTCAGAGGTGGTGCCGGCGGTGGTGACGACGTTTTTGCCATTGAGGTCGGCGAAATCCTTGATCCCAGAATTGTGCTTGGCCATCAGTTTGGTGCCAATGACGAAGATGGTGGTGGAGAAGGCAACCTGTTTCTGGCGTTCGGTATTGTTGGTGGTCGAGCCACATTCGATATCGACCGTACCATTCTGAATCAGGGTGATGCGGTTGGCTGAGGTGACGGGCATCAGTTTGGTGTCGAGCTTGGCCAGTTTGAGATTGGCTTTGATGTCGTCGACGACCTTGAGCATCAGTTCATGCGAGTAACCGATGACTTGTTGCTTGTCATCGTAGTAGGAGAAGGGGATGGAGGATTCACGGTGACCGAGGGTGATGGCGCTCGTCTCCTTAATCTTCTTGAGCGTCAGCGACTCCTGAGCCTGCACTGGCAATACGGCGGATGCGCTGATCGCGGTGGCAAGTACGGCGGTTAAGGCAAATTTTTTCATGTTGTCTCCTGTTTTTAAAGGAAGCCGCTGATCGGCTTCGCTAGCTTTACTTACGCAGAGTGCGTGCCAGGAGCGAGTAGCGCTCAGAAAAATCGATCAACATTGATTTAATTGATATTTAAAAACGCCATCCTGAGTACAGCGCCGGAATTCCGTCACTCTCCAATACACCGGGCTCGGATTTCCGACACCCGGCAAACAGCACCGCCTCGGTTACTATTCGCCCCTTACTCACTTAAAAATCATCGCCATCGAATGCAAATAGAAGCAGAAGACAAACCAAGGGTCGCCATCATCGCGGCCGTCCATCTCCCCACGGTGAACGATATCGAGTTTGAAGCCTCGCTCAGCGAACTGCGCGAACTGGCAAAAACACTGGGCTTCAAGGTTATCCGAACCTTCATCCAGAACCGTTCCAGCTTCGACACCACCGGGTATATGGGCGTTGGCAAGCGGCAGGAAATACGCGACTTTGTGAACAACGAACCGGGCGAGTACGAGAAAATCCCAAGCAATCCAGATGGCCATGAAATCGATGCCATTCTGGTCGACCACGAAATTTCGCCATCACAGGCGCGCAATCTGGAAATGGAAACCGGCTGCGAAGTGATGGACCGGACCATGGTCATCCTCGAAATTTTCCATCGCAACGCCCGCTCACGCGCGGCCAAGGCGCAGGTGGAAATCGCCCGTCTCGGCTACATGGCGCCGCGCCTGCGCGAAGCTGCCAAGCTGGCCGGGCCGCAAGGTCGGCAGCGTAGTGGTGTGGGTGGACGGGGGGCTGGTGAGTCGCACACCGAACTCGACAAACGCAAGATTCGCGACCGGATTGCCGAATTGCAGCTGGAAATCATTGCCATGGATGCCGAGCGCCAGACCCAGCGTGCGCGTCGTCAGGAACGCCAAGGCCTGGCCACCGTTGCACTGGTCGGCTACACCAACGCCGGCAAATCCACCCTGATGCGGGCACTGACCGGTAGCGAAGTGCTGGTTGCCAACAAGCTGTTTGCCACGCTCGACACCACCGTTCGCGCCCTTCATCCGGAAAGCGTGCCGCGCGTGCTGGTCAGCGATACCGTCGGTTTCATCAAAAACCTGCCGCACGGCCTCGTCGCCTCATTCAAATCGACGCTGGACGAGGCCCTGGATGCCTCCTTGCTGCTCCATGTCATCGATGCCAGCGATCCCGGTTATGAGCGCCAGCTTGAAGTAACCGACAAGGTACTTAAAGAAATCGGCGCCGATGTCGTGCCGCGCATCCGCGTTTTCAACAAGATCGATCACGTTGGCGATGCGGATGCGCAAACCGAATGTGAAGCCGATTTACGCGCGCGCTACCCGGATTGCCTGGTGATGAGCGCCCGTCGCCCGGATGAAGTAGCGTTGTTGCGCCAGAAAATCATCGCCTTCTTCCAGCAGGATCTGGTCGAGGAAGAGCTTTTCCTTCCGTGGTCCGCCCAGCAGCTACGCGGTGAAATCTACGCCAACTGTCAGGTTCTGGATGAGCGCGGCGATGGCGACGGTGCCTTTTTCAAGGTGCGTGGTGAAGCCGAGACTTTGGCCCGACTGCGCGAACAATTCAGTCAGGTTAAATAAGCGAAATCAATCGCCCCGCGTATCCAGCCCCTGCTCTGCCAGCTCAGCGGCGCGCAACACAGCGCGCGCCTTGTTCTGGGTTTCAACCCATTCTGAATGCGGGTCGGAGTCGGCAACAATGCCGGCACCGGCCTGAACGTACAGCGTTTTGTCCTTGACCACGGCGGTACGGATGGCGATGGCGATATCCATGTCGCCATGGAAGCCGAGATAACCAACCGCACCGGCGTAAATGCCGCGCTTGACCGGCTCCAACTCGTCGATGATTTCCATCGCCCGCACTTTTGGTGCGCCGGAAACGGTGCCGGCCGGGAAGGTGGCGCGCAGCACGTCGAGCGCATCGAGCCCCGGTTGCAGGCGGCCTTCGACATTGGAAACAATGTGCATCACGTGCGAATAGCGCTCGACGATCATGTTTTCGGTCAGCTTGACCGAACCAATTTTGGCGACGCGGCCACAGTCGTTGCGACCCAGATCGAGTAGTTGCGTATGCTCCGCGCGTTCCTTTTCGTCGGCCAGCAGTTCGGCAGCCAGCGCCGCATCTTCTTCCGGCGAGGCGCCACGTTTGCGGGTGCCGGCAATCGGCCTTACGGTAACGCGGTCGCCCTCAAGGCGAACGAGAATTTCCGGCGATGCGCCAACCACATGAAAATCCTCGAAATCGAAATAAAACATGTAGGGCGACGGATTCAGGCTGCGCAGCGTGCGGTAAAGCGCCATCGGGCTGGCGTGAAAAGGCTTGGTCATGCGTTGCGACAGCACCACCTGCATGACGTCGCCTTCGGTGATGTATTCCTTGGCGCGCAGCACAGCCTTTTTGAACGCTGCCTCGCCGAAGGTTGAAACGGCCACCTCGGAGTGCGCCGGTTGTTCTGAGGGAATCACCACCGGCGTGCGCAGTTTGCCGAGCAGCTCCTTGAGTCGCGCCCGGGCCTTTTGGTAAGCGCCGGGGAAACCGGGTTCAGCGTAAACCACCAGCGTCAGCTTGCCCGAAAGGTTATCGACGACGGCGATTTCTTCAGAGAGCAACAGGCCAATGTCCGGCGTGCCGATATCATCAGGCTTGTTGGTGCGCGTCAGTTTGGTTTCGATATAACGAATGGTGTCGTAACCGAAGCAACCAACGAGGCCACCGCAGAAACGCGGCAAACCGGCCTGCGGTGCAGCACGGAAGCGCTGCATGAACTTGCCGATAAACTCCAGCGGATTGGTGTCATCCTCGCGCTCGGCGATGCGGTTGCCGGTCAGCACCAGCACTTGATGGCCATTGACCACGACGCGGGTTTGCGCGGCGAGACCGATGATCGAGTAGCGGCCAAAGCGTTCGCCGCCTTGCACCGATTCAAGAAGATAAGTAAATGGCACATTGGCCAGCTTGAGGTAAATCGACAGCGGCGTGTCGAGATCGGCAAACGTTTCCAGCGTAACGGGGATACGGTTGTAGCCTTGCGCGGCAAGCGCGTTGAATTCTATTTCAGTCATGGGAGTGCCTCGAAAATGACAATTTATTGCAATCTGGGGTGACGCCGTCACGGCGTACGAAGGGAAATCAGGGGCGCCAGCGACGCCAACCTTGCCATTCGTTCCAGAGTCGCAATGATGTCATTTGTGTTTGAGGCCTTTAAAAGTGAGCGCCTGATGGTAGGCGACAAGCAAATCGGATACTAGCGCATCGCATTCGGCGCTGTCCACCGGTTCGCCTTCGTTGTAGCCGTAGGGCACAGCAAAGGCCAGGCAACCAGCGGCGTGCGCCGCGTGGATGTCGTGCTTGGAGTCGCCAATATGCAGATTGCGATCCGGACGCACGTTAAACAAGCGGCAAGCGTGGAGGATGGGCTCCGGGTGAGGCTTTTTATGGGCGGTTGTATCACCGGAAACTACAACCTCGAAATAGTCGCTCATGCCCACGCGCTCAAGCAAGGCCTCGGTAAACATCCCTGGCTTGTTGGTCACCACCCCCATTTTTATACCGCTGGCTTTCCAGGCTTTCAAGCCCTCGATTACGCCCGGATAAATCTGGGTAAATTTGCCGTTGACCGTAAGATAATGCCGTTTGAACGACTCAATGGCTTCGTGCAACTGCTCTGCCGTCGGCGGGTGCTCGTGCGTCAGACAACGCTCAACCAGCACCGCCATGCCTTTGCCGACATAACTGTGAACTTCAGCCTGCGTGCGCGGCGGCGCACCGACTTCTTCGAGCATCATCCGGCAGGCCTCAGCCAGGTCCGCCACAGTGTCCAGCAAAGTACCGTCGAGGTCGAAAGTTACTGAATCAAAAATCATGGTGCCATCCCTAAATTAACGCCCCAACGAAATGATTGGGAACATAATGCGCCGCTGGAACATCAAAGCCAATATTAACAAAGTCTCATAAATCATCCCATGCCCAACACCGAAAAATACAAAATCGACGTTCGACCCATGCCGCAATTCATTCCGGATCAATCCGACCAAGAAAATCAGCGCTACGTCTTTACCTACACCGTGACGATCACGAATAGCGGAGCGGTCGCCGCCCAACTGGTTTCCCGCCACTGGATCATTACCGACGCCAACAATGAAATTCAGGAAGTTCGTGGTTTGGGCGTCATCGGCAAACAACCGCTGCTGCAACCGGGTGAAAGCTTCGAGTACACCAGCGGCTCGGTGCTGACGACGCCGGTCGGCACGATGAAGGGCACTTACCAGATGGTTGCCGAAGATGGCACCCACTTCACCGCAGACATCCCGGAATTCGTCCTCGCCATCCCGCGCGCACTGCATTGAGTCTCAAACACACCTACACGCTGATCGCCCCGTTTTACGACGCGGCAATTGACCGCGCCACACGCGCCGCCCGTAAGCGCAGCCTGAGCGCCCTGCCCGAGACGCCTGGTCGCGTCTTGCTGGCCGGCATCGGCACCGGGCTGGATTTGCCGCACTTGCCACCGCAGCATCAATACATCGGCCTCGATCTCAATCAGGCCATGCTGCGCCGGGCGCTACCGCGCGCCGGACATGTCGATTTTGTGCCGGTGCTCGGCGACTCACAACGACTGCCCTTTGCTGATGCCAGTTTTGATGCAGCGGTTCTGCACCTCATTCTGGCCGTCGTTCCAGACCCGCCCGCCTGTTTGCGCGAAATTGCCCGAATCCTGAAGCCGGGTGGCAAGGTGCTGATTTTCGACAAATTTCTTCGTCCGGGCCAAAGCGCACCGCTGCGCCGCCTGGCCAACCCGCTGATGCGCCGCCTGGCGACCCGACTGGATGTGGTGTTTGAGGA
>JAQTZQ010000033.1 GCA_028687645.1 Rhodocyclaceae bacterium
CTTGGCATCGCTCCCGCAATCGAGCGCCGCCAGATCGTCTTCGTGGTAATACAGCGCGCTGATTTTGGAGAGGGGCAAGCGATTCAGCCAGGCGCGCAAGGCGGTGAAATCGACGCGGGTGAATTGCAGGATGGGTAGTAACACATCGCGATGCTGGGCCATCAGAGCGCCTTTTATTGATAGCGGCGCGGGAGTGGATGCCGGGCGATCGCCGTGCAGCGCTGCGCGGCGTTCTCGGCGTTGGCGACGACATCGTGGCGTGGATGCCGCTGTCGGCGGTCCTTGCCGCCCCAATCGCCGGAGACCCGCCGGGGTCCCCATAAATCGATGGGGCAACGCAGCAGTTCGTCACGGGTAGTGCTTTCGCAGCGATGCGATGGCGGGCGCATGGGGGGCTTCATCAGGGGAGCGATGCGGTCATTATGCCCGATTTATCGAATAAACGCAAACCTGATAATAAGACTTATCAGGTAATTTCTATGGCTGAAACCACCCAATTTTTAATCATTCTGAGGTGTTTATGGTGTCATTGATGGGTTCATCACCTCATCGAGCACCTGATTTATTAGAAAAAAACGACAGAAGTAAAATTCAGGAACGTTTGGATCGTTATTAAATCAATGACTTGCATTCTCATATTCAAAACTCTTTCGGTAATAGAGATTACCAAAACAAACGACTTTAAAAGCGTAACAAACAGACCATAATTCGTTATTGTTACTTGCTGTTACGTTTCTCATGGTCGGTGCTAGAATGCCGGGAAACGCAGGGTTTCAAAGGATTGCCGCCCGATACGTCGGCCCGTTATTGTTCTCACATCAAGGATTTTTATGGAAACGGAAGCAACGCTGCGCGATGCGCAGATTCGCGAGGCGCTGGCACCGCGTTTGGCGCGTGCGGCCAGCCGCCAGGAAATGACGCGGGAGGCAGCATCCCTGCTCTTCTTCACCTACGGGGTCTATCCCTCAGCGAAGACGGTTCGGGAGTTCACGAATCATGGGTCGCTGGCAGATATCAATCTGGACTTGCGCAAGTTCTGGTCGGAAATCCGTGAAAAGAGCCAGATTTCGTTGAATATGCCGGGGGTACCATCTTCCGTGGTGCATTCGCTTGAAAAGGCAATCCGCCATGTCTGGAAGGATGCCGTCGATGAGGCCAACAAGACGCTCGATGGCGAGCGCTCGGAAATTCAAATGGCGATCGATGCGGCGCTGGCCAAGACGACGGCTGCCGAAGCGTCAAAATCGCAGGCGGAAAACGAACTCAGGCAAGAACGTGAGCGGCGCAGCCAGGCCGAGGGACAGATTGAGGCGTTACGCGCTGAGATCGAGGGTATCCGCGCCATGGCCGATCATTGGAAATCGCAGGCGGAAAATGAAGCCGCAGCCCGTCAATTGGCGGATAGCCAACACCGGATTGACCTGAAGGCGCTTCAGGAGGCGCGTGAACGAGATGCTGACATGCTTCAGGGCGAGATCAAGTTCGCCAAGATGCAGATTGAAGCGGCGCGGGGCGAAACCCGTGACATCAAGGAGCGGTACCAGCGCGACGTACAGAGCAGAGAAGAAGAAATCACCGCGATTCGTGTGAGAACTTTTGGCCTCGAAGAATCCATTTCCAAGCTGACACGAGAAACGGTTGAGGCGAAGGTGCGGGCCGAGCAGGCGGAACGGCGATTGACGGAAAACGGGGCGCTATCGGCGTCTGGTGCGAGGCAGATTAAGCGTCGCCCTGCCCTGCCCCGTGTGCCTGCGGCGGAAGGTCGTCGTTTAAGTGGGCGATACGGTCGATAACCGGCATGGAGTGCGGACTCACAATTAGTTTGACCGCATATTAGGCTGCCAATTTTGAACTTGCCAAGCGATTCAAGCTCACCCCTTGTTCTGCGGCTTGGATCGCCAGTGAGCGATGCAGCTCAGGGGGGATGCGTATGCGGAACTCGCCGCTGTAGTGTTTTTCGGCAAATGGGGCTGGAAGCACTTCGCCGTTGCGTTCAATATCGGCGACAACTTCAGCCACAACCTGACGGATGCCGTCCAAAGCAGCGCTTGGTGAATTTGCCAACCAAGAAAGAGAAGGAAATTCCGCGCATAGCCCCACATGCTCGCCGTCTTCGGGCGACCATGTGACACGATATGTATAGTGATCAACGGGCATGTTTCAAAATCTCCAGTTTATCGATAGCTAAAAGCACTTGCCGAACCTGATACGGCTTAGCTTTCCCCTTGGCGTCTTGAATATTGATCCGGGGATCGCCAATCCACGGTGTTTTGAACACGGCATGGCTTGAGCCATCTTGACGCGGATCGCCAAAAAAATGGCAGCAAATCTTTTTTAGATCAGAAAACCGTACATTCGATGGTTCTCTTCTTATCTGAGCCAGAATTTTTGATGTATCACTCATGCTGCAATGGTATCAATAGTGGAACCACTCCGCAACAAGCGTCAACCTCCCGCCGCAATCGCAGCAATATCCGCCATCGGCACCTTCCGGTAACACGCATTCCACTGACTGGCGAACTGATTGACGAGCAGCAACAACGGGCAATCCAAGACGAAAATCTCGTTCACCCAGAGTGGATCGTTTTCGTAACGGAAACTTTCGATGGTGTAGGTCAGCGCGTATTGTCCGCGCTCGTCGTCAACGGCCCGATAGCCAAAATCGCGCATGTGGCAACCCATCGATTTCAGTTGCTTCGTAAACGACAGAATGTTGTCGATCGCCAGCCTGGAGTCGTCGGGTTCCAAAGCCTGGCCAAAGGCGTCCAGAATTTGATCGCTGCTCGAAAAGAAAAATTCGCCGGTCTCGATTAACCGGCGAGCAATTTCCTGTCCGAGTACGGTGTTTGGAATGGCATACATGCCAGGTTCGTCGAGCTTCGTTGGGCGTCCTTGCATTTTGTCTTGTCCTTTCCAATTATTCGATTAGCTGCATACCGCAGGATTTAGCGGCATTTCGATCAAAAGTTGCGGTATGACTGCACCCTGCCCCGTTGGCAGAACGCTCAATCAGGCAATCCGCAAAATCCGCTTTGCCGTCGCGGAACATCCGAAGCGCTTTCCAGACAGTATCGGCCTGTGCCACGACAATCTCCTTGGTTCGCAACAACGCCTCCAGCACTTCGCAGATTTCGCCTTTCGTGCTGCCGTAACAGGCGGACAACACCCAAACTAATTCCACAACGGACACGACGCTCACAAATCCGGGTACCTCGGCGGTCAGCGCCTCAATGAGCCGGGTTGCCTTGGGTGATTGCTCTGGATCGTCTTGCGCCACATACCGAACAAGGACATTGGTATCCAGTCCGATCATCGCGCTGTGGCTCCCTGAGCCGCGATTGCTTCGTTCATGGTCTCAATGGTGACCGATGCAGCAGGCTTGCGTACCATCCCCTTCAGCGCGGTAACCGACTGCGTGGCCGCGACAAGCTCGAAGCGACCCGGTTCAACCTCGACAAACTCCACCCGATCCCCGGCATCGACGCCGAGAGCGGCCCGAACGACAGCGGGAATCGTGATCTGACCTTTGCTGGTCACGGTTGCTGTGGACATGCGAAACCCTGTAAAGTGAAATATTCCTTACTATAATGTAAGGCAAAAGAATGGTAAGAAAAATTGCAGCAATTCGGAGCCAGAAAAAGAAAATCCCCGGCCAGGAGAACCTGGGAACGGGGATTTGGGGTGTTTGCGCGGATTATGCTTGCGGTACAAATGCAGGCTATACCCGACACTCTACTGCTACAGACAAAAGCCCATAGTTGGTTGTAACGGCCCTGAGCAAACCATAGCGGCCTCATACTTCGCGATTTCTGCTAAGGTAATCCATTCGGGTTTTTCGGGCAAGGCGGCATACAGCGCCTTCATCGTCTGAATTTGCTCTGCTTCGTCCTGTGCCCAAAGGTACTTTTTGTTTCTCGCACCAAGGTCGAGGTAGTGTTTGCAGTCTTGCTGCAAACGGCCTAACAGTTGATAGTCAAATGTACTATCGGCCATCATTTTCTCCTTGTGGAACATCCCACGACAAAGGCACTACGTCGCCCTGGCGCCAGCGTGAGAGGATTTTGAAACCTCGGATTCTGGGATTCAAGCTTCTATGCACAACGACATAGAAGTTTGAATCCTTGTAGCACTGCCCTGTGAAGGGGTTTCTGTGCTGGCGCGTCCATTCCTTTAACGCATCAGTGCCAAAAACGAACTTTGGCACGTCAAGGTTGTTGGCGATTGCTAATATTTCTTCTTTTCTCATCGAAAGCTCCATTGAGAACGCGAAGCTTCCCCACGGGGAGAGCCCCGCGAGGTCGTTGATAAATTATGCGCAGCTAGATTCCACGCATTTGAATTTCTCAAGCATTTCAGTCCAGGTAATCAGTCCCCTGGCCTGCAACACTCGAATTTCGTGGCGAAGGACACCTTTTGCCCAGCGGTTTGTTGCCGCCAAACGGTCAAGTGCGCCTTGATCCATGACCGGATAACTACTGCTCAATTCTTCCGCAGCTTCGAGAAGCGTGCGGTAGCAGTTGTGTCCAATGATTCCGTCCTCATCGAACGTCTGGATACGCCAATCGGCATCTCCAGATGCATCGGGAAGGATGAAAGCCCATTGGGGCTGATCCTTCTTGCGATACTCGACACCGACCGGCATGCCTTCGTGCTGATTCATCATCAGTTGGAAGGCGATTTGCTGTCTCCGAGCGTACTTTCGGAGGTGTTTTGCAAAACCTGTTTCCAGGTCGGGTTGGTTTTTCAGACTTGCCCAGTATTTCGTTTGGTAACGCATTTTTTCTCCAGATGGAAAATCCCTTTGCGTCACCATCCCCACGGGGCGGTGACCCGTAGGGGAGTTGAGATGTTTTGGTTTCCTAAGCGGAAATCCGAGCCTGCTTCGCCTGAATTTCGCGCCATTCGTAACCGAAAATCTTGCCAGGAATCGCATCGTCGCGTTCGACGTACCATTCCTGTTGTTCGGACACATATCCATCGCTATCGTTGAGATAGCGCGAATAGACCGAGTGGTTTTCCAGGCCCAAAACTTCGGCGGTTGATCTCGCTTCAGCTTCGGTGGTCAAGGGGCCGACAACAGTGATCGTGGCCATTTCAAACCTCCAACGGACAGTCTGATTGGCATTCGACCGTTGAGTTATGCGCAACCCACGCCCAGTAACCCAATTTGGTATCGCCGTTACTTAAGTCGGACTGCCATTCTGCTTTTGTCCACTCGGGATGCTCTTGGCCATATTTAGCCTCGAACCATTCCGGCGACCCTTCGGCAAATAGCTCGCCTTCCTTGTCGTATTCCCGCCAGATGCCACCAAAGGCGCTTGGCAAAGAATCGTTGCCGTGCACGCCGATGTACCAAATGTCGTCGAGCGAGTCGGCGGGATGGTGAATTTCTCCACCACAGTAATCGCACACAACTTCTGCGATTGCTGTCATGAAGCCGCCAAACACACCCGGATCATCCAGTTCTCCAGTTGCTTGGGTGTCCGTCAGCAGGCTGGTGACGATTTCAGCCAGTTCGGCTGCGGTGATTTGTTTGCTCATTTTGAAACTCCTTGAAAAATTCGCGGAGCTTCCCCATGCGGGAGCAATTCCCGCGAGGGTTGAGAACACTTTTTGCCCACGGGCTGAAGTGCAATGTCCAGTGTGAAACTGGACTGGTTGAAATGCGCAGGACGGCTGCGCGGATTAGCTCACCAAAAAAGCGAGACTAAAAGACTGCTTGGCCAAGGCCATTGACTGCTATTTTCCGGAGATTTGTCCATCAATTACTCGAAGATCACCGCAGAAAACGAGGCTTGGCGCAGCAATTCGGAGCCGGAAAAGAAAAATCCCCGGCCAGGAAAACCTGGGCACGGGGATTTTTAGTTAAAACGGCAAGAACAGATTTTGGGGATGATCCGCCATTTGCTCAAAACCGTAGCGTTGATAAAAATCGACTGCGGAGTGCTTCGCATTAACGACAATGCCAATACCGCCAACCTCACCAGAAATGCGAGCCGCTCGGTCAATGGCGTCAAAGAGCAGGAACGCTCCAATACCTTTCCCTTGATGGCCTAGTGCTGTTGCCAGTCGCCCAATACGGAACACAGGGACTTTGGAAGGCAACCGCTTTCCATATTGCGCAGGCAGATTGGTATTCACCAGTTCAGCCAGGCTAATCGCGTAAAAGCCTAAGATTTCCACGCTCGTCTCGTGAGCAACTGAGATAAATGCCGAGGAAATCCCCTTTTCCTTGTGCTGTCTGGCGGTTTTTTTCAGCCAGCCATTCAGGTCTACATCACCACAATCGAAACTCTTCCTATCGTGCCTGTCGTTAAGTGGAAGAACCAACATCGTTCTTTATCCTCTGATAACGGGCTTGAGCATGAAGAAATTTTTCATTACGTGGCGGGGGATTATCAATCATCTCCAGCAGCCTCAAAGATTCCCGACGGGTCAGGACAATCGTTGATTCGCTTTCAATGACTTTCTCCGCTTTTTCCAAGGCCGCTTGAACGACAAACTGGTTCAGCGTTGCACCAACTAGGTCGGCTGCCGCTTGCAGTTTTTCCTGCACATGGTCAGTGATCCTTGTGGTGAGTCGCTTTCCCGTATTGGCGAGCATGGCATTTTCCTTGGAGGCTAAGTATTGATAGCTCCCAGTATAGGTTTGTGGCGTCATTTTGTCACCATGCGCCTAAGATACTTTAGCGAGATATCCCCGGTACGGAGCCGTGGTTTGGTAAACGCGGCAAGGCACATCGAAATACACACCTCGACCTGCGCCTGCCTCACCATGATGGAAGAACCAGAAGGTTCCATCCAGCTTTTCCTTGCTAAGCGTTAGCGAATCCATCGGAATGGATGGATGCAGACTGCCGCTAAACTCAGCGCCGCCACCTTCGTGCAGGAAGAACGAACCGCCTGGCGAGGTTTGTACTGCGTCGGCATAAAGCCAACTAAAGCGCTCCTTTTCCCCAGTCGGAAATCGAACGAAATCCCCCTTGCGAGGTGTTTCGATCTGGTTTCTGTCTGCGGTTCTGCGGACCATAATTTCCTGGTCTTTGGTATCGAGTTGCATTTTTTTGTCCTTCAAGAACTGGAGAGTCCTCGTTTTGGCGAGAACTCTTCCTGGTTGGAAAATTGATTTTTTATGCGAGATCAAAGCGGATAAATTCCCGCCACTGCGTAGCAGAAGGCAGGTTGTTCACCACTTCGAGAACACCAGAACCTGGAAGCGCCTCGATAAAACTGGCGTCCGCGATTGCCATGTTCAGGTACATCAGGTCGGCCAAGGTACGAGCGCCATACTGTTCTGAGATGCCATCCAGTGTTTCCACGGAAGCCAGCAACTCCTGCATAAAACGATCTGCTGCCTTGTGGCCAGCAAACGGTTTCACGAGTCTGTTTGTCTCGTAAAACCGGATTTCTGTTTTTTCGCCTTCAGTGTTCTCGACAACAAACCTGCCGTTATCGTCGAACCAGCCATCAGCGATACCGCCTTCGTCCAGCACTTCCGAGTATTCGCAGGTGCCATCTGTCCACGACGCCCGGAATACTTCATTTTCTGGATCACCGTTAACTTCGGTGCTATCCCACTCGGTCAACAGCGGACCGTGATCAATGGAAATGGCGCCGGATGCCAACAGAAGGGCGGTGAATTTTTCGATGTTGCTCATCTTTGAATTTCCTTAATGTGCCCCATCAGAAATCACTCCGCCTCGGGAGTGATTCCCGATGGGAAAGTTGGTAATCAGGCGTGCGCCTGGGTGCGAAGCTCAATTGCCAGTATTTTCTGCTGGGCAATGAGTCCTTCTTTGGTGGCTGCTTGGAACTTGGCAAAACACTGACGTGCTTCGGCAATCGCCTCTCGAACCATGTCCGAGAAGTACGATCCGTGGCCTTTGGCATTCATGCCAAAGTGATCCCGGAATTCAGACGGATCAGCGTAAATCGACTGTCCAAGGAATGCTTGGCCAATCACTTTTTTGGTGACGTTTTCGATCACGCGAATTTCTGAGTTGAAACACTTCCATTCGCCAGAGCGAATTTTTTGACGGCATTCACGGGCAAGGTCTTTCTCCATGTATGTCGAATCAAAACTATCAGGGGAGATTTCCCAGACCACGGTGAAGTTCTTGGTCTTGAATTTCCACATTTTCTTTGCCATTTTCGTACTCCGATCTGATGTTGAAACACGGAGTACCCCCACAGGGATAGCCCCGCGTGGGTTGGTATAAAAAACGATTTAGAACTGGTAGGCATCAATCGGGCGGAAATTACTGCCCTTGGTGATGATTTCCCGTTCGATTTTTTCAACCACCTTCGGCGTCAGCATTGACGCTTCAGTGATCAATTTTTCGTATTGCGAAAATGCAATACGGCTGTTGTTGAGATTTTTAAATCCCTTCGCAACCGCAGTGCATTGAGTCTTGTATTTCTCGAAGTCGAACATAGACTTCTCCAAAAAATACATGGGGCATCCCTGATGGGATGTGATCCCATGAGGGTTGAGATACCAATCGAAAGATTGGCCGGTTGAAATGCGCAGGACGGCTGCGCGTAATGCCTCACAAGATAGCGAGTGCAAAAGACTGCTTGGCCGAAGCCATCAACCGTTATTTTCCGGAGATTCGGGCGCGAATTATTTGGCGATCACTGCAAAAAACGTGACTTGGCGCAGTAATTTGGAGCCGGAAATAGAAAAACCCACCGAGGAATCGATACCTTGGTGGGTTTTGGGATATTGCTAACTCAGAAAAACGATTTCGTGATCAGTGCCACGATGCCCGCTAGAATCAAGCCAAGCATCCACATCATCAGTTTTTGCTCTGCCTTCACTTCGTTCAAGCCAAGCTTGATGCCAGTGATGTCATCCTTTGTGGCCAGAAGGCCAGACGCGGATTCGCTGAGCGCTGTTGCCAAAGCTTCAGCTTCTGCCTTGGCTTGAGCATCAGGAATGCCAGCCGACTTTAGATTATCAAGGTGCCTGGACAAACAACTTCACCAAAATTGCCACGTTGATGGCAATCAATGTCGTGGTCATCCACCTTGATAAGCTGATGTCACCGGCTATGACGGCCAGCTTGTTTTCGAGTTTGAGTTCGGTGGACTCAATCTTGGCGGACAGGCTGCGCTCCAGGGAAACGAGGTCTCCCGGAAAAGCGACGGCCTTGCTTAGAACATCTGCAAGCACCTTCGATTGTGCCGCTGCTTGAGCTGCTGGCAATCCGGCATCCTCAAGCTTTTTCGCGTAATCGAGTGTATCGAACGGTATGGACATTGCCACGGTAACTCCTTGGGTTTTATGTTAGCAGAAAACCCAAGGAAGTTCGGCCCAAGGCAGAACCCTTGGGCTTTTTCGATTCAATCGGCAGCCTTTCGGTGCCGACCTTCTATGCCGCAAATGCCTTATGCACTTGGGCCTGCATTGCCAATCCGAAGATTAGCTTTTTGGCCGCATTTTTGATGTGGCCTTCAATGACCGGCATCAGATCGCGCAGCATCAATTTGCACCCGTAGCCCTCTTTTGGAGGGTTGAGCATAAATTGAACAAGGCTTTGCAAAGGAACCTGATAAAGCGCCCTTTCCTTTGCTGCTTTCAACCGATCAAGTGACGCATAGATAAAACTATCTTTGCGCCACTCCAACACCTTCTCGACAGCAAGGTAACTGCCATTTTCCGCGTCATCCAGCCGACGCAAAAAGCGCTCTACTAACTCTGCCAGCGGCGTGTTGACGCTTCTGGCTTGCCAATCGAGCAGATGGACTCTCTCTTCGGCGAGAATTACCGCCAGGGGTTTTTTATCGGTGAAAAATTCATCAAGCTCATCTTGGTGCTGCTCGAAAACTTCGATCAGCTTTTTTTCATAGGCGTTCATTTTTGTCATCCCTGATTATTGGAGGTTGATCACGATCAGCAAGCGCTTGCGGCGACTTGAGTCCGTAATCGGGTTGCGAGATTGGCATCTCGTTTGTCCTGGATCATGCGATCCATGACTGTTTTTTTCTCGGCTGCGGAAAGGTCTCGAATGCCTGGCAGGCGTTCAAATTTTCCAATCACTTCGCCTAACCATGCCATGTAAGCGGCATTGTTTTTGACCGTTTCCGGGTTTTCGACGGTATCGAGAAATGCCTGATACCGAGGGTTTGAGCAGCGACCGGCATTGAATTCAGAACGAGCAGCGGCGGCTTGTTCTTCAATCTTTGCAATACGCAGAAGCATTTCTGCTTCTTTCTGACTCAGCTCTTCCTGGTATTCGCGGTACCAGTCGTTCGCCCACTCAACGGCATCCGGGCGACCGTGTTCAGCGGCCACCAGACGACGAGCAAACATTTGGAAACGGAAGGCATCCATCTCTCCTGCCCAGCTTTTCAGCAGAACGTAGAGTTCGGATACCACTTGTGAAATCTCGGGAAGTGCTTTTTGTGTCATGGGTGACTCCTTGAAAAATACGAAGGAGCTACCCCACGGGGTAAGCTCCCGTATGGGTTTCAGCCAGAGGTTCTGGCTGGATCGGTTATCGCGTTAAAGACAACGCAGAAAATGAAAGGAGAAATTCTCCGAGTACAACTTCATTTTTCCGGCTGCCCAATCCTTGATTTCCTTTTCTGTCGCTTCAAACCAGCCACCGTTCTGTGCTTCACAGTGATTGGCCACGGTCTTGCTAGTTACCAGACGACCTTTTTCAACAGCATCAAAATCATGAATGTTTTCCGACAAGCCAAAACTGGCCGCCAGATAAGCAATCATTTCCTGAAGTGTGTTGAAGGTTTTTCCAATGCGGCAATTCAGACCGCATCCGGTGAAATCGCCCTCACCGTTTTCGTAATCGTCCTCATAAATCTCGGACAACACGCTGACCAAGTGATATTTGCAATCCATTTTCCTGCTCCGATCTTGTAAAGCCAGACGAGAAGGATGCCCAAAGGGCTAACCTCCGGGTCTGGATAGGTATTGCGCAACGATGTTCTGTAGCGCGTGTTGAACGCCTCAAATAATGCCGAGGCTTTTCATTTTTTCCGCCTTTGCAGGACGGAACTCCGCCAAGCGATCACCCCACGAACCAGGCATTTTTGTGCCCAGTGCGAAGCGGTCTTTTTTGGTGACAATCCCTGTTTTGGTAAAGCTGCTGATCAGTTGGCGAACCAACTTGCCCTCAGAAATACCAACAATCGAAATCCCCTTTTCGTTGGACGGTACGACCATCCATGAATCCAATGTAATTTGCATGATTTTTCCTAAGAAAATCATGGGAGCATCCCCGCAGGGAGTTGATCCCATGAGGGTTGAGATACCAATTTTTCAATTGGCTGGTTGAAATGCGCAGGACGGCTGCGCGGATTAGCTCACCAAAAAAGCGAGGCTAAAAGACTGATTGGCCAAGGCCATTGACTGGTATTTTCCAGATATTTGTCCATCAATTACTCGAAGATCACCGCAGAAAACGAGGCTTGGCGCAGCAATTCCGAGCCGAAAAAAACCCGCCATTTTTAGGTGGCGGGTTTAAAGGGGGAGGAAACTACAATCGATTGTGGGTGCTTACTTGATACGGGCCGTTGAGGTCGGCATCAGTTTCGTGCCAACGCTCGCATGTGCACGAATTCGTTGACGATCACCTCGTTTTTAGCGGCAACGCCGGATAATTTCGCTTAGCTTTTCCCCACAAAATGTCATTCTGAGGATTGATCACTTTGAGGAATTGCCATGCAACACACTAGCCAAACCAATTATTCCGTTCACGAGATGCACGGTTGCCGCGTTATCTTCGGCCCGGTGCCGATGGCCGATCTCGTGTCTCTCACCGCGAAATTCGGCCAGAACGCCGTTCTGGCGGTCGATATCGCCGACAAAATCGGTGCTTCATTTGTCGTGGGCGAGCCAGCGGATATTGCCCTGCTATCCAAGGCAGACCTGCCTATTTCTGCCGAGCGCCGGATTGAAGGCCAGGCAGCACGAAAACTTGGCCTCAATGCGGTATCGCATTGGCTGGAACAAGGGGAACGCGGCCTTTCAGCGAACGCCATGTGCAAGCGCTTTTTCGGTGTGCCGGGAAATGCCGGTGCCGATCATCCCCGCGATCCCAGCGACCTGCGCCGCTGCATTGCCTTTCTGGATGCCACTGATTCGCGCTCGAAGATTTTGCTGATGGCAAATGTGTCCAGGGAGTGGGCAGCTTTAGTCTTTGTGTGGGAAGAACTGGAAGCGCTGCTCAAATTCGAGGTGCGACACGGAAGCAGTGCGCCAAGAACCTATGCGCTAATGCGAGAGGCACTGGGCAAAATTCACTAACCGGCGAACGCGGCAGCTTCTTGCTGCCTGGCTCAAATATAAGTACAAATAAATATATTTAAGGAAGGGGGATTGTATGCTTGATGCAATAACCAAACGCCCGATTGCCCAGCAACTCATCGGAGCAATCTTGCTCGCGCTGGTCATCGTTTTTAGTGCGCTGAGTCTGATTATTGAACATCGCGCCGAGACGACGGCGCTGGCCGTGGCTTCGGGAAACTTGGAGCACGAGGCGAAGCTGATGGCCGGTGCGCTTGACATGATGTTCGATGCCGTTAAGACACGCGGCGAGCGATCCTCGCAATTTTTCGTTAAGTTTGCAGGGGGAAGTCCTGCGCTGGCCGAAGGCAGCACCCTCACCGGCGCGGTCGATCTGCCCACCGTCCAGATCGGCGGCATAGTTGTGAACGGCAACGAAGAACAGATTCGCGCCTTCCGGGATATCACCGGCGAGGATGCAACCTGGCTGCTGCTAAAAAACGGCAAGGTGTACCGGCTGGCAACTTTGCTCAAGGACGCACAAGGCAAGTCGCTGAGCGGCACGCCGATACCCGACACCGATCCGGTTGCGAAATCGCTGCTGGCCGGGAAAGACTATCAAGGCCTTGCGATTCGCGACGGGAAATACACGTTTAGCACCGTCAAATTATTGCGCGGTGCTGATGGCCAGCCGTGGGGAGCGTATTCGGTGCGCGTGGCGCTTGACGATGAATTACAACGTATCCGAGAACGCTTTTCTGGTCTGGTCGCCGGCAAAACGGGCTATGTCTTTATTATCCGCCCGACCGACGAAAAGACGATCGGTGAGTTTGTGCTGCATCCTAAATTCCAAGGGAAAACCATTGCAGAATCGGATATGTCCCCGACCGCACGCACCGCGATGAGTGGCTTGGTGGCCCAGAAAAACGGTTTGTTCCGTTACGCGATGGCAGGACCAGACGGTGGCAGCGAACGGGAAAAGATCACCTATGCCGCTACGGCGGATGGCTGGGGATGGACGGTTGTTACCGGCAGTTGGCTGGACGAATACCTGGAAGAAAGCCGAGACCTGCGCAATCTCGTGATTGGTATCAGTATCGTTTCTGCCTTGCTGCTCGCCTTGCTCGGTTTCGTACTCGTACAATCAAGACTGCGCGGCCTTTCCCAACTGGTCGGCGAGGTGTCGCGGCTCAGCCAAGGCGATCTGCGCGTTCAAATCGTCGATGCCGATCCGAGCAGCCGCAACGAAGTTCACGCCATAGCGCACGCCTTCAACGAGATGGCCGAAGGTATGCGGAATTTGGTACGCGGTGCAGCGAGTACATCACACCAACTGGCTGTCGCCGCCGAGGACTTGCGACACACTGCACGCCAGGCCGGGGATAGCGCCGAGCATGCCGCCCATTCGGCATCGAGCATCGCCGCTTCGGTCGAAGAATTGTCGGTCAGCATCACGCATGTCGCCGATAACGCCAACCAGGCATCCGAGATTGCCGATGAGGCAAAGGTCGTTACGGCCAACGGTCGGCAAGTCGTGGTGAAAACACTAAGCGAACTCGAACGTGTGGCCACGGACGTTACTGCGTCGGCAAGCATTATCGAATCATTGGGCGAGCGGTCGAAGCAGATATCGAACGTGGTCGGCGTTATCCGCGATATTGCCGAGCAAACCAATCTGTTGGCGCTCAACGCCGCTATCGAAGCGGCACGCGCCGGGGAACAAGGACGCGGTTTTGCTGTGGTGGCCGACGAAGTGCGAAAACTTGCTGAACGCACGTCCACATCAACCCAAGAAATCTCACGCACCGTCACCGCCATTCTGGACGAGACCGGCCATGCGGTCGCCCGGATGCAGGCGGTAAGTGGGAATATGGCTGGCAGCCTCGGATTGGCGCGGGAAGCAGGCAACGCCTTGCAGCAAGTAGACGAAGGCGCGAAGGCGACCGTCGGTGTCGTTCGAGGAATCGCCGATAGCACACGGGAACAAAGCGCCGCCAGCCAGGAAATCGCCCGATTGGTCGAGCAGATTGCCCAGACAGCGGAAAGCGGCAATCACCGTGCCCAAGCCAATAGCGAGCAGGCGCACCGGTTGCAAAACCTTGCCACGGAATTGGCTGGCCAGATGGCGCGGTTTCGGACTTAGGCTGACAGGCTTTTGCGCGATAATGCGTTATGCAAAACAATTTTTCGAGGTGAATTTTGAAACGCCAATTTTTTAAAGCGTGCGCTGCTGCTCTCGCGCTTCATGGAACCGTTGTTGGTGCTGGTGAGGCGGTGACGCCTGCGCCAGCGTGTCGGCAATCTATTGTGGCTGATTTGGTGCATCGCAAGGTTTTTGACAGTGACGGAACGCCAAATCTCGGATGGCTTAAAGCGCCTTCGGGAACGCCGTTCGTGGTCGGTGGTATTGCGGATGCCGCCAAAGGCGCGACGGGTGCAGCGGTGGGTGGGCTGTTGCTAGGCGCTTTCATGCCCGGTAGTGCCCGTTTAGCGGAGATGGATCACGTTGTCCTGATCCTTGATAAAAATGCGACGGCAGCGCCTAAAGAGGCGATGGACAAAATGCGCCGCGACACACTGGAAGTGACACGCGATGTATTGGGTGGGGAAAACCTGATTATCGACAACGCCAAAAAATCGTTCAAGTACGGCCTTACCGGTGGCGCATGTGCGCCTGGGGTGTGCGTAGTATTTCCTGAATATCTAGGTTCTAAAACCTATTTGCCAAAAATCGATTCGCAAGGCGATTATCTTGTAACGACTCATTACGAGGTTTATCAACAAGGAAAGCAATACATGCAAGGCAACACCAAGCGAATCGTCGCGTTTGCGCGAGGCATGGGTGCTCGTGGCTATAAGATTGGGTACTGGGACTCGCAAAACCGCATTACTTACACCGAAACCGGCGAGCCATGCCGCCCAATGCCGCTACCCGAGAGCGAATAGCGGCACTGGCGATCTGACTCAGGTTTGCCCTGCAACCTGAACGGTCTCGTTAGCGGTGGCCGTATCGCCGCTATCGTCCTTGCCGACCAATTCGACGGCGATCTGGCCTTCAACCGCGTTGTCGAACGGCACAATCAGGCGGTTTGAGGTGCTCAGCTTTGACTCACCATTCACCTTCCAAGCGTAGCCGCGAATTCTGCCGTCCTCATCGGTGCAGTTGGCCGAGAAGTAATAGCTAACCTCCCCTTTGCGCGTCACAATACTGCAACTCGGGGCAATGTTCGGGATCACCGTAATCGTTTCCGAGTACGATTCCTCACGATTCTGCTTCGTTTTCAGGTTGTAGGTGATCACATGATCACCGGCAGGTAGATCAATGAAT
Source organism: Rhodocyclaceae bacterium (assembly GCA_028687645.1). Classification (GTDB taxonomy): domain Bacteria; phylum Pseudomonadota; class Gammaproteobacteria; order Burkholderiales; family Rhodocyclaceae; genus Azonexus. Next base: position 15,579 of record JAQTZQ010000033.1, read on the forward strand.
GCTGCACGGCTCTTGGTACTCTCCTGAAGCGTATCGTTGCTGCCCGTGAAAATTTTGCCACTCACAATGCGATCAGAGGGATGCCCACCTTTTACCGACGGGGCAACGATGACGGAGAGCGGAGCACGTCCGTATTTGTTGCTTTGTCGAATTCCAAAGCTGATGACCATCGGATCAGGATCACGGGTCTCTAGGGAGCCTGTCGCTTCCTTGTTGTAGGCACCATTAGGTGACGATACCGCTACCTTGATTTCGTTGTTACCGACCGTTGAAATCGTACCGCGAAGCTCTGGGCCTCTTGCTTTGGCGTTCTCGATGCCTTCCATGCCATCCCATTGGAAAGTCCATTGCCGCGTCAAGCTGGTCAATTTGCTGTTGGTGGGCGTTACCACGGCACGGAACGTGGACGGTACCTGATCCGTGTCCTTTTTGATCGTTACTTCAAATTCGGGGCGCACAACCTCCACTTGGCCACGATCAATTTCATTGTCCAGTAGCGTCTTTTCGGTACTGTCGTCAGCATCTGGATTGATTTTCGCAATCAGATAATAAGTACCGCTTTCGACGCTTTGCTCGACATTGACGGGGATAGTGAGCGTTGTTCTCCCGCGCAGCGGACTTAAATTCAGGGTTGGATTGATTTCTGCGATCAGAATAGGATTCTGATCAAAATTCAATACTTCGGAGCCGGATAGATAGATGCGAACTTTGGTTTCCCCGACATAAGCCGTCGCACCAGAATTCCCGATGGTCAGTTTGATATCAGTGGGTACGCCAGGAACGAAATAGCCGCCACCGTAAATCTTGTCTGCATAAAGATTGGGGATGGTGTTTACGGCATCCTCAACCGCCGCGCCGGCACTGATGATGCCGACACCACAGTTCTTTTCCTGAGCGCACCGAGTCTCTGGCGCAAATGGCTTGGCAGAACGCAGGAGTGCTGCCCTGACCTGGCTCATGTTTAAGGTCGGCTTTGCCGCAGCGATCAATGCCGCGAGACCCGCGACGTGCGGTGCGGCCATGGAGGTGCCCTGCATTGCGGCATAAGCATCGCCTGCCGGGTGCTTGGTGCCGGCATTGACCGTGGAGAGGATCATCGAGTCACTGCTATATTGCCCACCAGGCGCAGCAATGGCACCACCGAAATTCGAGTACGAAGCGCGATCCCCGGCGCTGGTTGTCGCCGTCACCGGTAAAACACCTGCACAGTTGGCTGGAAAGAAGTTTTTCGTGCTGACGTTATTATTTCCTGCTGCGACAACCACTAAGGCACCGCTGGCATTGGCCTTTTTAATGGCCCCGTTCAGCAAGGAAGGGCAGCTACCTGACGCACCCAGACTCATATTGATGACCTTGGCGGGGTTCGGGTTGGCTGGAACATCGGTTACCGGCAGACCGGCTGCCCAGAGGATGCCCGCCGCGATGTCTGTTGCGTAGCCACCGCACTTGCCCAGCACGCGCACGGGAAGAATTTGTGACCGTGGACTAACGCCAGCGATCCCCATGCCGTTGTCGCTTGCCGCTGCGGCAATGCCTGCCACATGCGTGCCGTGCCATGAAGAATCGGAAAGTTCGCACCCCGCAAATTCAGGCTTGAGAAGATCGTCCTCATCCACCCAGTCACCCAGATCAGCGGCATCGGCCGACCGTCCGGTATCGTTACCCGCACGCGCCGCGCTGGAGATGAAATTGTATCCCGGTAGCAAATTGGCCTGGAGGTCGCTGTGCGCCGTCACGCCCGTGTCGACGACCGCAAGGACCGGGCGCAGTGTCGACGTTACTTTCGCCCATCCAGCTTCAGCATCAATGCCGCTCGACTCACTGCTCAATGGCCCCAGATTCCACTGTTGCCCAAACTGAGGATCATTCGGCGCGGTCGCCCTGGAAACGATCACATCTTCTTCTGAGGCCACAACGCCGGGAATGTTCGCAATCGCAGCGAGAAGATCATCCATGGCAGCGCGATCAAGGCGCTCACCACTGATAGAAAACAAAAAGAGATCATCGCCAAAATCTGACAGCGCCTTGTTAAAGACAAGATTCACCCTCGGCAAGTCCAACTGCTTGTTCAGCTCAATCTCAAGCTGCTGGCTCCCTTGCTCCTGCATGATCTGCAGCAACTCACTGTTTTCTGCCAAGCGCAGGACCATCCGATCCGAGACAACATCCAGGGCGACGTTGAGCATTTCCTCACGCACCAGAAGAACCTCTTCCGATTTCCCCGCACCGGCCTGCTGGACTTGCGCTGCCTGGGTGTGGGCTTCAGATTCCGACTTGGAACCCGACCAGAAGAGACTTGTTGCGCCGATGGTGCCGACGACGCCTAGCACGCTGACAGCGATGGCGATTTTTGTTTTGCGGTTCATAGTCAATCCTCGAAATTGTTTCTGAGCTTATTTTCGGGGGTTGCTGTGCATGTTTTTCCGCACGATTACCGCGTTTTTTGCGCTTCCGGCAATGTTTAGCGCGACGATCCTGGTTCAGAACGTCGCGCCAACAACACTAATAGAGCTTTTGCTTTTCGGTATTGATTGCCGTATTGCCCATTTCCTGACGACGCTTATCAAGCGCATCGTTTGCGCCACCGGTTGCGCTATCGATCAATGCCCTGGCACGCTCCATGGTGGAGGCGCTGAATTTGTCCTCGCTTAGCTTCTTGGCTCCGGCGTGATCGCCGGCCATTTCAGCCTGCATCACGGCAGGGTCGGTTGGTGTCATTTCGGCCAGCTTGAGTAACGCGATCCACTCGCTCAGATCAACCTCACCAAAATCAATTGACGAAAATTCGGTGAGCGTAAAACCCGTGCAATCGGGATTCTTGAAGTCCCCCCAAGGCTTATGCAAGTCGGGCTGCTTAGGATTGTCGCGGGTTTGCTCGTGAATGATTCGCGCAAACGGCGAGGCGAAGCAACAATATCGCTGGTTCTCCGCTACCGTCATACCGAGCGCCTTTTTCTTTTCTGTGCCCATGAAGTGACAAACCCGAAGGTCTTTCTTGCTGGCCAACGAGAACTCATCGTCGGTGCACGGCCAGATCATATTCACCAGAATCGTGATGATCTGATAGATCAGGTAAATCCACATCACCACACTGAGAAATGCCGCCACCATGTTCCCTGCGACGTTGAGGACCATCTCGCCAGCAGCCTCCTTGAACAAACCCGTACCTGCTTCGTTAATAATGGCGTCTCCAAAAGTGTCTTTTGCCCACTCCACGACATAAGTGGTTATCTTATTGGTTATCGTTTTTGCACCGACTTGAGTTGCTGCGGTATCGATTACACTTGCCGCCGCTTCTGTCCCTGTAGCGACCGCATCCACCCCAGACGCGGCAGTGCCAACAAACGAATCCCACGCACTCATCAAGGGCTTGGTGATTGAACTTGCCACGTCACTAGCGGCAGTGGAGAACTCGTTCCATGCACCATTCCCCAATTGCGCGAGGTCTTTACCGACCTGAGTATCCTTGGCAAGCTCCCACGTATTCTGAGTCAGCTTCATGTAATCGGTCAGCGTTGGACCGGGGGGCAAGTCCATCTGGCAGCAATCCTGCATGCCGCCCAGAATCTTTTTGCAGCCCAGCACTTCGCCCTTGAAAATTCGACAATCGCCACCGGTTCCCTGGTCACACTCACCGTTCATGTTGGCGTTCTTGACGACTTCCATCGCAACTGCCGCATCGTTGAATCGGGCATTTTGTTCTGACGGACGCGCAACACCGCAGGTCTCCCCCATGCAGGAGATATTCCCTGGACAGACCAAGGTCTCGGTATTGACGATGTTTTTATTCTGATAGACCGTCCCGCAGTTGTACGAATCCTTGTAATGGGTGCAGACGCCACCGTTGTAAGTCTGACAGACCGACTCAACGAATGAGCAGTCGGGATCGGTGCGCAGCGGATCGCAATCATCGACGCCCGTGACTTTGGACCAATCAACCGTCGAGCACTTATTGGGGTCGCCCGATTGATCCTGGCAAACGGTCGTCACATCGAGTTTGCGTAGTTCAGCGTCAAAGCAAATTGGCGCAGGTGGGGCTTGCGGCTCATCGGGAAAAAGTGGCCCGAGAAAATCGTAATCGTTGGTCGTCACCGTATAGGTGCCGCCGTCTTTCAGATTGATCATCTTGGCGTTCGACGCATCGTTGCAAGACCAATAGGCATTGGACGCCTGATCATTAATCGAAGCGCTCGGTTTCCAACTCGGATGACCATCGCCCAGGTAATCTGGATCGGCCTTGATCTCGTCAAGACAATGAGGCGGGTCTTGATGGATGATTTGTTCCGGCGAGGGATACGTCACCAGCAATTTGGCGTAACCCTCACCAGCGCCCTGGTACAACACCTCGACCGTCACATCCACAATGTCACCGGGCTTTACCGTGTTGAAGTAACCAGCCAATTCGGTTTGTGGATAGCTGCGCCAACTGACGCCTAGCTCACACGACGTTGATTTAGGGTCAAAAACACCTGCCGCCCCGGTTAATTCTGGCCCTACGAATACGGCACTATTGCCAATCGAAACACGAATTCGGTCGTCGTACCTCGCATAGTTGAGTTTTGCCGACAAGATTTTGTCGGGGTTATTGACCTGAATCTTGATGTTGGTTTTGTAGTAGCCGCAACGACCTTTGCTATTGAGATAGTCGTCGCCGTCGATACCCAGGGTCATTTCAAACTGCGACAAGCTGATATCTCGCCCCGAACCATCCCCGGAGATGAACTGGAGCGGACGCACCATATTAATCTCGCGCCAGATTTTGCAGGTCGGCTGGGTCTTGGTGAGGCGGTCACACGTCTTGAATTCATCAAGCGGGATAGTCCCGGCATCGACCAACGATGACTGAATCGTTGTGTAGCAGCCGCTGTTTGCGGGATCGTTCATTGCCTTGTCGATCACCGAAACGCCATTTTTCACCATGATGTCATTCTGGAGATTCGGGCGCGGCTGCTTGGCCCCACCCATCAGCGTGCGATACGCCTCCCCGGCATCTGACTTCTCACCATCCAGGCGGTTGGCGGTGTTGCTGACGAGCGATCCTAGTGCGGTCTTATTGCCATAAGCCGATTTTTGGTCCTTCATGCCATCTTTGGGCTGGGCCAAACTCATGACACTCATGCCAGCCGTCGAAATCAACCCAGACAGCGGATCGAAATTTGTCGGCACGCCTGCCTCGATCATCTTGCCGAGATCGATACCGCCACTGGAAGATGCCTCAAAGGCATCGGCCAGGGCGAGATTGCTACAGAATGGTAGTCCGACGATGGAAGTCAGGACATAGGCAATAACAGAGTTGCGGAATATTTTGATCATCGAGGGTGCCCGGCAGGTTATCTACCAATAATGGCACCCCATCGCGCACGAAATTAACCGACAGCGGCGCGTTTTTTGTCGTGACTCGCAGCGTTTTCCGGCACGACCGGCAGCCGCGTTTACGCCGGCTCGGTTTTCTTGCTGGATTCCCGGCGCAAAGAGCCGTAATAAGCGCCGGTAATCGAAATCCGCGTATGACCGGCATCTTCCGCGCAGATTGCCATCGCCTTTAGCGTTGCCTCTTCGTTTTCCTTCGTCAAAACACCTCCCCGAACAGGCGGCGGCGTTCCTGCGATTTCCTCGAAGCGATCATTCAGATATTGATGCCGTAAGCCATGCAACGTCACACCCGTGTCTTTTTTGGTGATCTTGTACTTCACCATCATGTAGGTAATGCGCTGCAAATTCCCTTCTAAATCTCTGTTGGGATTGCCGAGATGCCCTGGATTGCCCCGTGCAAATTTTTTTAACTCATCAACGACTTGACGTTTGAATTCTGAATCGATGGGGACGCTGCGATAGCGCCCACCTTTCGCGCCATCGCTAACCGACAAATATGTACCTCTGTCAGCGACGTTCGGGCGCAGCATGACGGCTTCTTTGCGCCGAAGCCCGAACGCATAAATCGCCTTGAGTTGATGCGCTACATACGGGTCTTCGTGAGCGATTTCTTCGATGATTTTTTCCGGATTGATGTTAACCGCCGTCCAAGACTTGTCATGATCCGCGATATAAACTCGCTTAACCGTCTCTTTGTCTTCAACATAATTTTCCGCAGCCAGCACCATGCCTTTTTTGCCGATCCACTCCGCAAAAATCCGCATCACTGAAATTCGATTCTGAATCGTTGCTGCCGATAAGCCTTTCGCTTCCCACGCCTTAGCCAAGCGCGTCAAATGACGATTGGCAAAAGAACGCGGTGTTTTCAGCTTTACGCCAAGCTCTTTTAATTCCTTAAAAGCGTTCCAGATGATGTCTTGTCGTTTTTCAATTGTCGCGTATGAAATATTTCTCTTTTTGCTCGCAGACTGACTAAGATTCTCAGAAAGAATTTCTTTCAGTAAAACGGCAAAGTTTTTATATTGAGGCTTAGCCAAAGTGCCCTCCGAAAGTTGTTTGATAGGTTCCAGGGAAATTACGATCTACGAAATCTTCAATAGCGTTTAGTACCATCGCCGACAACTCAATAATGAGCTTCGGATCGCTGCATTGCGCGAGTTCTCGAAATCCTGATGGGATTCTGTACTGATCCTCAATATCTGTGCGACCGAAATACTCGAAGCGATACTCGTCTGCCAAGTATTCGTCCTGATTAACAAATTCGGCAGTAAGATTGATTTTATGGACGCGCAAGCAAATTAATCCGAGCGCCAATTCCTGTCGTTCTAAATCGTCGAGATCGTCGTAGACCGCATCAAGGAATGCCTTGCGGATGCCTTCCGTAGTGCTACTCATCGCGCTTTACCCAGCGCTTCCACGCAGCCTTGCGCCCAGGCATCTGTGATTTGACTGATTGATGCCCCACGGCGGCGCACATTGACCGCATCCCGTAGGGTTTTAGCCATGTTTTGATCGTGTCCGACTTCGCGAAACATCTGTGTTTTTTCCAGCGGAATTTTGCGCGACTCCATTTCTTGAAGCGCGTTTTGAGTGATGCCCGCAATCGACGAACAAATTTTGATGTGATCTTCAAAATCGGAAGCATGGGCTTGCCCAGATAAGCTGAGCACGAAAGCGAGAATAACGAGTTTTTGCATTTTGAATTTCGCGGAATAGTTCGGTTGCGTTATCGCTATGAGAACACAGCGAGATGCACGAAATGCGCTAAGATCAACGCAAAAACAGCGGCATCTCAGATCAATTTGCTGCTAAATGTTGAAATTTAGCAGCAAAAGATTGACCGTCACTAGCGTCATCGCAAGCGCAAGGTGATACTTATCGCAAGACACGCCGAATGTCAGCGCCATGTGGAAAGTGAACGCGATCAGAACCAAGTTGACAACATCGAGCATTTTTTGCCCCTTCAAAATATACATAATGTATATATATCAGGTCTGCTGCTGCGCCTAAGCGATTTTTTCCGTGTTATCGATTGCTTGCACAAAGCGGCACGCCGGATAGTTGGAGCAGCCCAAAAACTGCTGACCTGCTTTATCGCCTTTCTGGCTGGTTCGCAGCACGAGTTTGTTGCCGCATTTCGGGCATGTGTTGGCGCTGCTGTGCCTTTCTCGCAACGAAGCCAGGTGCTCGTTTTTGGTTTCCCGAGTCGAGAGTCCAAGCAGGTTTTTCGGACGCATGCCGCCTTTTATTGCAGCGATGATGGCCTCCACCTGGTTGTCAGCAAGCAAAATTTCCGACTTCGATTTTATATAGCGGAATGGGCCGCCGCAGATGACATTGGCCGGCATCTGGGTTTTTAGCTTGCAGGTTTCCCCAACGAAGCAGACCACTGAATGGAAGTGCGAAGCGGTCAACCCGAGAAATTCTTCCAGCGCTTTGGTGTGTCGATAGTTCTGGCGCAGCGGATTTTGGAAGCGGTATTTTTTGCCGTACAGGGATTGCGTCCATTCGGCTTGCTTTTCGTCCCCGAAAATCCAGCCTTCAAAGTTTTTGGTTTCGATCACGAATATGCCGTACCGAGAAACGATGATGTGGTCGATCTGAGTCGTGCCGTTGGCTGTTGGCAGCGTGATATTGTTTAGGTCGCGATAAACATCACCGTCGAGTGCTATTTTCTTGGCGACGGTCAACGCAGCCTCGCCAACCCAACCTTTAAATGCTTTGGCCCAGCTCATCGCTCCCCCTGTTCATGCTTTTTTCCCCGCAAAAATCTCGTGGATGATGGTTGCCAAACCAATAACAGACATCCAAAGCATTAGGACACTGAGCAACGGAAATTGCCCAAGAATTTCTGATAGTCCTATCGCCAGGTGAATGGCGCTTTTTCCGGTTATTAGCGCACCGATGCTGAAATAAATCACCACGAATAAAGCGGAAATGACCACCATTGCAAGGACAGGATTTCCAGATGATTTTGGCCGGCTTGATTCCGGTGTTGCACCTTTGAGACGAGATCGAAACTGCAACAAATTGCGATCTTTCACCGATTCGGGAAGCTGAAAATGACTCACTGCGCAGCCCGCCCTATCTGGATAACCCCATTGATCTGCTCCACCCGAAAGCGCTGCAAAAGCGTCATTCCGAGCACGGCATCCCCGGTCGGGCCTTGCAAAATCATCGCTTCGACATTGCGCACGCGGAATTTCCCGAATTCAAGTTCGTTGATATTCGCAAAGCAGCCTTTAATGTAACCTTTGTGTGTCTGGATCGTTTTCTGGATGCAACTACGAACACCAGCACGCGCTGCAACCGTTTGCGGCAGGACGACGGTTGGTGCGCCGGTATCAACGACATAAACCACCGGGAAATTGTTAGCCATGCCAGTCACAAAATAGTTTCCACCAGCCAGGGGCCGCAGTCGCACGTTAGCCCCCTCCCCTTCGGTGATTTCATAAGGCGGCGGGGGTCGTTCGACGGGAGGCGGGACGCACTCAGGAATTTTGGCAACCTCGTCGCCTGGCTTCCCTTTCCCTTTTGCTGAGCGGCCATTTTCCGGTTGCGATTTTGAGCCTTTGGGATTGGTCGCATCGGCCTCTTGCTTCGGCGCACTGGCGGTCTCGAAAAGGCGCGGCAGGATATCCCCCGCTTTCGGCCCTTCAGAGACGAATTCCAACTTGGTGTTTTTGTCTGCCTTGATGGTGATCGCGCCTTTCATCTCGACACGTATCCCGTCCGTGAAGCCGAGATCGGGATTGCACCACTCGTTGCCGGAAAACGCCTCCATGCGAAATTTCCCGATGGGCAGGACGATTTCCTCATCCGATTTCGGCTCAAGGCCAACCATAAAGAACTGCGACGTGTCGCCTTCGTTATAAAGCTTGAGCATGATTCTGAAGGTGTGGCTGTTGCGAATCATGAGCGGAACACCGTCCTTGACATCGCGCAGTACGGTGTACGATCCCACCGTGAATTCCTCGTCGCACTTGGGCGCGACTTGGTTATCGGCCTGCGAAACTCGCGCCTGTGTCTTGGCGGTCATAAAGGGCGCGTTCTTGTCGCTGAGATCGACCATTTCGCCTTCTGCCTTTTTATCCGGTGTCGTGATGAATACCAGACCGGCGACCAGGCCCACCACGCCGACTATGGCCAGCAGACCTTTAAACTTTAAAGAGAGCTGGCGTTCAGCGGCTTGCCGGTCTCCCCAGGCCTCCTGAGCAGACGTGGGCATCGCCTCTACAGGCTCTGCGAGTCTGACGCGATGATCGCCATTTCGGCTTTCCGGTGATTCGCTCATCAGTGAAATACGCTCTTGATATGGCGAACGGTGACATTGCGCGGTACTTTCTTGCAATAGAAGGCCGGATTCCAGGCGTACAAGATCACATCCTGAGCAGCTTCCGCCACATCCTCAATCTCATTCAGGGCTTCGTCCGAATTTTTGGCCGCATAGCAGACTGCATGTTCTGTCCCGGCGCTTTGCACAATAAATTCGTCGTCGAAGGCTTCGTACCGTTTTTCCTGGCGCAAGACCATTGACCAGATATCCGCGTGTTCGCTGTTCTGAATCGTCGGCAGCGACCCTCCAACGGCATGCAACTGACGTTGCGCCTGTGCGCGAAGCTTCCCAATCACATTCATCAAAAATTTCTCCTTCAATTGTGTTCGTGATCGCACCGACCGGTGCAAGTGATGCCGCTAGTTTGCCTGCCTGACAGCGCCAACTAAGCAAATTCTCAGATTCCAAGACAGAGGATGCCACGGCGCTGTGCACTTAATACCTTGGCAATGGCGCAAAAAATGCGGTGCTGCTCAATCAATTACGTGCATTTGGGGTGGTAACTTGTACTCGTTAAATAATCAAAATTTATTTAAAAAAAACACTTAGGCAATCAAGGCAACCTTTTAAGATGATCGTACTGCAACACCAAACTCATTTGATTTAATATTCGCGCTGTTGATAGAGCAGCGCATTTCTGGAGTAATAAAATGGCAAGTCTCAATAGCGTTTCAATTATTGGCAATCTGGGTCGTGATCCTGAAATCCGTTACGCACCGAATGGCGACTGCATCGCTAATATCTCGGTGGGCAGCACTGAAAAATGGCGTGACAAGAATAGCGGCGAAATGAAAGAGCAGACCGAGTGGCATCGTATTTCGGTTTTCGGCAAGAGCGCCGAGTATCTTTCCAGTTACGCCAAGAAGGGTGCGCAAATTTTCGTCCATGGCGCATTGCGTACCCGCAAATGGCAGGACAAAGACGGCCAGGACAAATACACCACGGAGATTCGTGCGGACGATGTTCAGCTTTTGGGTTCGCGTCCTCAATCTGCTCAGCAGAATAATGCGGGTGATGATTATCAGGATTATCAAACAGCACCAGCGAATAACGGCGGCAATAACCGTAACCAAAGCCAGCAAGGCAATGCGCGAAGCAATACGAATGCGCAGGGCAATAACAACCAGAATAGCGGCCAGCAGCGCGGTAATGATCGCAACCAAGGCCAGCCGCAGCGTTCTGGCGGTGGTGGCAGTTATAACGCACCGTCGATGGACGACATCCCCTTTTGAAATAACCCAATAGCATTTTTTACCCCCCTAACCCGGCCCCGTGCCGGGTTTATCGTTTTAACTTTTGGAGAAATTCGCAGATGGAAACGCACATCAAATGGCAGTCCCCGAGCCAGACCCCACCACCGTTCAACACGCTGATCCTGGCATTGATCGGCTATCAATCATCCCCGGATTTCGGCATCACTTGGGAAAAAGTGCTTGATCCGTACTCGGTGATTATTACTAACGAAAGTCCGAACGATACACTTGATCGGATTATGAATTCGCAGCGCGAATTTGATTTATTCCAGAAAGGCGAAATCCCGTTTTCTGAGTGCCATTTCCAACTCACCGATCGGCATGGTGAGGCATATCCACATCTCGAATTGCGATCAGATGCGATTATGTATTGGTCGGCGCTTCCGGATTTCTATCTTGGTGATAAAAAAACTGCTTAGCCTTGTTGGTGGCTAATGTAATTCACGGGAATTCTCGTCTTTTGAAAAGCCGGGAATTCTTTGAAAAAAACGCTTAGGTAATCGTTTCATTGTTTCAAAATGACTCCATCGACATTCATTCACGGAGATTATCTTGAAAACAATTAAAGGCTTCGCAATCACTCCGCCGACACTGGGTTCCATTCGTATCGGCAAAACCATCTCTAAAGGCGACCGCAAGTTGCCGCAAAAGGATGATGCTTTCTCGATCACCACCTTGGTGCAAGGCGATAACGGCTGGATTGCACATCGTTTGCACGATGAAGTCATGAAGACGCAAGCGCCTGCCCGTGAAGGTGCGCAGCAGAAAATCCGTGCCATTCCAGTGCGCGTCATGTTCGATGATCCTGATTTGAATCTTCGCGCTGAGTATTCCGCCTTTGACCCGCTCAAAGGACGCCCACTGTGCGCAGGGGATGGCGACAAGGCCCGTCGTCGTACGGCCAACGGCATTGAGTCGGTGGATTGTCCCGGTTCAGACAATTGCGCCTACGGCAAAGAGAAGCGCTGCAAACTGTACGCCCGGATGAATGTCCAGATTGATGGCCAGGATGATGAACTGGGTACCTTTGTTTTTCGGACGACCGGTTTCAACTCCGTTCGCACACTCTCGGCGCGGTTGTCTTATCTGCACGCTTTGACCGGTGGGAAGTTGGCCGGTTTGCCCCTTTCCTTGCGTATTCGGGCAAAAACCACCTCGAACAGCTATAAGAGCGTGGTCTATTTTGTCGATTTGCAGGTCCGCGAAGGCATGTCACTGGTTGAAGCGTGTCGCACCGCGTCGGAGTACCGCCAGGCATGGGAAGCGATTGGCCTGAATCGGGTAGCGTTTGAGGCTGCCGCCCGTGATGGCTTCGAGCGTTCGGCCTTCGAGGATAGCGAAGATGATGCCGGCGATGTGATCGACGAGTTCTATTCGGCCCCTGAGCATGGCAGCGCATCGCCGAATGGTCTTATCGACGAAGATGGCGTAATCCATCCCGCCCAGGTTGCCGCCAACCGCCAACGTGCGCCGCAAACTGCCACCGCCTCGCGCCCTGCAGGGGGATTGGCAGGACTTCGCGTCCAGATGGATGTCGAGCGGGAATCGGAATCGTGCTCGGATGCCGGCGACGAAAAGTTTTGGTCGGTTCCATTCAACTGAAATAATCGCTCACATTTAAAATCGGAGCCGGATTTTATATCTGGCTCGGGTTTTGATTCGCATTATTGCGATTAAAAAATCACTTAGGCGTTAAATGGGCGTCTATATACTGGACACATCAACAATTAAGGAGTTTTTTAAATGGTCGTCAATAAATCTAATCCATCCGCACTGATGATTCCCGACATGACCAATGCGGCTTATCACGGTGATCGCGATATCGTTTCCAGCAGCGGCCTTAAAAAGATTCTGGTTTCTCCATTGCACTATCAGGCTTATTTGACGGGCAAAAGCGAGGAAACAACCGCATTGCGCGTGGGCACTGCGATTCATACTGCCTTGCTGGAGCCTCATTTGTTCGATAGCAGCTATGTCGTGGCCCCGACCGTGGATCGTCGCACCAAAGACGGTAAAGCGCAGTGGGAGGCCTTCATGGCAACGCTGGGCACAAAGTCACTGGTCACCGAGGCAGAGCGCAGCATGATCGACGGCATTGTGGCGCAGGTTCGCCAACACAAGATGGCCAACACCCTGCTCGGCATGGGCAAGGCAGAACAATCGATTTTCTGGACGGACGAAGAGACCGGGATTCGGTGCAAAGTCCGTCCGGACTCCCTGAGTTCCTATGCGATCCTCGACGTGAAATCGACGGAATCCGCCCATCGCGATGAATTCCCGCGCAGTTGCGTGCGCTATGGCTACGATCTATCCGCCGCCATGTATCAAGAAGGTGTGCGCCAATTGACCGGCGAGACCGTTGATTTTGTCTTCCTGGCCGTGGAGAAATCCAATCCCCACCTTTGCGCTCTCTACAAAGCGAGCGAGGAAATGATGGTCAGCGGGTACGCCAAATTCCGCAACGCCTTACGAATTCTGGCCGAATGCCGTGCATCGGGGGTTTGGGGAGGCTATCAGCCGGAAGGGGATTACGAGCTGATCGATTGGCCGCGTTATGCGCGAATCAATCCAGCGGTCGATTTGTGAGCTAGTGCCGACAGGCCCGACTTGCTGCGTAAAGCGTACCCGCTTCAGCCAGTAAGGACGGCATGTCGATATCGTCGTCGGGATAGGCGACGATTTCGCCAACGACGGCATTAGGGATCAGGTCGGACAGATCAAAACGCACGGTGAGGCCGGATTGGTGGCTCACCGTGCAGGCTTCAGGGTCGATTACCCAATTTTTCATAATCATGGCTGGCAAAAAAAATAACAGATCAGCCAGAATCATAACAGGACGCCCGACGGCGAAAATTGATGGACAAGACAAGCGCGTTGAAACGGGAAGTCGAAGCGGTACTGGGTCGCCTGGGGAAGATGCTGCCCGGATTCCGCGTGCGATCTTCGCAGCAGGCGATGATGACCACCATTGTCGACGTGCTGATGCGAGCGCGAAGTGAAGGCGAAACCACGGCGCTTGACGGGTCGCACATTGGCGTCATCGAAGCGCCTACCGGTACCGGAAAATCCCTGGCCGTCGCCCTCCCCGCTTTGCTGGTGGCGAAGGAAACGGGGCGCAAAGTGGTGATTTCCTCGGCCACGGTTGCCCTGCAGGAGCAGTTGATCAAGAAAGATTTGCCGCTGATTTCCAAAGCGCTGTCTTCGCCTTGTACCTTCGTGCTGGCCAAAG
>JAQTZQ010000192.1 GCA_028687645.1 Rhodocyclaceae bacterium
TAGATTATTGGTAGCAACACTCACTTTGATGATTGGTGCAACTGCTGCCCAGGCACAGGCCACACCGAAAATGAAAATGACCACGAACATCCCGGAGGGAATTGCCGCTCCGGACAAGATGCAAACAAGGCTGGGGACGCTGAAATTTTTTGATGGTTTTCCGGACAAGGAGACCGTCAAAAAGGTTTACGACAACCTCGACTTCCAGCGCGCAGTACAGGCTTATTTGCTAGGATTGGCGCCGGTTAACATGGCCGGGCTGCGCGAGGGATTGCTGAGCGTCGGCCCAGCCAATGTCACTATCCCGACATTTGAAGAAAATCTGAATGCCCGTTCGCTCTTTCTAACGCCGAACGCAACAACGCCCTACACATGGATCTGGATCAATCTGCATGACGGCCCACTGGTGGTCGAAGTTCCCCCCATGACGCTAGGCATGATCGATGATTTCTGGTTCAAATACGTAACCGACATCGGCATCGTTGGCCCGGACAAGGGCGAAGGCGGAAAATACGTGCTGCTGCCGCCGGGCTACAACGGCCCAGTGCCCGAGGGGCATATCGTCGTGCGCGTTCCGACGTTCGAGTCCATCCTTGTCTGGCGCAACATGCCGGTGAAGGGGGACATCAAGCCAGCAATCGAGCGTCTGCACAAGAACACGCGCATCTATCCCTTGGCCCAGTCGGCCAATCCGCCGGCCAACACTTTCGTCAATGTCTCCAACCGGGACTTCTCCACGGTGGCGCCGGCGGACTACAGGTTCTGGGAACTGCTCAATTATGTTGTTCAGAACGAACCTGTCAGTTCAATTGACTCGACTACGCTCGGCTTCTTCGCTTCGATCGGCATCGAGAAGGGCAAGCCATTCGCACCCGATGCCCGCATGAAGAAGATACTGACTGAGGCCGCCGCCGTGGGCGACGCCACTGCACGGACGCTGACCTATCAAAGCCGCATACCCGAGGCTTTTTACTATCCGAACAGCACATGGCGGCAATGGCTTGGAGGCTATAAATTCGAGTCGCAGCCCGGCGTGGCCTACCTGGATTCCGCAGCCTTCTTTTACTTCTATGCCACAGGTGTGACACCGGCCATGGAAGCCAAGATGGTCGGCCAAGGCTCCCAGTATGCAGTTGGAATCGTCGATTCCAAAGGCAATCCGCTTGATGGTGGCAAGACCTATCGGCTGCGTGTCTTGCCCAACGCCCCGGTCAAGGACTTCTGGTCGGCGATTGTGTACGACAATCAAACACGTTCCATGCTCCAGACCGACCAGAATTTCCCGCAGGTGAGTAGTCTGGATAAAGGTCTGGCGGTCAATCAGGATGGCTCAGTGGACGTCTATTTCGGACCCAAGGCCCCAGCCGGCATGGAACGCAACTGGATTCAGACCATCCCCGGCAAGGGCTGGAACATGCTGTTCCGGTTGTATGGCCCGCTTGAGCCCTGGTTCGACAAGACCTGGAAGCTGAGTGAAATCGAACTGGTCAAGAAGTAATTTGCTGGACGCCAACCGGCGGCCCGCAGGGAGTTGGCGGCCGGCTAGCGATTACTTTCCTGTTCCCGAAGTAAAAAACAAGTCACCGTACCTGTGCGCTGAGCTGAGCGGATGACCGCTTGGAGATGACAACACTGGAGCCAGTTATGGAAAAATCATCTTGCAACGCCACTTACGCTGACGCCGCTGGCTGGCGAATGGGTCTCACAAAATTCACTTTCATCCGCTTGGCGGCTCACGATTGGAAGTTTCCTTGATGGACTCTCCGATATCTCAAACATCTGCTGTCTCCCCGGCAGAGCCGGGGGAACTCTCAATTTATTAGCGGAGGCCGATGGTCTAAAGGCAATCCGGCATGTGGAACTACCGTGCCGCGATGGCGCTCTGAAACAATGACACTTTTTTTGCGTGCTTAAAAATTTTGCTCAAGGGCATGGCGCAGAAACTTCCTGATATTTTCCTTCTAAGGCCGAGCCCATGACTCCCTATTGCTCTTTTGCCATCGCTGCGCTCCTCGCCACCAGTTTTGCCCACGCGCAAATCAATCCGCTGCCTCGTACTAGCGGCGTGTCGGGATCGATTTCGCTGGGGGCCGCTTTTAGCAACATCAGCTCCAACTTCCAGCAGCATGACGACCATGCCCGCATCGACCAGTTTGGCGCACCGCAAAGCCACAACACGACGTCGATAGTTCCGCGCTTTGACCTGCGCTACACGCTCGCCGATTCGCGCACCCAATTTGTGCTGGGCAACCAGATTCACGATGCACTGCGCTTCGATTTCACCCAGTTGCTGGCCGTCCGCCAGGAGATTGGTAGTCTGGGGATTGTTTCAGCCGGACTCGTTTTCACGGGTATTGCGCCCAACGAGGTCTGGACCGACCCTTACCAGACCGCGACAGACCGCAGCAGTAGCGACCGCGACTCGCGCGGGGTGCGGCTCGGTTGGGAGCGGATGCTGGGCTCTGGCTTTAGCGCTGACCTGACGGCGCGCAAAATCGATATCGAGCACGAGGAAAGTGGACGCAGTAGTGCGCTGAGCGCCAGCCAGAGCGCCCTGCTTGATCGCAATGGCAACAGTATTCGGCTGCGGGTTTCATATGACTGGGAGTTTGCACCGCGCCACTTTTTCGCGCCCGGGCTGATTGTCGGTCGTGAGGATCTGGACGGCGCTGCCATGCAGTACGACGTTACCGGTCTCAAACTGGACTATGGCTTCAACGCCGGCAGCGACACCTTTGGTGCCAGCCTCTACCTCGCGCAGCAAAGGTACAGCGAGGGTCATCCGCTATTCGCCAATCGCAAGGCGGACAGCAAGGACTACGGGCTAGGTGTTAATTATCTGCGCCAAGGACTGTTCGGTATGCCTTGGTTGGGGGCTTACATAAGCGCGTCCTACGGCAAATCAAATGCCGATATCGATTTTTTCGATGCTGAATTTATTCGTCTCGGCACTGGCCTGCGGTTCAAGTTCTAAAACAGTTGAGTGCGTAAAAATGGCCAGCGATCATTGCCGATTTTATCTGGCCGATGTCGCGAAAATTGTGCTTACGCGCCCAGCTCGGCCTCGGCACTGCAATCACAGCCTTGACCAGCGGCAATCCAGCGCGCCAGCGCGGCACTGACCAAGCGCTCGGCAGCGTGGGGCAAGCCCGGCAAATACTGTCCCGGATCAAGCAAGAATCCGCAGTAATAACGCATGGCCTGATCAGACCATTCCAGCGCCGGGCACGGCCCCAACTTTTGCATAAAGCGCAGGCGGGCGGCGGGGCAGGTTTCCAGCATGCAGCACACGCCGCAACCGTTGCAGAGCTGCCCCTCCTGAGGCTTGGCCGGTGCGGCCAAGTGAAGATGGATGATTTCCCTGGGCATCAAAGCCGCCAACGACTCAGGTTTGCGGCACCCCGTCGCTCCCCTTCGGCAACAACTTCTTTTTGCGTCGTTCGCGCCCCGGATTGGCTGGCAGCGGGATTTCGATGAGCAGGCAAGCGCCGGTTTCCAGGGCGATGGCCAGGCTATCCCGCTCCTCGTGCTGGCAGTGGTAGAGATTGGCCCCCGGCAACGCCTGCGTATCGTTGATCCTTCCGGTACGCAGATGCTCGGCCAGTGCGCTGCGGGTGATGGTGCTCCAGTCGAACGATTTCATGGCTAAATGTTGTTCAGTGTGGTGCCGTCGCGCAGCATGGCCGTGAATTTCTCGACCGGAATGGGGCGGGCAAAATAGTAACCCTGAAATTCATCGCAGCCGTGCTCCTTCAGCACCGCCAATTGTTCACGATGTTCGACACCTTCGGCGACAACGCGCATTCCCAGGCTGTGCGCCATGGCGATGATGGCGCCGGCGATGGCTGCGTCATCGCTATCACTGGTCAGATCAAGAATGAACGAACGGTCGATCTTCAGCGCATCGATCGGGAAGCGTTTGAGATAAGCGAGCGACGAGTAACCCGTGCCAAAATCGTCGAGATAAAGACGACAGCCCAAGGTCTTGAGTTCGCGCAGGACGGCTGCGGCAGCTTCGGCATGCACCATCACCATGCTTTCGGTCAATTCAAGATCGAGCATTTCGCCGGCAATGCCAGCATTTTTAAGAATGCGGCGGATTGTCGAAGCGAGATTTTCCTGACGGAACTGACGTGGTGAAATATTGACCGCAACCGGCACAACCGTCAGTCCCTCATCGCACCACGCACGCAACTGACCGGCCACTTTGCGCAGGACCGTTTCGCCGACGGGGATGATGAGGCCCGTCTCTTCCGCCAGCGGGATGAATTCCAGCGGATTGATCATGCCGATTTTGGGGTGAATCCAGCGCACCAGCGCCTCTGCACCAACAATACAGCCACTGACGATATCCACTTTGGGCTGGTAAAAAACCACCAGTTCGTCGGCGTCGAGCGCGCGCCGCAGGTCAGCTTCCATATCCAGCCGATCAATCGCCATGCCATGCATTTCCGGCAGATAGAAGCGATAGTTGTTGCGGCCATATTCCTTGACCCGGTACATGGCCAGATCGGCGTTGCGCAACAGAAGATCGCCATCATCGCCATCGCGCGGAAACATCGAGACGCCAATCGATGCCGTGACGATGAGTTTTTTGTCTTCAATATGCAAAGGCTGATGGACCGCCTTGAGTATTTTGCTGGCAATTGCCGCGACATTGTCTTCGCCGATGACGTTATTCAACACAACGACAAATTCATCACCGCCGAGGCGGGCGACGGTATCGGTATCGCGAACACAGGATTTCAGCCGACGCGCTATTTCGCGCAGCAGCATATCGCCAGAGGCATGCCCAAGACCGTCATTGACGACCTTGAAACGATCGAGATCAATCAGCATGACGCCGACGATATCCTGATCCCGCCGGGCGCGCACGATGCCCTGATTGATCCGGTCGCTAAGCAGGCTACGATTAGCCAGACCGGTCAGTACGTCGTGGGTCGCCTGGAATTGAAGTTGCTCCTCGTATTGCACACGCTCGGTGACGTTGTTGAGAATACTGATGAAATGTGTGGTGACTTTACCGTCTTCATCCAGAACCGGCGCGATATGCAGTTCGTTCCAAAAAAGGGCGCCGTCCTTGCGGTAGTTGCGCAACACGGCGTGCCCCTCGCGTCGCTCACGCAGCGCCGAGCGGATTTCAGCGAGGCCCTTCTGGTTTAAATCGTCACGCACCAGAAAGCGCCCGTTCTTGCCGATCACTTCGCTGGCGGCATACCCTGTAATGCGTTCAAAGGCCGGGTTGACGTAGGTGATCGGGTGTTCGAGGTGGGCGACGGAGGTAATCATGATCCCGTTGGACGAGGATTCGAGTGCCCGTTCGCGCAAATGCAGGTTCATCGAGACATGCTTCAGCTCGGAGATATCCTCCTTCATTGCGACATAGTTTTGCACGACGCCGGTTTCGTCCTTGAGCGGCGCAATCCGCAGACGCTCCCAGAAAAACTCGCCACTTTTCTTGCGATTGAGGATTTCACCACGCCACTCCTTGCCGCCAGTGATCGTGGTCCACAACTCAGCATAGACCGAATCAGGCGTCAGTCCTGATTTGAGAATGGACAGTTTGCCGCCGATCAACTCGTCGCGCGTGTAGCCGGACACTTCACAGAAACGCAAGTTGCAATATTCGATACTGCCCTGGAGGTCGGTAACAACCACAGCAATCGGGCTTTGCTCGATGACGTGAGAGAGTTTTGATAACTCGCCAACGATATGTTGATGCTCGTAACTGCTAACCAGAGCATGCAGGCCGGTGGCGAGATTGGCCGCCAGCACCTGCAGCAAGCCCTGCTCATCGTCAGCGAGTTCGCCTTGCCTGGTGGCGATAATCAACGACCCGAAATTCTGACTATGCGACTCAAGTGGCAGAACAACGGAGACGCAGCTTTCCGGCGTTGGCAAAATGGGTAAAGCGCCATTGCCTGCCAGTTTTCGTGCTGCCGTTGCGCTGGCGTAGCCGCCGATTGCGACCAATCGCTGGCAGTAATTGTCACGCAATGCCTGTTCGCTGCTGGCTTCGGCGAGCACCGCATGGCAAGCGATGGAAAGCGCCAGCAACCGCTGCAGGCGCAGATGTTCCGTTTCTGGCAAGGCGGGGTCGTGCGCAGCGCCGCTCATGCGGCCGGCCCGATAGTTTTGGTGGTCATGTCTCTCTCGTTATTTAAATTATGTCCGCGATGGTAGAGAGATTCCTGTCGCTAGTCTAGGCGCCGGCCAAAGTGTGAAGTTTTTTCAAATATCACAACACCTTTTGGTCAATTTGAGCCGAACACGCAATGTTCATATTTTGCGACAAGGGGTGACTGAGCATGGCTAGCGTCACAGCCATGCCGTCAGCGATTTCCGTTCGCCCTGATTTTTAAGAAATTGCTTCCAAATTGCCATCGGGGATACTGGTCAACATCGCAATCTCCTCCACCGACAACACCCGAGCCACATCAAGCAGGATGACGAACTTGCCATTCACCTTGCCCATGCCGGAGATAAAGTCAGTACGGATCTTGGCGCCGAAACTCGGTGGCGGCTCAATCTCCGCCTGGGCGATTTCCAGCACCTCCGACACCG
>JAQTZQ010000193.1 GCA_028687645.1 Rhodocyclaceae bacterium
AGGAATTCGCGGTCGTGGCTGATCATCACCAGCGTGCCTTGATAGCGCTTGAGCCAGGCCTCGAGCCAGACCAGCGCGTCGAGGTCGAGGTGGTTGGTTGGTTCGTCGAGCAGCAAAATATCAGACGGGCACATCAGTGCCCGGGCCAGTTGCAGACGCATGCGCCAGCCGCCAGAGAAGCTGTCCACCGGGTTTTCCAACTGGGCAACGCTGAAGCCGAGGCCGAGAATCAGCGCTTGGGCGCGTGATGCGGCATCGTGTTCGCCGGCGTCGTGCAGCGCCATGTAGGCTTCGGCCATGCGCATGCCGTCGTCGCTGGCTTCTGCATCAGCAACCTCGTTGCGCGCGGCGAGCAGGGTGACGTCGCCGTCGATGACGAAATCGGTGGCCGATTGATCGGTTTCCGGCATGTCCTGCGCCACTTGGCCCATGCGCCAGGCGCTGGGCATCGAGAAGTCGCCGCCATCTTCATGCAAGGTGCCGTTGATCAGCCCGAACAGGGTTGATTTGCCGGCGCCGTTGCGCCCAACCAGGCCAACCTTTTCGCCGGGATTGATGGTGACCGAGGTCTTGTCGAGCAAGGTCTTGGTGCCACGGCGTAAGGTGACGTTTCTGAGGATGATCATGGGTGATTCTTTTCTTGAGGATTGATGTCGCCATCGACATAGAACCAGCGGCCGTTTTCGCAGACAAAGCGGCTGATTTCATAGAGGCGGTAGCCGCGCCCGGCAATCCGGTAGCGGGCGATGAACTCGACGGTGGCGTTGCTGCTGTCAATCGCTTTGTGACTTTTGATATTGAGCCCCAGCCATTTGGTGCCGCCGTCTTCCGCAAGATTGAGTTCAGCCGGGCGGGTTGAGCTGTGCCAGGTGGCGAGCAGATAAGGTTCGAGGCCGAGGGCGTAGGCGCAGTAACGCGAGCGCATCAAGGCTTCTGCGGTCAACGCATTTTCAGTGCCTAAATGCAGTCGACCGCAACAGGCTGAATAGGCGCGATTAGAGCCGCAAGGGCAGTGCTCGGCGGGCTTCATTGGCCCTCGACGACTTCGCCGCCCAGTGCTGCGATCAGTTGCGGCAGGAAGCGGGCGAGTTCGCCGGTCATCAGGGCAAAATCAGCATCAAATTGTTCGCTGGCGTGTTCGGCGGTTTTCTCGGCCTGATCCATCAGCAGATCAAGGAAGGCGAGGCGCTTGATTTCCAGCTTTTCGCTGAGGATGAAGGAAATGCGCTCATCCCAGGTCAGTGCCAGCTTGGTCGGCAATTTGCCGGCGGCGAGGTGGGCCTTGATCTGGCCTTCGATGTCGTCACCGTCGAGCGCATGGCGCACGTAACGGACGGCGGCTTTTTCTTCGTCGGATGATTTCAGTTCGCAATCGCGGTCGATGGTGAAACCGGCTGGCGCATCGCCACCGGCCAGCCAGTCGGCCATCGCGGTGACTGGCGAAATCTGGGTGTGGAGCATGGTCAGCGGGAAATCGTCGAGGCAATGGCGCAGGTGTTCGATCACTTCCTCAGCCTTGCTTGGGCTGCTCGCATCGACGCAGAACCAGCCGTTAACCGGGTCGATCCAGACGAACGTGCTGCGGCGACGGGTGAATGCGCGCGGCATCAATTCTTCCGTCACGCGCTCTTTCAATTCCTTCAACTGCTTGCGGCCGGGCGCATAGCCTTGCTGCGCTTCGATGCCTTCGGCGCGTTCCTTGACCTCTTCATTAACCACGGAAGAAGGCAGCAGACGTTGTTCAACGGCGAGGGCGACCAGCCACTGGCCGCCGAGCGAGAAAACTAGCGCGCCATCCTTACGCGGCGAAATCCAGCCGCGTGACGTTGGCTGATTGCTCGGGCATTTAGTGAAGGGGCCGCGCCCGAGGAGTTCTTCAAATTTGGCCAGGTCGATGTTCCATGGCGTTGGCAAACGGTAAAGCTGGAGGTTCTTGAACCACATGTTCTGTCTTTTTCTTAATAGGAATTGGAGCGCTTAACACTTTTTGAAAATAACGTCCCAGACGCCATGGCCGAGGCGCAAACCACGGTTTTCGAATTTGGTTAGCGGGCGGTAATCCGGGCGCGGCGCGAAGCCTGAGCTGGAATTGACCAGAGTTGGCTCGGCGGATAGCACTTCCAGCATTTGGTGGGCGTACTCCTCCCAGTCCGTCGCGCAATGGAAATAGCCGCCCGGCTTCAGGCGCGAAGCGAGCAACGCGACAAAAGGTGGCTGGATCAGCCGGCGTTTGTTGTGCCGCGCTTTGTGCCAGGGATCGGGGAAGAAGACGTGAACGCCATCAAGCGAGGCCTCGGGCAGCATGTCGCGCACCACCTCAACCGCATCGTGTGCGCAAATCCGCAGGTTGCTCAGTTCGCGTTCGGCAATCTGCTTGCACAGTGCGCCAATGCCCGGCACGTGTACTTCGACGCCCAGGTAGTCATTGTCGCGGTGGGCGTCAGCAATTTTGGCCGTGGTTTCACCCATGCCGGTGCCGATCTCCAAAATTTTCGGGGCATTTCTGCCGTAGACCGTAACAAGTTCAATTGGCTGTGCTGCATAGGGGATGCCGATCTTCGGCATCATTTCGGCGTAGTAGTTTTGCTGGGCAGATGACATGCGCCCGGCGCGCCGCACGTAGCTTTTGATGTGGCCGTGGCTTTCGCCCCTCTCCCCCGCCCCCTCTCCCCCTTGGGGCGAGGGGAGTTCGTGTTGTTCGCTCATGAGCCGATCAATCCTGAGGTCGGTGATGACGGATCAGCCGAATAATATTTGCGCGCCATGCGGCCCGCCAGGAAAGCCTCACGGCCAGCTTCGATACCCTTTTTCATGGCGCTGGCCATCAGCACCGGGTCTTTGGCGTGGGCAATGGCGGTATTCATCAGCACGCCGTCGCAACCCAGCTCCATTGCAATCGTTGCATCAGAAGCCGTACCAACGCCAGCATCGACAATGATCGGCACCTTGGCGTTATCGATGATCAAGCGGAGGTTCCACGGATTGACGATACCCATGCCGGAGCCGATCAGCGAGGCGAGCGGCATCACCGCAACGCAGCCGATTTCTTCCAGCATCTTGCATTGGATCGGGTCATCGGCGCAGTAGACCATCACCTGAAAGCCTTCCTTGACCAGCGTGGCAGCCGCCTTCAGCGTTTCAGGCATGTTCGGGAAAAGATTGGTTGGGTCGCCCAATACTTCCAGCTTGCACAGCGGGTGGCCGTCGAGCAGTTCGCGGGCCAGACGCAGGGTGCGCACAGCATCGTCGGCGCTATAGCAACCGGCGGTATTGGGAAGAATGGTGAATTTTGATGGCGGCACGGCATCCAGCAGATTGGGCTGGTTGGCGTCCTGTCCAATGTTGACGCGACGAACCGCGACGGTAACGATCTCTGCCCCGGAGGCGTCGATGGCGGCGCGGGTTTCAGTGAAATCCTTGTATTTACCGGTGCCGACCAGTAAACGTGAACGGTACGCCTTGCCGGCGATAGTCAGTTGATGCATGAGGTGTACTCCTAGTCCTTAACCGCCGCCGACGGCGACGACGATTTCAAGTTGGTCGCCCGAGGCGAGCGCAGTTGAGCCATGCTGGCTCTTGGGGACGATTTCACCATTGCGCTCGATTGCTATGCGCTTGCCGCTGTAACCGAGGTGCTCGATCAGGGCGGAAACGGTGAGTTCCAGGGGGAATTGGCGAGCTTCGCCGTTGATGATGAGATTCAGCATGCCACTATTTTAGCGGGTAAAACCAAGGCTTGCCGCCTCTTGCAGCGATGCCGGATCACCGGCATCGCTTCTGAATCTTACTTGCTCGCCTTGATGTCAGCAGCAGCGCCCAATCCCAGCGTGTAGCCCAACGAAACGTGGTGGAAGCGATGAACTGTTTTGTCAGCGTGGATGGCGATGCCGAATGGAATGACCTGACCTTCTGCCAGTGCCAGATCACCCTCGCCACCGCTCAGTTTGCGTGTGAAAGTCACAGTGCACAGGCCAGCCTTGCACTCACCATCTGCCTTGGTCAGCGCCTGGCCGCCCTTGTTCACCCGTTCGGCGGCAACGTGACCGTCAACCTGAGTCGCGCCAGCGCCCGCTTCGCCGCTCTTCCACTGGATGTAGTCGTAATAGTTGCCACCGGCAACGTTGGCGTCCTTGACGTATTTTTTCTTCTTCGGATCAGCGCCCGGCATTGAGCGGACGTCGGTGTGGCAGGTCTGCCAGCAGCCGACTTGCGGCCCCATCCCCACTTTGGGGCCGGCAAACATGATGGCTGCTTTGACTTCATGCAATGGCGCCTTGTCTTCCTTGTCAGCCCCCGCGCCGGCATCGGTCGGTGACTTGAAGCTGAGGCGGATGTAGAGATTTTCAGCATCGTAGGCAGCCTGCATGGCGACCGGGAATTTCATGGTCTTCGGTGCCGCAACCGGCTCCAGCTCCTTGCTCGCCAAGCGCTTGAAATCGAGGTTGAGCGCACCATTTTCCTCGTGGCAGCCAGCACAGCTTTCACCCTTGCTGATGCCGGTTTTGCCACTGTGTTCCTGCTTGTTCATCAGCCATTCAATCGGTGTCACGCCAGCATGAAAAACCTGAATATCGCGCTTGGCGACCTTGCTCCAGTCAGGCGCCGCAGCTTGGGCGCCAAACGCCAGAAGGGTGCCAAGAGCGGCGATACCGAGTTGAGTTTTTTTCATTGTCTTCTCTGCTCCATGTTTGTTGAGGGGAAAGTCTGAAGAAATAATACGCGCGATTCAGCAAACAACCATAGCGTTCACAAGGTTAAAACAGACGCCGATCACTGTCGAATGCTCTGTCGTAGCCGAATTGCCGGGCTGATCAGGCGAGGTGCGAGAAGGGGAGGTGTAAGAAGAGTGCCCAGGCGCCACCCTTTATCCCAAAAGGCCGCGCGGCTTTCTCGGGGCGCTGACGAACAGGCGGTCGTAAAGCCAGTTGGGCAGCAGGCGCAAAAGTTTGGCGATGATGCCCATCTGCCAGGGAATCACGGTGTAGGTGGTGCCACCTTCAATCGCCTGAGCAAAGCGCTGCGCAGCCTGGTCGGCGGGTAACAAAAACGGCATTTTGTACGGGTTGACCGCCGTCATTGGCGTGGCGATGTAGCCCGGCGCAATGGTCACGACCTTGATGCCGTAAGGGCGCATTTCCAGACGCAGGCTTTCAAGATACGTGATCGCCGCCGCTTTTGAGGCCGAGTAAGCCTCGGCGCCGGGCAAGCCGCGAATGCCGGCCACTGAAGCAATGCCGACCAGCCGTTTCTCCCCGCCGGCAGCTTTCATGGCCGGGATGAAGGGCGCAAAAGTGGCCGCCATGCCGAAGACGTTGGTGTCCATCACGCGGCGGAAAATATCGAGATCTTCTTCATATTCCGTCAAGGTGCCGGCTGAGACGCCGGCATTGGCGATGATAATGTCGGGCACGCCGAATTTGTCGAGAAACTCGCCCGCCGCTGCATGCAGTGCCGGCGCATCGCAGACATCTAGCGCGTAGCAGCCATGCCGCCCGCCAAGGCGTTGCTTCAGGGCTTCAAGAAACTCGCTGCGCCGGGCGACGAGGCCGAGCGTTGCCCCTTTTTCGGCGTAGTAAACGGCAAGCGCCTCGCCGATTCCCGACGAGGCGCCTGTGATAAAGACTTTGAGTGCCAATTATTTCTTGCCAAATTTCTCGCTACGTACTTTGGCAATCAGTTTGTCCGCAATCCCCAGTTGATCGGTGAAATCTTTGCCGCCAACCAGGTATTTGCCCTCAATAGAAATTGCCGGAACACCCTGAATCTTGTGCCCTTGCGCCAGTTGATCGCCGCGCTTGACCTTGCTCATGACGCCGAAGGAGTTGAAGGTGTCGGCAAATTTTTTCGGATCGACGCCCTTTTTGATGACCCATTCGGTGAGTGCTTTTTCATCAAAAAGATTGATGCGCTCGTTGTGAATGGCTTTGAATACGTCCATATCGAGCTTGGCCAGGTCGCCGGTCGTTTCCAGCGTGTAATAAAGCTTGGCGATGTTGGCCCAGGCGGCGCGACCGAAGGTGATTGGCACGCGCTTGAAAACCACGTCGGCGGGGAGCTTGGCAGCCCAGGCGGAAATGATCGGATGGAAATCGTGGCAATGCGGACAGCCGTAGCTGAAGAACTCCAGCACTTCAATCTTGGCTGGATCGTCAGTCGGCTGTGCCGGGGTGATCGGCGTGTAATCCTTGCCGGCGGTTTGGGCAAAAACCGGGTTTGTTACGGTCAACCCGGTTCCGAGGGCTAAAAATGTGGCGACAAAATGTCGGCGATTCAGGGCCATTGATTACTCCTTGGTGTTTTTGGCAAGTGCAGATTCGATGCCTGCTTTGGCAAGCTCAGTCCGCACTTTGTTCATTTCATCAATCTTGGTGTAGGGGCCAACGCGCACGCGGAAATAGGTTTTGTCTTGCACCATGACTTGTTGCACAACAGCCTCTACTCCCATAAACGCCAGCTTGGCCTTTTGGTTGTCAGCATCGCTGGCGGTGCTGAAAGAACCGGCCTGAAGAAACAGCGGCTGCTTGCTCTCCTTGGTCTCTTCTTTTT
>JAQTZQ010000194.1 GCA_028687645.1 Rhodocyclaceae bacterium
ATAATTGCGCAGCTTAGTTGGCGAGTAGCCAGCCGTCCTCGCGGCGCAGGGCGTTAACCAGCAGAAGCTCGCGCTCGATCCGTTCCGTCAGTTTGTCCTCGGGTAAATCCAGATAGCGGGCATTGACGTCGACTGCGAAGGGCAAGCTGAGAACAAAGGCGGGAAACTCGCCAATCAGCAAGCGGCGTTTTTCCATCATGGCGAAGGAAACGATAACCTTGATCGCATGCCAGGCAAGTTGCTCGATGTTGGTCTGAAAACTCGACAAGCGGCGAAAAGAGCGCTCAAAAGCGGCGTCGACCGTGACAAACGGACTGCCATGGCCGGGAATAACGGTATCAATCGCCAATTTCGAGAGCATTTCTAGCGTTTCCTGCGTGCTGGCCAAACCATTGGCCTCGCCTAGCAGTTCAGGAAAGATGACGCCGAAGCCGTTTTCCCACAGCGCATCGCCGGAGATCAAAATGCGCTTTTCCGGGTTGTAATAGGCCAGCGCTTCCATGTCATGACCGGGCACCGCCAGCATTTGCCAGACCAGGCCACCCATTTCGATTAGTTTCCCGGCGTGCAGCAGGCTGTCATGCTGGAAGCGGGCGGCTTGCTGGCCCAACGGTGAGAGCAGCAAGGCGTTTTCATCCCACTCGGCGATGGCTGCATGCAAGCCGGCGGGTACCGAGATTTCGCAGTGGTAGGCGGCTTTGAGGGCAGCGTTGCCACCAATGTGATCGGAATGCGAGTGGGTGTTGAGCAGTCGCTTGAGTTGGCGACCACCGAGTGCGTGGCGCACCAGATCGAGCGTCTGGGTGGCATGGCTGACATACCCGCTATCGACCAGCGTGGCGTTTTCACCTTCAAGAAACAGGATGTTGTTGGCGGATAGCCAACCGCGCTCAAGGACGAGCAGATTGTCCGGCAGCAAAGCGCTCATGCCGGCGGGGTGTCTGGGTCACTGCTGTGTTGAGCCTGACCGGCTACTGGCTTGGCTATTTCAACAACGATTTCCGGGCTGGCCAATGGCGGGCGGCCACAGCCGAGGCAGTAGCCGGAATCGGGGTCGGCCATGCAGATGCCGACGCAGAGATATTGTTCCTCGTCACTCATGGCTTTTGGACCTTGTTGGGTGCCGCGTTAGTCAGTCGGCGCCGGGTAACCGCCGCCAGAATATTGGCTCGCTGAAGATCATCTACGCGAGACCAGACGGTGATTTCTTCAATGGTGCGAAAACAGCCAAGGCATAGGCCATTGCTGGCGTCCATTTGGCAGATGTTGATGCAGGGAGAGGTGATATTCAGATTCATTCAGATCAGCATGAAGCGTTGTTGTTGGTCGCGCACCGTTTCGACAGCCTCCATGGCTTCGTCACGGCTGATGCGGGCGAGGATGACCAAATAGTGACGCTTGTCACGGGCACTAAGTTCCGGAAAATCGAGCGTATGGACGTTGGC
Organism: Rhodocyclaceae bacterium; assembly: GCA_028687645.1. Classification (GTDB taxonomy): domain Bacteria; phylum Pseudomonadota; class Gammaproteobacteria; order Burkholderiales; family Rhodocyclaceae; genus Azonexus. The sequence continues at coordinate 1,446 of JAQTZQ010000194.1, forward strand.
ATCCCCGCTGCCGGTGTCGCTGACGATGCCCAAGCGGTCAACCGTGATGGTGACCGGGGTTAATGCCAGCGATTTTTCCGGCGCGTGGAGAAATTCGGCTAGTGCATCGAGTAGTTGATCGGGCATCAACGATTCTGCGGTTTGCCGCAGGCGCTGGTCGAGTTCTTCAAGGTGACGGCTATGGATGGCTTGGTCGTGCCCTGGGGGGGAGCCCCGACATACGGTCAGATGGGCGCGTTCGACCGAAAGATCGGCGCGCAGTCCCTCACGCTCGGCGCGTAAGGCCTCGACGTGTTCATGAAAGGTATTGAGTAAGCTGTCGAGCGAGCCGGTACGCAGATTTTTCAGCGTACTTTCGAGCGAGTTGGTCGGCTGAATCAGCGTGTGATCGGAAAAATAGATGACGGTTTGTGGTACGTCAATTTGTAGCACATTGCCTTGCGCCGCCATGCCAAGCTGCCGCTTTTGCTGGCGTCGAGCGGCAAACAGGGCGTAGAAATACTCATTTTCCCAACACCCTGGTTCGCCAAGGTAATCGCGTACCGCCTGACTACGGCCCAGCATCTGGTCGATATCGTTGGCCGTGGCAAACAGGGCGTGGACCAGCGGGTCATTGGCAAATGCTTGGCGATTGATGTCGATCGGCCCAGGTAATGTGCTGATCAGGCCGTCGCAATAACCCAGCGCGTATTCCAGCGGGCCGGCCAGGTTTTTCTCGAAGCCGCTGGCAGATTTGAGTTGCGGATTGACCAGCTCAGTTACCCGCAGCAGTGCTTTTTCTACGGCCGGACTGAGTGGCGGGGCAGGTTTGAGAAAATCACTGACGGCAGAAAAAAGGCTCATTCGGTACTTCCCGCACAAATTGCCCGACCGGCCTTGGCGCCATTCGGGCGGTTGATGGTGCTGGAAATCCAGTCGCCTATCGCTGCCAGTTTAGCCAGATCGATGCCGGTTTCAATGCCTAAGCCATGCAGGAGGTAGACAACATCTTCCGTTGCTACATTGCCGGAAGCGCCTTTGGCGTAAGGGCAGCCACCGAGGCCGGCGACGGAGGCGTCAAAGCTCGCCATGCCGATTTGCAGCGAGGCGTAGATGTTGGCGATCGCCATGCCGTTGGTGTCGTGATAATGACCAGCGAGTTTTTCGATGGGCATTTTTTTGGCACAGGCTTCGATCATCCGGGTGATGCTGGCCGGGTTGCCTACGCCAATGGTGTCGCCGAGCGAGACTTCGTAACAGCCCATGTCGAAAAGTGTTTTGGCGACTTCGGCGGCTTTTTGCGGGTCAATGGCCCCCTCGTAAGGGCAGCCAACGACGCAGGAGACATAGCCGCGAACCTTGATTTCGAGCGATGAGGCGACCGAAAGGATTGGTTCAAAGCGCTTAAGGCTCTCGGCGATCGAACAATTGATGTTTTTGCGCGAAAAACTCTCGGATGCCGCGCCGAAAATGGCCACCTCGGTCGCTCCGGCCTGAATCGCTGCGTCAAAACCCTGCAAATTTGGCGTTAAAACCGGGTAGACCGTAACAGATTGTTTTTTTATGCCTTGCATCACTGCCGTGCTATCGCCCATCTGCGGCACCCACTTTGGCGAGACGAAAGAAGTGGCTTCGATGACCCGAATACCGGCATCCGCCAGACGGTTGATCAGTTCGATCTTGATCTCGGTCGGGACAATTTGTTTTTCATTCTGCAAGCCGTCACGCGGGCCGACTTCAACTATTTTTACTTTATTAGGAATGGTCATGGTAAGGCCTTGTAAACTCCCTCCCCTTCAAGGGGAGGGCCGGGGAGGGGATGGGTCTCGGCAAGTGCAAGCATGATTGTCTCAATCACTGCTTCCGTTTCCTGAAAAACCTGATTATTCCAGAATCGTATTACTCGAAAGCCAGCATCAGAAAGCTCCCGTGTTCTTGCTTCATCCTTGGCAACGGCCTCCGAATGCTGTCCGCCATCAAGTTCAACAACCAGCTTTTTCTCCAAACAGACAAAATCCAGAACGTAATTATTAAATGGGTGTTGTCGGCGAAATTTCACACCAAGTTGCTGGCCACGGAGATGCTTCCAAAGCAGGCGTTCGGCATCGGTGGCCGTATTGCGTAGTTTCTGCGGAATACGTTGCACTTTGGTCCAGTTATCACTTTGTCCGTGCATTGTTTCACCCATCCCCACCCTAGCCCTCCCCTTGAAGGGGAGGGGATTTTAGTTGGTCTCGAATTCAACCAGCGCCGCGCCATCGCTGACCTGTTCTCCAGCCGCGTAGCAGAAAGCCTTGACGGTGCCGGCGCCGGGGGCGGTGATGGTGTGTTCCATTTTCATCGCTTCGAGGATCAGCAACGGCGTGCCTTTGTCGACTTTCTGGCCGGGCTGGGCGAGCAGGGCGACGACCTTGCCCGGCATTGGTGCTGTCAGGCCGCCGCCTTGCGCGCCACCGGCTTCGACCAGGTGCAGCGGGTCGTCACGGAGCAGGATGTAGGTTGCGCCATGTAAAAAGACGTGTCTTTTGTCGTCGACCGCAACAACGCTGGCAATCAGCCGACGGTCGTCGATTTCGACGGCAAACTGGTCACCTTCAAGCTTCTTGCCGCGCGCCAGCGTCGTTTCACCGTTGATCGTAATGGCCCACTGGTCGCGCTGGTAGCGCACCTGCGCTTCGATCAGGCTGTCGCCATCACGGAACCCCACCATGCGGGCGGCGGACAGGTTCATCCGCCAACCGTCGCGGGCGTGCCAGGGCGACCACGGGTCACCACTGGTCTTGGCCTTCTGCTTGGCTTCGTGCTGCTCGCAGAGCAATTCGCCGACCGTGGCAACTAGCAGCGCATCGCGTGGCACCGCCAGAACGGGCGGGAAGAGAAAATCCTTCTGACGCTCGATCAGGCCGGTATCGAGGTCTGCACCAGCAAAGGCCGGGCAGGCGACGAGGCGCGACAGGAAGTCGATGTTGGTGGTGACGCCGGCCACCTGATAATCGGCGAGCGCCTTGCGCATGCGGGCTAGCGCGGCATCGCGATGTTCGTCCCAGACGATCAGCTTGGCGATCATCGGGTCGTAGAAAGGCGTGATTTCATCGCCTTCCTCCACGCCGGTATCGACCCGGACATTGATGCTTTCAGCCGGCGGCGCGAGGCGGATTAGTTTGCCGGTCGAAGGCAGGAAACCCTTGTTGGCATCCTCGGCGTAGATGCGTGCTTCCAGCGCATGGCCGCGAATCTGCAATTGTTCTTGCGCCAGCGGCAGCGGCTGGCCGGCAGCGACACGCAGTTGCCATTCAACCAGATCCTGCCCGGTGATCATTTCAGTAACCGGATGTTCGACCTGCAGGCGGGTGTTCATTTCCATGAAATAGAATGAGCCGTCCTTATCGAAGGTGCTAGTCGCGATGAATTCGACGGTGCCGGCGCCGACGTAGCCAACCGCCTTGGCAGCGGCGACGGCGGCTTCGCCCATCTGGCGACGGCGTTCCAGCGTCATGGCGGGGGCCGGCGCTTCTTCAAGTACTTTTTGGTGGCGGCGCTGCACCGAACAGTCGCGTTCAAACAGGTAAACGCAGTTGCCCTGCGTATCGGCAAAAATCTGGATTTCGATGTGGCGCGGCTTGGTGATGTATTTCTCGATCAGCACATGTTCGTCGCCGAAGCTGGAGGTCGCCTCGCGTTTGCAGGAGGCGAGCAGATCGAGGAAATCTTCGCTCTTTTCGACCAGGCGCATGCCCTTGCCACCACCGCCAGCCGCTGCCTTGATCAGTACCGGGTAACCGATCTGGTCAGCTTCGCGGTGCAGCAGTGCGGGGTCTTGATCATCGCCGTGATAGCCCGGAGTGAGCGGGACGGCGGCCTTGCCCATCAGTTTCTTGGCTTCCGACTTCGAGCCCATGGCGCGGATCGCCGAGGCTGGCGGGCCGATGAAGGTGATGCCATTGGCTGCGCAGGCTTCGGAAAAATCGGCGTTCTCGGAGAGGAAACCATAGCCGGGATGGACGGCCTGAGCGCCGGTGCGCTTGGCTGCATCGAGAATTTTGTCAGCGACCAGATAGGATTCGCGGGCAGCGGCCGGGCCGAGCAGCACGGCTTCGTCGGCGAGGCGCACATGACGCGCGTTGGCATCAGCTTCGGAATAGACGGCAACGGTGCGGATGCCCATGCGGCGGGCGGTTTTAATCACCCGGCAAGCGATCTCACCTCGGTTGGCGATCAGGATTTTGTTGAACATGATTTATTCCCCAATCCAGGTGGGTGAACGTTTATCGAGGAAGGCGGCGATGCCTTCGCGGGCTTCCGGCGTGGCGCGCAGGTGGGCGATGCGGTGGGCGGTGTCTTCGACCAGAATGTCATTGACTGGCTGGTGATCGACGGCACGGATCAAATCTTTGGCTGCGGCTTGCGCGAGTGGGCCGCCTTGCAGCAAAGCCGTGACGATTTCCTGCACCTTGGCGTCCAGTTGCTCGGGTTCCACCGCTTCATGCACCAGCCCGATTTCGCGGGCGCGTTCAGCGCTGATGCGTTCGGCCGACTGGAAGTAGCGGGTGGCCTGCCGGGCGCCGATGGCGCGCAAAACGTAAGGGCTGATGGCCGACGGGATGATCCCGAACTTGACTTCCGATGTCGCGAAAAAGGCTTTGCTCGACGCTACCGCAATATCGCAGGCTGAGGCCAGGCCCATGCCACCGCCGAGTGCGGCGCCCTGAATGCGGGCGATGGTTGGTTTCTTCATTTCGGCCAGCGTGCGCAGCATGGTGGCGAGTGCGCGGGCGTCGTTGAGATTGTCGTCGATGCTGTTGTTGGCGGCGCGCTTCATCCAGTTGAGGTCGGCGCCGGCTGAGAAGCTTTTGCCTCTTCCTGCGAGAACGACGACGCGGATGGTTTTGTCTTCGTCAAGGGCTTGGCAGGCGGCGGTTAGTTCGGCGATGAGGGCTTCGTCGAAGGCGTTGTGGAGGTCGGGGCGGTTCATCCAGATGGTGGCGACCGGGCCGGAGTGTTCGATTTGTAGGGATTGGTAGGGCATTTTGTTTGTCTCGGGTTTTTATTGGGGGGGATTTAATTGGCTGGGGTTTCGCCTTGCGGGCGAGCGTACTTTCTTTTG
>JAQTZQ010000034.1 GCA_028687645.1 Rhodocyclaceae bacterium
CCACCATCAAACTCTAAAAATCCCGCTTCGGCGGGATTTTTTTTGCCGGGAAAAATTATGCTGCGCTTTCTTTTAGCTGCACTTGTCGTGTTGTTTGTCGTGGCGGCCTTTGTCCAGATCAAAAAGCGCTATCTCGGTTTGGGGCCGGCGCTGGGCATGTTCCTTTTTGTGGCTTTGGTGGGCGTCTGGTCGATTTTTCAGTCAAGTTCCTCGACTGCGGCGATTGGCCTGTTGTTTTTGCCGTTTTATGCCTTGTTCTCCGCCATTCTGACCTGGCTTTTTGCCAATATGCGCCTTGCCCGCCGCCCGGGTTTGCGCGTCTTGAGTTGGCTGGTTTTGCTGGCGGCTCTGGCCGTGCCGGCGTTGCTGGTTTTCGAGGGGGTTCAAAGCATCCACCTTAAAGAGATGCGCGAGGCGAAGCACAAGGCGGATACGCAAGAAATCTCGCGGAACAAAATGTTGATCAAAGAAGCGCTGGCGCGCCAGCCGGGGCGCGAGCCCGAGACCATCAAGCACTTGCTGGACGAGCATTCCGGCGAGCGTAATTTTTTACTACCGCTGCTGGAAAGCCCTTTTGCCGACCCTGAAGCACTGGACCGAATGGCCGCTTCGGAGGATTTGGGGTTGGCGCTGACGGCGATCAGAAACCCCAACTGCCCGGCGGCGACATTGGAGCGAATTTACCGAACCCACGCTTATCCAGACTATTTTTTCCAGGCACTGGCGGCCCATCACAATACGCCGACGGCGGTACTCACTGAGCTTTATCGCCGACCACAAACGATCACGGGGCTGGATCGCTCCTTTGCCGCCAATCCGGCGACGCCGGCGAATATCCTTGTGGAAATTGCCGAGCAAACCAAGGAGAGTTTTGTGGTGCAGCGCCTATTGGCCAACCCAAGCGTGGACTGTGATTTGCTTGTCAGGATTGAACGTGCCTTGAGTCGCACGGAGCGTCCGGATGACAGTCACAGCCGTTCTCGCCTGGAGGCGCTGAAAGCGCAAAAGTGCTTGGCTCGCTAGATTGGGCGCCAGCAAAAGTCCTGATTCCGGCGGCGCCAACGGTTCATCAGTCACGATCGGCGCTGAGCAGGCGTTCGCAATAACGGGCGAGCAGGTCAATTTCCAGATTCACTTTGCTCCCAGCTTTGAGGTGGCACAGTGTGGTGTTTTCCAGCGTGTGAGGAATGAGGTTGATGGTGAAATCAGTGCCGGTGACGTCGTTGGTGGTCAGGCTGGTGCCGTTGATGGTAATGGAGCCCTTGCGGGCAATGAACCTGGCGAGTTCCTTGGGCGCCCTGATCTCCAGCAGGCGGTTATCGCCAATCGGGTCGAAGCGCAATACTTCGCCAACGCCATCGACGTGGCCGGAAACCAGGTGGCCGCCGATGACGTCCATCATGCGCAATGCCTTTTCCAGGTTGACCGGGCCGGGAGTATCCAGTCCTACCGTGCAAGACAGGGTTTCTGGCGAGACGTCGACCATGAAGTGTTTGCCTTCGGTCGCGACAACGGTCAGACAGACGCCATTGTGGGCAATCGAGTCGCCGAGCGCGACATCTTCGAGTCCGAGTTTGCCGGATTCAACGGTGAGACGAAATCCCGCTTCGCGCGGGGTGATTTGGGTAATGTGGCCGACGGCAGCGATGATTCCGGAGAACATGGGGATATCCGTATTGCTAAAAATACAACTTTATCACGCCCTTATTGACCGGAGGAGTTGCAGGAAAGCAATGTTAGTAATAGGGTTTCCCTCTTTCGTAATTGATTCACTGGAGAGGGTAAAAATGAAGAGAACCATGCTTGCTACGCTGCTTTCGACAATTGCCGCCACCGCGCTGGCCGATATTAACGTCGGGGTTACGCTGTCGGCCACTGGCCCGGCCGCCTCACTGGGGATTCCGGAAAAAAATACGGTGGATCTAATGCCAAAGACAATTGCCGGGCAGAGGGTTAATTACATCGTTCTCGATGATGCTTCCGACACCACTACGGCGGTCAAGAATATCAAAAAGTTAATCAGCGAAAGCAAGGTGGATGTGGTGATTGGTTCGACGACCACGCCGAACTCGCTGGCCATGATTGATGTGGCGGCTGAGGGCGAAACGCCGATGATTGCCATGGCGGCGGCGGCCAAAATTGTTGCACCGATGGATGAGAAACGGAAGTGGGTGTTCAAAACGCCACAAAACGATGCCCAGATGGCTACCGCTATCGTTGAGCACATGACCAACAACAATATCAAGACGGCTTCCTTCATTGGCTTCTCGGATGCCTATGGTGAGGGCTGGTGGAATGAATTTTCCAAAATTGCCGAAGCACGCAAAATCAAAGTGGTTGGCAATGAGCGTTTCAATCGTGCTGATACCTCGGTGACTGGCCAGGTGCTCAAGCTGATGTCAGCCAGGCCGGATGCGATTCTGATTGGTGGCGCCGGGACGCCTGCCGCCTTGCCGCAGAAATCGCTGAAGGAAAAGGGCTACAAAGGTGTGATTTATCAAACGCACGGTGTGGCAAACAATGATTTCCTGCGGGTTTGTGGCAAGGATTGCGAAGGCACGGTTTTGCCTGCCGGCCCGGTACTGGTTGCGGCTCAGTTGCCGGCGGATAGCCCGGTCAAGGCTTCGGCGCTGGCCTACGTTAGCAAATACGAAGCGGCCTACGGCAAGGGTAGTGTCAGTGCTTTTGGCGCGCATGCCTGGGATGCCAGTTTGTTGCTTGCCAATGCGCTACCGGCGGCACTTAAAAAAGCTCAGCCAGGTACCCGAGAGTTCAGGGCGGCGCTGCGTGAAGCGCTGGAGCAGACGAAAGATCTCGCTGGTGCCCATGGTGTTTTCAATATGAGTGCGCAGGATCATCTCGGGTTGGACCAGCGTGCGCGGGTTATGGTGACGGTCAAGGCCGGGGCTTGGAGCTACACCAAGTAACGAATGCAGGCTTGATGAAACGCCACCGGGCGCCAGATGGAGGCCGGGTGGCGTGATAAAATCTTGCGTTTTTGCGGTACGAATTTCCGCTGGCTGAGGGCTAAAAGCACTGGTGCCGGTAAGGGCGATGTAGCGGTCAACCCGGAAATTGTGGCCAAAAATTCAATCAACAATAGCCGTGTTCATTGCCTGAGCGTGGCGATCTAAGCCTCCGGTCGCATGGACCTCCAAATACTTCTTTTGCTCGGACAAGATGGCATCACCAACGGCGCCGTCTATGCGCTTTTGGCGCTGGCACTGGTGCTGGTTTTTGCTGTTACACGCGTGATTTTTATTCCGCAGGGCGAGTTTGTCGCCTACGGCGCATTGACCCTGGCCAGTTTGCAGGCGGGAAAAGTGCCGGGCACGGTTTGGTTGTTGCTCACGCTGGGCGTTATCGTTGCGCTACTTGATGGCATCAAACTGCTGCGTGAAAGGCGTTACGCCAAACTGCCGCCGCTGCTGATCTTTAATGTTGGTTTGCCCCTGATTGCTGCCGCCGGACTCTTTGCCATACCGCCGACCCAGTTGCCGCTGGCGCTACAGGTGGTAATTTCGATGCTGCTCATCGTGCCGCTCGGGCCGATGATTTACCGCCTTGCCTTCCAGCCGCTGGCGGGGGCCTCAGTGCTGGTATTGCTGATTGTTTCAGTGGCCGTGCATGTGGCACTGATTGGCCTCGGCTTGCTTTTTTTTGGTGCTGAAGGTTCGCGCACCCCGGCATTTACTGATCTCTCTTTTGAGCTCGCGGGAACGCTCTTGCAAGGGCAGACGATATTGGTCGTGGTCGCCTCGGCGCTGTTGATCATTGGTCTGTATTTCTTTTTTGAACGCACCATCTACGGCAAGGCCTTGCGCGCGACGGCAATGAATCGTACCGGCGCACGTTTGATGGGTATTCCGCCAATGTTGGCTGGCAAACTCTGTTTTACGCTCGCAGCGGCGATTGGTGCTTTCTCCGGCATCCTGATTGCGCCAATCACGACAATTTATTACGACTCCGGCTTCCTCATCGGGCTGAAAGGTTTTGTCGGGGCCATTATCGGCGGCTTGGCGTCTTATCCGGTGGCCGCACTGGGGGCAATCCTGGTTGGTCTAATTGAGTCTTACTCTTCCTTTTACGCCAGTGCCTTCAAGGAAGTGATTGTGTTTACGCTGATCATTCCGGTGTTGCTCTGGCGCTCGCTAAGCACGCATCAAATCGAGGAAGAGGAGGAGTGATGCGCCATCTTCCGCTGCTGATTTTTGCCGCCCTGCTGGTCGTTGGTCCGTCGGTGTTGCCGGAATTTACGGTGACGCTGCTCAACTATATCGGTCTTTATGCCATTGTCGCTGTCGGACTGGTGTTGCTTACCGGCGTCGGTGGATTGACATCGTTCGGTCAGGCCGCTTTTGTTGGCCTCGGTGCTTATACCAGCGCCTGGTTGACTACTGCGCATGGCTTTTCGCCCTGGACGACCTTGTTGATTGGTCTTGCCGTTACCGGGTGTGTCGCGTTTTGCCTCGGTTTTATTACCTTACGCATGGAGGGGCATTTCCTGCCGCTCGGGACGATTGCCTGGGGCATCAGCCTGTATTTTTTATTTGGGAATCTCGACTTTCTCGGCGGGCACACCGGCATCACTGGTATTCCGACAGTTTTCTTTTTTGGCTGGGAACTCAGATCCGGGCGCGATTTTTATTACCTGATCTGGGTCGTTGTGCTGCTGGTCATGCTGGCCATCAACAATCTGCTTGATTCACGGGTCGGGCGTTCGATACGCGCACTCAAGGGGGGAGTGGTCATGGCCGAGGCGATGGGGATCAATACGCCGCACGCCAAGATCGTCATTTTCCTGATTGCCGCGCTGCTGGCGAGCGTCTCCGGCTGGCTTTACGCGCATTTGCAGCGCTTTGTTAACCCGACACCGTTTGCGCTGACGCAAGGGATCGAATACCTGTTTATGGCGGTGGTTGGTGGTATCGGTCATGTGTGGGGTGCAGTCTTGGGGGCCGGGCTGATTACCTTGCTCAAACAGTGGCTACAAGACTGGTTGCCGCAGGTGCTCGGCCAAAGTGGCAATTTTGAGATGATTGTTTTTGGCATCGCCATGGTTCTCATCTTGCAACGGGCGCGTGACGGTTTATGGCCGTTGATGCTCAAACTCTTGCCCACGCGCCATGAAAAGCATGTCGTGCCACACGCAGAAATCCTGCCCAAAAGGCCGTTGACCGTAATGAATTCGCTGTTGCTCGAAGCTCAGGGGGTGACCAAGCGTTTTGGCGGACTCGTTGCCAATAACCGGCTTTCTTTGACCGTGAAAGCGGGTGAAGTGATGGCCTTGATCGGCCCCAATGGTGCTGGCAAAAGCACCATGTTCAACTGTATTTCGGGCGTTTCACCGGCCAGTGAAGGCGAAATCCGCTTTCTCGGTGAGCGCATCGACCATCTGCCTTCACGCGACATCGCCCGGCGTGGCATGAGTCGGACGTTCCAGCATGTGCGTTTGTTGGGGCAGATGACGGTATTGGAAAACGTGGCTATCGGTGCCCATTTGCGGGGTAAACAAGGTGTCATTCCGGCTGCGCTACGTCTGGATCGAGCCGAAGAGAAACGCCTGCTCGCCGAGGCGGCGCGGCAAATCGAGCGTGTCGGCCTGGGCGAGCATATGTTTGACGCCGCCGGTAGCTTGGCCTTGGGCAAACAGCGGATCGTCGAAATTGCCCGGGCGCTTTGTTCCGACCCTTATCTGCTTTTGCTCGACGAACCGGCGGCCGGTTTGCGCTACCGTGAAAAGCAAGATCTGGCCGAGTTGCTGGGCAAACTGCGTAGCGAAGGCATGGGGATTTTGCTGGTTGAGCACGATATGGATTTCGTCATGGGTTTGGCTGATCGCGTGGTGGTTATGGAATTTGGCGAGAAAATCAGTGAAGGCCTGCCGGAAGAGGTGCAGCACGATCCCAAGGTGCTTGAAGCCTACCTCGGCGGAGTTGAGTAATGAAACACGATCATGCCGTGATTCTCGACGTGCGCGACCTGACCGTGGCCTATGGCAAGGTTGAGGCCTTGCACAAGATCAGTTTGAGCATCCGCCGTGGTGAAATTGTTACCGTCATCGGCCCCAATGGTGCCGGCAAGACGACCTTGCTTTCAGCCTTGATGGGCCTGCTGCCGACGACCGGAGAGATTGTTTATCTCGGCCATTCACAGGGGCGCGAACGTGAGGTTGAATATCTGGTGCGCCATGGCATGACCTTGGTGCCGGAGAAGCGTGAGTTGTTCGCCGAAATGAGCGTCGAGGACAATCTTCTGCTCGGTGCTTTTGACCGTTACCGCACTGGCCATCGTGACCAGATGGAAACCATGGATGAGGTATTCGAGCTTTTTCCTCGCCTCGAAGAGCGCCGTAGCCAACTGGCCGGCACCTTATCCGGTGGTGAGCGTCAGATGCTGGCGATGGGGCGCGCGCTGATGGCCAAACCCAAGTTGCTGATGCTGGACGAACCCAGCCTGGGGTTGGCACCGCTGATTATCAAGGAAATTTTCCGTATCATCAGTGAGCTGAAGGAAACCGGTGTCGCCATCCTGCTGGTTGAGCAAAATGCGCGTGCGGCCTTGCAGATTGCCGACTACGGCTATGTGCTGGAAACCGGCGAAGTGTCGCTGGAAGGGCCGAGTCACGATCTGGCCGCTGATCAGCGCGTCATTGACGTTTATTTGGGCCTCGGCCACAAACACTGATCACTGTTTGTTGCCTGCCGACATCCCGTATTTTTTCGCAACGGCCATGTAAAACTCACGTGCAGCGGCAAGCTTGGCATTTTTCCGGTCTTTCATCTGCGCGCGATCCAGATACTCCTTGCCTTTGGCCGCCAGATCGTGATCCCAGCCTCGTTTTTCCAGTAGCGTAAAAATCGCCTTGGATGCATTGAGCAAGAATTGCAGGTTGGGCACTTTCTCCGCTGCCTGAATCAACAATTGCACGGCGCCTTCGAGGTCACCACTGCGCGCTGCCAGTACGCCCCGGTTATTCAGTTCAACGATTTCCCTGCCCACCTGATCCAGCATGGCTTTGCCGACATCAGCCTGGCCGGTCTTGGCGAACACATTGTTGATATGTTCAATCAGATGCGGGTCTTCATTGTTTTCTGCAGCAATCTGACGCATCAAGGAATTGGCTTCTTCTTCCTTGCCGGTGGCGAAACAGGCATGAGCCAGATCAATGGCCAGACGCTGGGAGACAGGTTTGCCCTTTTCAGCGGCATCGGCAGCTACCAGGCTGTGCAAATCCAGCGCCTTATCGACCAGGGCTTTTGCTTTTTCCGGCAAGCCTTCGGCATTCAGACACAGGCTTTCGGTAACCAGTGCCGCCATTTCGGCCTGCTGGTCACCGCGCCACTCACGCTTCATGTTTGCCGCAATGCGTCGCGAGGCAATGACATCTCCGCGCTCGACAAGGACGCGCGAGAGGTTGGCAAAGTCATCAAGGTTACGCAGGCTGCTGCCGCGATTGCGTTCCATGACCCGTCCGTAAGCCTTCTCGGCGGCGAGAAAATCCTTGTTGCGCGCGGCGACATCGCCCACCAGTCGCTGACGGAAGGTATTGTGCGGCGAAGCGTCAGCCCCCTTTTGCAGAACCTGCTGGGCTTCCGACAATCGACCTTGGGCTTCATGCACCGACGCCAGAAAATCATAGGCCGAGAGAAAATCCGGAGCCTCGTGCATCACCTGATCGGCAAGTTGCTCCGCCTCATCCAGCGCCCCGCGATCACGCAAAGCAGTCGCCAGCCCCATTTTTGCCCACGGCACAACGCGACCTTCGAGTACCTTGCGATATACCGCTTCCGCTTCGCGCGTTTTGCCTTGGGTATGCAGTAATTCCCCCTTGAAGCGCAAGGCATCGTAAAGATAATTGGGTTGCTGCTGGATGACCCGGTCGCAGGCTGCCAGTGCATCATTGAGGGCGCCGCGCTCAATCCCCTCATAAATTCTGCGTAACACATGCTTCTTGTAGATTACTTTGACGAGCCGCGCCTGCAATTGCTCAGAAGTGAATGGTTTGATCAAATAGTCGTCCGGCGCCAGTTCGGCCAGTGAAACGACATTGGTGTAGCCGCGCTCGCTGGTGATGATGACGTACACCGTCGATAAGGGAATCAGGTTGGCGTGGCGCAGTTCTTCCAGTAATTGCTGACCATCGCGGCCATCATCGAGTACAAAGTCAGACAAAATGATGTCGAAACGGTGCGTTTTGACCTGGCGAATCACCTCGGCGGAATTGCTCGCCCCGTGCACGGCGGTGACGCCCATGGTGGCGAGTAATTGGCGTAGTGAATCGCGCGCCGGTGAATGGCGATCGACGATCAATACGCGTTTCTGGATGAGCGACTGCTGCAAGATCAGCAGCATGTCTTCGTTATCGAGAGCGGCCATGCGATGAGTGGAGTTTTCTAGCCGCCAGACCATACTTGAGATCGTTGCAGGCAGCAAGGAATCCGGGAAAAACTGTGATTTTTCAGCCCCCTGACGTAAAATTCGCGTCCCCTTACTGCGCTGCAACATAGCCAAGCAAATGCTCTATCCCATTCGTTTCGATGTCATCGTCGTCGGCGGCGGTCACGCCGGCACCGAAGCTGCGCTCGCCGCAGCGCGGGCCGGGGCGAATACCCTATTGCTGACGCACAATCTCGACACGCTGGGGGCGATGAGCTGTAATCCGTCGATCGGCGGCATTGGCAAAGGGCATCTGGTGCGCGAAGTCGATGCGCTGGGTGGCGCCATGGCGGCAGCCACTGACGAAGCGGGTATCCAGTTCCGCATTTTGAATGCCTCCAAAGGCCCGGCGGTGCGAGCCACCCGCGCCCAGGCCGATCGCGTACTTTACAAGCAGGCCATTCGCGGTCGACTCGAAAATCAGCCCAATTTAACGATTTTCGCCGATGCCTGCGATGACCTTATTGTTGAAGGCGAGCGCGTTGCCGGCGCCGTAACCCAGATTGGTATCCGTTTTTTAGCCCAATCTGTGGTGTTGACCGCAGGAACTTTCCTCAACGGCAAAATTCACGTCGGGCTGGAGAACTACACCGGTGGCCGTATGGGCGATCCGCCCTCCGTATCTCTCGCGGCGCGGCTAAAAGAGCTGAGTCTGCCGCAAGGCCGCCTTAAAACCGGGACGCCGCCGCGCCTGGATGGCAAGACGATCGACTTCTCGGTGATGGAGGAGCAGCACTCGGACGATCCGCTGCCGGTTTTTTCCTTCCTTGGCAGTGCAGCCCGGCATCCGCGCCAATTGCCGTGCTGGGTCACTGAAACCAACGAGCGCACGCACGCGATCATCCGTGGCGGCCTTGATCGTTCACCTATGTACACCGGCGTTATCGAAGGCGTCGGCCCGCGTTACTGTCCGTCGATTGAAGACAAAATCCACCGCTTTGCCGATAAGGACAAACACAACGTCTTTCTCGAACCGGAGGGTCTGACAACCCACGAAATCTATCCCAATGGAATTTCTACCAGCCTGCCTTTCGACATCCAGCTGGCGCTGGTACGCTCAATTCGCGGTATGGAAAACTGCCATATTCTGCGTCCCGGCTACGCCATAGAATACGACTTCTACGACCCGCGCGGTCTTAAGGGCACGCTGGAGACCAAGCTCATCCATGGCCTGTTCTTCGCCGGCCAAATCAACGGCACCACTGGCTACGAAGAGGCTGCTGCGCAAGGCCTGCTCGCCGGTATCAATGCTGTACGTTATGTGCGTGACCAAGCGGGTTGGTGCCCAAAGCGCAATGAGGCCTACCTTGGTGTGCTGGTCGACGATCTGATCACGCGCGGCGTTGCCGACCCTTACCGGATGTTCACCAGCCGTGCCGAGTATCGCCTCAGCCTGCGCGAAGATAACGCCGACTTGCGCCTGACCGAACAGGGCCGTGAGTTGGGTCTGGTCGACGACGTTCGCTGGGCTGCCTTTTGTCGGAAACGCGACACTATTGCCAGCGAGCAGGAGCGCCTTAAATCGACCTGGGTCAATCCCAAGCTGACGCCGGCTGAAGATTGCATCCGCGTCCTCGGCAAGGCGATCGAACACGAATATAACCTGCTGGAGTTGCTGCGTCGGCCCGAGGTGAGCTACGCAGCACTGCTCACGCTGCCTTGCCACGGTCAACCGGGAAATTCGGTCAAAATGGAAATGGATCCGGCGGTCGTCGAGCAACTTGAAATTTCCGCCAAATACCAGGGTTATATTGATCGTCAGGCTGAGGAAGTGGCCAAGTCAGCCAGCTACGAAAACGCGGCACTGCCGGCCGATCTTGACTATGCCGCCGTCGCCGGCCTGTCCAATGAAGTCAAGCAGAAATTGGCACAGCACAAGCCGCAGACCATCGGCCAAGCCTCGCGCATTCAGGGTATTACGCCAGCCGCCATTTCGCTGTTGCTGATTCACCTCAAGCGCCACAATCTGACGCAAGCGGCATGAGCCTGAACGTCCTTGCCAGCGGCCTTTCCGCCCTCGACATCACGTTGCCAGTCGAGGCGCAACACAAGCTGCTCGCTTTCCGCGACCTGCTGCTCAAGTGGAACAAGACCTACAACCTGACCGCCCTGCGCGATCCGGCCCAAGCCATCTCACACCACTTGCTCGATTCGCTGGCCATTCTGCCGCACATCGGCGCCGGTAATTTGCTTGATGTCGGCAGTGGTGGCGGCCTGCCCGGCATTCCGCTGGCTATCGCCAAGCCTGATCTGGCGGTTGGCATGGTCGATACGGTGCAAAAGAAAGCTGCCTTCCTGCGGCAAGTTGTCATCGAACTGGCACTCAAAAATGTTACGGTGCACCATGCCAGAGTCGAGGAAATGGCGGGACAGTATGCCCAAATCAGCTCGCGCGCCTTTGCCGAACTCTGTCTATTTACCCGCCTGACCCGCCACCTGCTCGCCCCGAACGGTCGCTGGCTGGCCATGAAGGGGGGGCGACCGGACGATGAACTCAAGGCCTTGCCGCCCGACATCACGGTAGAAGCGATCATCCCGCTGACCATATCAGGGCTGGATGCCGAACGACATTTGATCATTTTGAAAGCCGGGTCATGAAAGTACTCGCCATAACCAACCAGAAGGGCGGCGTCGGCAAGACGACCACCGCCGTCAATCTGGCGGCGTCGCTGGCCGCCGAGGGCAAGCGTGTCCTGCTCATCGACATGGATCCGCAAGGCAACGCGACGACCGGCTCCGGTATCACCAAGAAAGAAGCGCTACCGACGGTCTATCAGTTGCTGATCGGTGCTGCAAGCTTGCTTGAAGTCTGTATTCAGACCGACTTCGACTTCGATATCCTGCCCGCCAACCGTGAACTGGCGGGTGCTGAAGTTGAGTTGATCGAACTTGAGCGGCGTGAATACCGCCTTAAAAAGGCGCTGCAGGAGAACCATGCCGAATACGACTATGTGCTGATCGACTGCCCGCCAGCCCTTAATATGCTCACAGTCAATGCCTTGGTTGCGGCTGATTCGGTGCTGATCCCGATGCAATGCGAGTATTACGCCCTCGAAGGCCTGTCCGATCTCGTCGAAACGCTGCGCAAGGTGCGTCACCACCTCAATTCACGCCTCGAAATCGAAGGCTTGCTGCGCACCATGTACAACGGCCAGAGCACGCTGACTCAGCAGGTCTCCAGCGAACTTGAAAGTCACTTTGGCGACAAGGTTTACAAAACTATCGTCCCGCGCAATGTCCGTCTGGCCGAGGCGCCGTCTTACGGCAAGCCGGTCATCGCCTTTGACAAAAACTCGAAGGGTGCGCAAGCCTACTCAGCGCTCGCCCAGGAAATTCTTGAAAGGGTCGCCTCATGATCAAAATGAAAGGACTTGGCCGCGGCCTCGATGCACTGCTATCTGGCAGTGACCGGCCGCACGGTGACGAGCAGCGAAATTTACCGGTCGAACGTCTGCGTCCCGGCAAATACCAGCCACGTACCCACATGGAAGAAGGGGCGCTGATGGAACTGGCTGCCTCAATCAAGGCGCAAGGTGTCATGCAGCCCATCCTCGTGCGAGCAGTTGACAGCACACCGGGCGCCGAACGCTATGAAATCGTCGCTGGAGAGCGGCGCTGGCGGGCGGCCCAATTGGCAGGGCTCGCCGAAGTGCCTGTGCTGATCCGGCAGATTCCTGACGAGCAAGCGCTGGCCATGGCGCTGATCGAAAATATTCAGCGCGAGAACCTTAATCCGCTCGAAGAGGCTCAGGGTCTGCAACGCCTGATTGATGAATTTGGCCTCACCCATCAGCAAGCCGCTGATGCTGTTGGGCGTTCGCGTCCTGCCGCCTCAAATTTGTTACGTTTATTGCAGTTGACCGTACCTGTTCAGGACATGTTGATGACCGGGCTGCTAGATATGGGCCATGCCCGCGCCTTATTGCCGATTGCCAGTGGACAGCAACAGGGGCTGGCGCAGCGTGTCGTACAAAAGGGATTGTCGGTTCGTGAAACCGAGCGCTTGGTTCAGCAGCTACTCAACCCACCAAAAGCCATCCCGGAAAAAAATGTTGATCGCGACTTGCTGCGGTTGCAGGAAGAGTTGTCGGATGGTTTGGGTGCGAATGTTGAAATTCGTAGCAATAAAAAAGGTGCCGGCAAGCTGACCATTGAGTTTAAAGGCCTGGATGAACTCGATGGGTTGATTTTTCGCCTGCGAGTATAAAAATTCCGAAAATCTGTTGTGAAAAATAGCTACGGGAAAACCCTTGTTTTGTGCGTCGCAGCAATTGACTCATCTATAAGACTTGGGTACACTCTGCCCGCTTTTGATCGAGGCATGTCTTGCACCCACAAGTAAGCTGGATTCTCAGTCGGCAAGTGGCATTGGCAATTGTTCTGGCGATAGTGGCTGGAGTGGTTGTTAATGTGAATGCGGCAGTTTCGACGATAGCCGGGGGTTTCATCGGTGTTGTGGCGAATCTGGGGTATGTGCTCCGGGCCATGCGGATATCCGGGGGGGATAACCCGGTCAAGGTTTATCAGGCGCAAGCCGCTGGCGAGGGTCTCAAGTTTCTTTTGACGCTCATGGGGTTTGCGTTGGTGTTTTTGGGGTACAAGGGAGTGGCGGTGTTGCCGCTTTTTCTTGGATACGTATCAACCTTTGTCATCTATTGGGTGGCATTGCTGAAGCAACGCTAGGCTGATTGGAGAAAACATGAGCGCAGAAGGCACGCTGACCACAACAGGCTATATCGAACATCACCTGACCAATCTGGCCGTTTGTGCGGACAGTTCTAAAGTTGATGGTGTCTGTACCGGTTTCTGGACTTTTCACCTTGATACGTTGCTGGTCTCCGGCATTCTTGGTTTGGTCGTATTTGGTCTGATGGCCAAGCTGGCAAGCAAGGCAACCTCCGGGATACCTTCTGGTGGTCAGAATTTTGTTGAAATGGTGGTTGGTCTTGTTGATCAGCAGGTGCGCGACACATTTCATGGTAAGAGTGCGCTGGTAACGCCGTTGGCAATCACGATTTTCGTCTGGGTTTTTGTGATGAACGCCATGGACTTGATTCCGGTCGATTTTCTGCCGACCGCGTTGCAAGTTGCTACTGGCGATAGTCATCTGCCCTTCAAATTTGTGCCGACCACCGATCCCAATCTAACGTTCGCAATGTCGATTACAGTATTCTTCATAGCACTGTTCATGGGTCTCAAGGTCAAGGGCTTTGGCCATTTCATGCACGAAGTCTTTGCCGTTCCGTTCGGCCTCAAGCTGGCTCCGGTGAATTTCCTGTTCCGCATTGTTGAAGAAGTTGCCCGCCCCATTTCCTTGTCCTTGCGACTGTTTGGCAATATGTACGCAGGTGAAATGGTGTTCATCCTGATCGCTTTGATCGGCTTGTATCAACTGCCACTGGCTTTGCCCTGGGCTCTGTTCCATATTTTGATTATTACCTTGCAAGCGTTCGTGTTCATGATGCTCACCATCGTGTATATGTCGATGGCAGCTGAGTCTCACTAGAAGTTTGCACTATCTGTTTTCTGTAGTTTCTGTAGTTTTAACTTTAACCCTGCAACAAACCAACCTTACTGAGGAGTAAACATGGAACTAGCAACCGTTCTCTCCAACACCGCTATCGCCGTAGCAATTCTGATCGGCTGTGGCGCTCTGGGTACCGCCATCGGCTTTGGTATCCTGGGCGGTCGTTTCCTTGAAGGCGCTGCTCGTCAGCCGGAAATGATCCCCACCCTCCAGGTCAAGATGTTCATCGTTGCTGGTCTGCTTGATGCGGTAACCATGATCGGTGTCGGTATCGCTCTGTTCCTGCTCTTCGCAAACCCGTTCCTGGCTCTGCTGAAGTAACTCGCGCCCCTGAAACCCATATAACCAGGAGGTTAGCGTGAATATCAACGCTACACTGATTGGCCAGGCAATCTGGTTTGGTCTCTTCATCTGGATTACGATGAAGTACGTTTGGCCCCCGCTGCAAAAAGCGATGGCCGACCGCCAAGTACTGATCGCTGATGGCCTGGCTGCAGCCGAGCGTGGCAAGCATGAGCAAGAGCTTGCTGCCAAACGTGCTGCCGATGCGTTACGTGAAGCCAAAGAGAAATCTGCGGATCTCGTCGCTCAAGCCGAAAAGCGTGCGCAACAGATCGTCGAAGAGGCGAAGGGTACTGCCAAAGTTGAAGCTGACAAGGTGGTAGCTGGTGCCAAAGCCGAGATCGACCAGGAGGTTGAACGTGCCAAGCAAGTATTGCGTGAGCGCGTTGCTGAACTGGCCGTTGCCGGTGCCGAGAAGATTCTGCGCAAGGAAATCAACGCGTCCGCACATGCTGAGATGCTGGTCGCCCTGAAACAGGACCTCTAAGCAAATGGCCGAATCCGTCACCATCGCCCGCCCTTACGCCGAAGCCTTGTTTCGTGCGGCCAAGGAAAGCGGCAATCTGGCCAAGTGGTCCGAGCAGGTGCCTGTGCTTGGGCAAATGGCAGCCAATCCCGAGGCTCGTTCGGCTATCGGTGATCCCAATGTGGCGGCCTCGCAACTGGTCGATTTTTTCCGCTCTGCCTGCGGTTCGGTGGTAGATGCGGAGATGTCAAACTTCATCCAGCTGCTGTCCAAAAACAACCGACTGGGGCTGCTGCCTGAAATCGCTGACTTGTTCGAAAGCTACAAGCGCGATGAAGAAGGTACCAAGCAGGCCGAAATATTTTCGGCTTTTCCGATCGATGATAACCAGGTGAAAGCACTGGTTCCCCAGCTTGAGGCGGTCTTCAAGACCAAACTTGAGCCTACGGTGTCCGTAGATACGGCGCTGATTGGTGGAATCAAGGTAATCGTCGGCGACCAGATGCTGGATACGTCAGTACGCGGCAAGCTCGACGCCATGGCTACGGCGCTGAACAACTAGGAGAATTTCATGCAGTTGAATCCTTCCGAAATTTCTGAACTGATCAAGAGCAAGATCCAAAACCTGCAAGGCGCATCGGAAGTGCGTACGCAGGGCACGGTGGTATCCGTTACTGACGGTATTTGTCGGGTGCATGGCCTGCAAGATGTTATGCAGGGCGAAATGCTCGAATTCCCGGGCAACACCTTCGGTATGGCGCTTAATCTTGAGCGTGACTCTGTTGGTGCCGTGGTGCTCGGTCCTTACGAGCACATCTCTGAAGGCGATATCGTCAAAACGACGGGGCGCATTCTTGAGGTTCCAGTGGGCAAAGAGTTACTCGGTCGTGTGGTTAACACACTGGGTCAGCCGATTGATGGCAAAGGCCCGATCAACGCCAAGCAGACCGACAAGCTGGAAAAAGTTGCCCCCGGCGTTATTTGGCGTCAATCAGTTTCTCAGCCAGTGCAAACCGGCTTGAAGTGCGTCGATGCCATGGTGCCAGTTGGCCGTGGTCAGCGCGAATTGATTATTGGTGACCGCCAGACCGGCAAGACCGCTGTTGCGGTCGACGCGATTATTAACCAGAAAGGCAAAAACCTCTTCTGCGTCTATGTAGCTATCGGTCAAAAGGCATCCACCATCGCCAACGTAGTGCGCAAACTAGAAGAGCACGGCGCGATGGAGTACACCATTGTTGTTGCTGCTTCTGCTTCCGAGTCAGCTGCATTGCAATACTTGGCACCGTATGCCGGTTGCACAATGGGTGAATACTTCCGCGATATCGGTGAAGATGCTCTGATTATTTATGACGATTTGACCAAGCAAGCTTGGGGCTATCGTCAGGTTTCTCTGCTCTTGCGTCGTCCGCCGGGTCGTGAAGCTTATCCTGGCGACGTCTTCTATCTCCACTCACGTTTGCTTGAGCGTGCAGCCCGAGTTTCGGCAGCCTGGGTGGAAAAACTGAGTAATGGAGCGATCACCGGTAAAACCGGGTCATTGACCGCCCTGCCAGTGATTGAAACTCAAGCCGGTGACGTTTCCGCATTCGTTCCGACCAATGTGATCTCCATTACAGACGGTCAGATCTTCCTTGAAACCGACCTGTTCAACGCCGGTATTCGTCCTGCGATCAACGCCGGTATTTCTGTGTCGCGCGTTGGTGGCGCTGCTCAAACCAAGCTGATCAAAAAGCTAGGTGGCGGTGTTCGTCTGGCACTGGCTCAGTATCGCGAACTCGCCGCGTTTGCCCAATTTGCTTCCGATCTCGACGAGGCTACCCGGAAGCAGCTTGAGCGCGGTCGTCTGGTGACGGAGCTAATGAAGCAGCCCCAGTACGCTCCGATGAGCATCTCTGAAATGGCCGTTACGCTCTATGCAGCTGACAAGGGCTATTTTGATGATGTCGAAGTCAAGCGTGCGCTTGACTGCGAAAAGGCGATGATTGGTTATTTGAAAGCCAATTGCGCTGACCTCATGAACACCATGGAGTCTACAGCCGATTTGAATGCCGAGGCAGAAAAGCAGCTTGCCGCCGGTATCGTCGCTTTCAAGAGCAGTTGGGCCTGATAGCTAGGAGAATTACATGGCTAGCGGCAAGGAAATTCGCAACAAGATCAAGAGCGTTGAAAATACGCGCAAGATCACCAAGGCCATGGAAATGGTGGCCGCATCCAAAATGCGCAAGGCGCAAGACCGGATGCGTGCTGCCCGTCCTTATGGCGAAAAGATTCGGCGTGTCGCGGGTAACCTGTCTCATGCATTGACTGAGTACAAGCATCCGTTTCTTGTTCATAGAGAGCCTATACAAGCAGCGGGCCTCATTCTGATTACTTCCGACAAGGGTTTGTGTGGAGGCTTAAACTCCAACATCCTGCGTCTCGTGGTAACGAAAATGAAGGAGTTCGATGCGCAAGGCAAGAAATATCAATCAACCTGTATTGGTAACAAGGGCTTCGGCTTCATGCAGCGCGCCGGAGGAAAGATTGTTTCCCACGTTATTGGGTTGGGTGATACGCCTCATCTCGAAAAGCTGATTGGAGCAGTCAAAGTCCAATTGGATGCGTATATGAAGGGTGAAATTGATGCCCTGTATATCGGCTATACCCGCTTCATTAACACAATGAAGCAGGAGCCTGTGTTCGAGCAATTGCTTCCACTGTCTGGTGATGCCGTCGGCTCTACCAAAACCAAGTGGGATTATGTCTATGAGCCGGATGCTAAAGCGGTTATCGACGATCTTTTGATTCGTTATGTTGAAGCAATGATTTACCAGGCCGTGGCTGAAAACATGGCATCCGAGCAGTCTGCGCGGATGGTTGCCATGAAATCGGCATCGGACAATGCCAAGACCGTTATCGGTGACTTGAAGCTGGTTTACAACAAGGCCCGTCAGGCTGCGATTACGAAAGAACTTTCGGAAATTGTCAGCGGCGCCGCCGCGGTGTGACGCGTAGATTTATTTTTTTGGGGATTTGAATATGAGTCAAGGTTCAATCGTTCAGTGTATCGGCGCCGTGGTGGACATCCACTTTCCGCGCGACGCGATGCCGAAGGTCTACGACGCGCTCAAGCTGGATGCTTCTGAAGCAAACGGCATGGCGGAAGATGGCCTAACCTTCGAAGTACAGCAGCAGCTGGGTGACGGTGTGGTTCGTACCATTGCCATGGGATCATCCGACGGCCTTCGTCGTGGCATGAAAGTCAATGGTACCGGTAAAGGCATCTCGATTCCCGTTGGCATGGGCACCCTCGGTCGTATTATGGACGTTCTGGGACGCCCGATTGATGAAGCAGGCCCAATCGACTCAACCGAGTTGCGCGAAATCCACGCAGCAGCACCGAAGTTTGATGAGTTGTCGTCTTCTATTGATCTGCTCGAAACCGGCATCAAGGTTATCGACCTGATCTGCCCGTTTGCCAAGGGCGGCAAGGTCGGTCTGTTCGGCGGCGCCGGTGTCGGCAAGACCGTTAACATGATGGAACTGATCAACAACATCGCGAAGCAGCACGCCGGCTTGTCCGTGTTTGCTGGCGTGGGCGAGCGTACCCGTGAAGGTAACGACTTCTACCACGAAATGAAGGACTCCAACGTTCTCGACAAGGTTGCGATGGTGTTCGGTCAGATGAACGAGCCGCCGGGCAACCGTCTGCGCGTTGCGCTGACCGGTCTGACCATGGCCGAGCGTTTCCGTGACGATGGCCGCGACATCCTGTTCTTCGTCGATAACATCTATCGCTACACGCTGGCTGGTACGGAAGTATCCGCACTGCTTGGCCGTATGCCTTCTGCTGTGGGCTATCAGCCGACATTGGCTGAAGAAATGGGCCGTTTGCAAGAGCGTATTACCTCCACCAAGGTTGGCTCGATCACCTCTATCCAGGCCGTTTATGTGCCTGCCGATGACTTGACCGATCCGTCGCCTGCTACCACCTTCTTGCACCTTGACTCAACGGTCGTGCTGTCGCGTGATATCGCTTCGCTGGGTATTTACCCGGCGGTCGATCCGCTCGATTCCACCTCACGTCAACTTGATCCGCAAGTCGTTGGCGAAGAGCATTACTCTGTAGCCCGTGCTGTGCAGATGAATCTGCAACGCTATAAGGAATTGCGCGACATTATCGCGATTCTGGGTATGGACGAACTGTCGCCTGAAGACAAACTGGCCGTTTCTCGTGCCCGTAAGATTCAGCGTTTCTTGTCGCAGCCATTCCACGTCGCTGAAGTCTTTACCGGTTCGCCCGGAAAGTTTGTTTCCCTCAAGGAAACGATCAAAGGATTTAAAGGCATTTGTGCTGGTGAATACGATCATATTCCGGAGCAGGCCTTTTATATGGTCGGCGGTATTGAGGAAGTCATCGAGAAAGCCAAGACGCTGTAATTAGCGTCTCCAGCAAAGGAGCCAGTCATGGCAATTTCTGTTCATTGTGACGTCGTCAGCGCGGAAGAGTCTATCTTTTCGGGGGTAGTCGAATTTGCCGTGTTCCCCGGCGAATCCGGCGAACTCGGCATTCTTCCCCGCCATACGCCGCTACTCACTCGTATCAGGCCGGGTACTGTTCGCTTGAAGGTGCTTGGTCAGACGGAGTACGAGTTGGTATATGTGTCCGGTGGCATGCTGGAGGTTCAGCCTGACATGATAACGGTATTGGCTGATACAGCAATTCGTGCTCATGATTTGGATGAGGCAAAGTCACTGGAAGCTAAAAAGCGTGCCGAGGAAGCTTTGGTTAATCGTAATTCAGAGATGGACTACGCTACTGCTGAGGCTGAACTTGCGCAGGCAGTCGCTCAGTTGCACGCAATTGCACGCCTCAAGAAGAATACTCACTAGAAGCGCCTGGCGTTATGCATGAAAAAAGGGCAGCCTTGGCTGCCCTTTTTTCATGTGCTTAAAAAGTTAGAATTTTGCGATACGCTTTTCAAGTCTAGCCAAATCATCACGAAGAAATTTTGTTTGCCTAGAAAATTCCAGTATTTCACGTTCCGTTACAATGCTCCCGGACTCTTCGGTTAAATACTCTTTTATATTTTGAGTGAAATTGATGACGGCGGATTTTTGCCACGAAAAAACCTCCTGAGCGATCTGTACCCCGCGAACCGCAGCGATATCTCCGACGACTTTTGCCATATCCGATTCCACATCCCAGCGAAGATTGCGAAAAATGAAGGCTAGCGCTTCAGCGAAATCAGCAGAGCCTGAGATTCGAGCCGTAGAAAACACACCGGGAAGGTCGCCAATAATAATTCTCGTCGCCGTATCGTCAGGAAGGGTGATGGTGACCGTTGGCGTTTGCAAGTCGGAATCGCCATTTTTAAACAGACCATCAGAGCGGATGGTTAGAGCCACCTGGAAAGGTGGTGCTACAAGCTTGGCCGATTCTCCGGAAAAAGGTAACAACCTGGTACTAGCCCAACACTCTTGTGAAATTAGATGGTTGATAGCGACTACAAAAAGATTTCCTATAAGAGATGACATAGATCATCGGCGCTTTAAAACTTGAAACCCCGGTGAAGAGCCACCACGCCAAGTGCCATATTGAAGTATTCAACACCCTCAAGTCCGACGCCCTCCATTAAAGCTTTCAACTCTTGTTGATCCGGATGTACGCGGATGGATTCGGAAAGATACTGGTAGCTCTCTGAGTCATTGGTAACCAATTTACCGATTCGTGGGATAACCTTGAAAGAGTAGAAGTCATAGGCCGGGGCAAGGGGCTTCCAGATTTTGGAAAACTCAAGCACCAGCAAACGCCCGCCGGGACGCAGGACGCGATACATTTCTCCCAAAGCCAGTTCTTTGTGTGTCATGTTGCGCAAGCCGAAGGCGACTGTGACGATATCAAACCAATCATCAGGAAATGGTAATTTTTCAGCATCACACTGGGCGACAGGTAGCATATACCCTTTGTCTAACAGGCGATCTCTACCACGGGCAAGCATTGCGTTATTTATATCAGTTAGCCAGACCTGCCCACTTTTTCCAGCCCGCTTGGCGAAAGCAAGGGATAAATCACCGGTGCCTCCGGCAACATCAAGTACGCGCGAACCCTCTCGGATGCCACTGCGTTGTATGGTAAATGCTTTCCAAAGCCGGTGCATGCCACCAGACATAAGGTCATTCATCAAGTCATAACGTTGTGCTACAGAGTCGAAAACGTCAGCCACACGACGCGCTTTTTCTGACTCAGAAATCGACTGGTAACCAAAATGGGTCTTTTCATTGTCCATAATTCAATGCCGAGAACCGCAACTACCCCCACTAGGAGGTTTGCTAGTGGTGTCAATGTCACGAGAAAGCCCATGATTTTCGAGCTGCTTGAGATATTCCTCCCAAAGCTCATCGCGGTGCTTTCCAAAGTTGAAGAGCAAATCCCAAGAATAGAATCCACTATTGTGACCATCAGAGAAAACAAGGCAAACAGCATAGGTTCCAACAGGTTCTATGCGTGATATTTCTACGTTGCGCTTCCCGGTCTGAATCGTTTCCTGTCCTGGCCCATGACCTCGAGCTTCTGCGGAAGGTGTCATTACGCGCAAAAACTCAGCAGCCAATTCAAAGCGCTCACCCGAGTCGTAGACCAGTTCAAGTGTATTGGATTTCTGATGAAGCTTGATGTCAGTCGGGATTGGGGTGTCCTTGTCGATACCAGCCATATTGGGAAATACTCCGTTGCGGAAAACGTTAGTTTAGCCTAGGTCGTTGAACGGCGTCGCCAAGATCGATCAAAGTGAGTCGTAGCTTACTCTATCGAAGTCAATGCCACGTTGTAGCAGGTGCTTCAGGCGAAACAGGGAGGCCTTGCCATTCATTTGCATTTCAAGGATGCGGCTGGCCTGATAGAGGCCTTTGGGTAAAACAAGCGAGGCATCTTCACTTATTGCAGTTACCGCTGGCAATAAAAACGCTCTGACATAGCGATCATGCTGACCATTTGTGGTTTCGTGAGGACGGATTGCGATGCCTTGTGGCAAACCGGGAAGTACAGAAACACCAAGGAGTAAGCCACCATCACTCTCTTCCATCAGCCAACTTGCTTGGGCCAATAGAAATTGCTCTCCATCGTGTGGGCAAATACTCAGCAACTGACTGTGGGTGATTTTTTGTCCCGCAACGCTACGGGCAAGCCTGAAACCATTAGCCGAATGATTGATGACCGACCATTCGTCTACGGGAAAATCAAGATCTGCACGAAGACTTGGTGCCGCATTGGGATTTGCGCTATCACGGAAAGTGAATAATTTGTTAAATTCATCCCGTGAATAAGCTTCCGCAGAATCCGCTTGCACAAAATCATGCCCGCTAATGTGAAAGTGCATTGCTTCAAAGCCAACAGCGACTCGCGCTCCGCCTTCGGTAGCAAAACGCCGGAAACGGCGCGGTGAGGCGGCCTGTGTCCACGGTCGGGAGAGGTGTTCGAGCAGGCTAATAACGTTGCTGGGTGTTTCTTCGCCGAGTCCTAGCTGTGAGGGGGTCATACGTTGGCGAAGTTGGGTCAGCATATGGCTCATTTGGAGCCCTAAACGAGAAGTGTCGAGGCCGCGAGCATCCAGACCTATACTTTCATTGGTATTGCTGGCATGCAAGGGTAGATCTCTTTTGAATTCGACGATATAAGGTGGAACCTCTAGCTCATCATCCATGGCGCGCACTGAAACCAGCGGCGCCCACATTCCGGCCCAGCGGCGTATCAAATTAAGATTGCGAACCGAATTACTGTAGGGGCTGGCTACATCAATCAGTAAGAGAGTGACGTAAGCCGCAGAACAATGAGTAGCCTGGAGGTTGCTTTCCAATGAGTCTTCAATCGGGGTATAGGCCACTCCCCAGTTCTCCGCGGTATTGTAATAGCGATGCAATTCCAGCCATATACCATGAGGTAGTTCGCGGCGCGCCCGGAAGTGCTCAAGAATGACCATCCCGGTGTAATACAAACAGCGATGCAGAACAGTGGCAATCAATCCAGCAAACTGGGGATCCTTGACCAGTGGTTCTGCCATCAATGCACAACGCTCGTAGGCCTGACGCATTTTTTCCCAAGCTGAGAGTACGAGTTCAAAGCTTGCGTGTTCCTCGCTGCCAAGTGGCAATGGCTTATTGTGGTAGCGCCTTGCCATTTCTTCTTCGACAAAACATAGCGGAACACGCGCTTGCTCCAGCAGGGACAGCAGGGCATCGGCCTGCGGGGGAGAGGCTAGTAGAGCATCTAAAAATCGCAGTAACTGCTGCTCTGCGGCAGCAGGGTTGGCCAGTGGCAAGCGTGCCAAATAGGCAGAACCAGTTGAAACATCCGGGATTATGAGTGGTAAGGAATTCGCTGTTGGCTCAGGCATGAGGGTCTCCAGAAGGCAGTTTGAGTCTGAGTGCCTGGATTAACATTTGATCAGAAATAGGCGTGCGGGATAGTGGCTTGTTGCCATGCACACGCCCCCAGATCGGCTCGGGGAAGTGACGGTCGTCCTGCCAGCGAGGAATAACGTGCCAGTGGAGGTGTGGTGTCATGTTTCCGAAGCTGGCAAGATTGATCTTGTCCGGGGATAGCAACTCGCGGAGAACCTCTTCAACCGTAAAAACGATGGTCATCAGGTAGTGCCGTTGGGTGGGCTCAAGATCAGTCATTTCACGGGAATGCGCAGTCCAGATAACACGGCAGAATCCGGGATAATCCGGATCCGCAACACGAACTATGCGACATAACGAGGATTCCCAAAGCACAATCCCGCCTGGGCTTTGGCAAAGCTCACAGGGCTTGACTGCATTGTCCACGGTTTTTGGCTCCCAACTCGATATTAATTATTTGACAAGATATTAATACCTCGCCCGCAGACAGCCAAGGCAGGAAGCATTTCACGAAAAAGTGAAAAATCAGAGCAGTACGCGTTCGATGCCGCCTGTATTGGCCTTGCCAACATAATCTGACATCCAGTTGTCGCCGAGCAGGTGCTTGGCCAGCTCGACGACGATGTAATCTGCCGTGGTGTCGGCATCATCGTCATAGCGGGCCAAGCCTTGCAGACAGGCCGGGCAGGAGGTCAGGATTTTGACGTCGCCGGTGAAGCCATCGGCGCGCAGTTTATCGGCTGTCTCCTCGATATCCTGCTGCTTGCGGAACTTCACCTGGGTGGCGATATCCGGGCGGGAATAGGCGAAGGAGCCGGAGTCGCCGCAACAACGATCAGTCAGCGGTACTTCCTGGCCCATCAGTGCTTTGGTCACGGCCAGCGGCGCGTAGGCCTTCATTGGTGTGTGGCAAGGGTCGTGGTACATGTAGCGCGTACCGTTTACACCCTCCAGCTTGACGCCTTTTTCCATCAAATATTCGTGGATGTCGAGCAGGCGGCAGCCGGGGAAGATTTTCTCGAACTGGTATTTCTGCAATTGATCCATGCAGGTGCCGCAGGAAACAATCACGGTTTTGATGTCGAGATAATTCAGCGTATTGGCGACACGGTGGAAGAGCACGCGGTTGTCGGTGGTGATTTTCTGGCCCTTATCGGCATCACCGGAGGCGTTTTGCGGGTAGCCGCAGCACAGGTAGCCCGGTGGCAACACTGTTGTGGCGCCAACTTCGTAGAGCATTGCCTGCGTTGCCAGACCGACCTGTGAGAACAGGCGCTCGGAACCACACCCCGGGAAGTAGAAGACGGCATCGGATTCCTCGGTCGTCTTGTGCGGATTGCGGATGACCGGGATGACCTTGTCGTCTTCGATATCAAGCAAAGCGCGTGAGGTACGCTTGGGCAGGTTGCCCGGCATCGGTCGATTGAGGAAGTGGATGATCTGGGTTTTGACGGTTGGGGCACCGAGCGATACCGGTGGATGGGCGCGGGTTTCCTGGATCAGCCCCAAAGCCTTGGCCGCCTTGTGGGCGAGGCGCTGAGCCTTGAAACCGAAATCCATCATGCCGAAACGCATGAGCTTGATGGTCGCCGGATCTTTGAGGTTCAGGTAAGTCATCGCCGCAAAGGTGCCGGGGCTGAAGCGCTTTTTCTCCTGCTTGCGCAGGAAATTGCGCATGGCGACAGAAACATCGCCAAAATCGATGTCGACCGGGCAAGGCTTCAAACAGCGATGACAGACCGTGCAATGGTCGGCGACGTCGTTGAATTCGTCGAAATGCTTGAGCGAAATGCCGCGTCGGGTCTGCTCTTCGTAGAGGAAGGCTTCGACCAGCAGCGAGGTGGCCAGAATCTTGTTGCGCGGCGAGTAGAGCAGGTTGGCCCGCGGCACGTGCGTCGAGCAGACCGGCTTGCATTTGCCGCAGCGCAGGCAGTCCTTGACCATGTCCGAAATCTTGCCGATTTCGGACTGCTCCATGATCAGCGATTCGGTGCCGAGCAGGCTGAACGATGGCGTGTAGGCGTTGCCGAGATCGCCGCCAGGCATCAGCTTGCCCTTGTTGAAGCGGCCTTCCGGGTCGACCTTCTGCTTGTAGGCGCGGAAGGGGCCGAGTTCTTCTTCGGTCAGGAATTCGAGCTTGGTGATGCCGATGCCGTGTTCGCCGGAAATGACGCCATCCAGGTCGCGGGCGATGTGCATGATGCGCTCGACCGCCTTGTTGGCCGTCTGCAGCATCTCGTAATTATCGGAATTGACCGGCAGGTTGGTATGCACGTTGCCATCGCCGGCGTGCATGTGCAGGGCGACGAAGACGCGGCCGCGCAGCACTTCCTTGTGGATCGCTTCGATGCGCTCGATGATCGGACGATAGACGCCACCGTCGAAAATCTTGGCCAGCCGGGCATGCAGCTCCTGCTTCCACGACGTGCGCACCGAGTAATCCTGCAGACGGTGGAACAAGGTCGGATTTTCGGCCCGGTTGGTCAGTTCGCCGGCCACCACGCCATAAGACGCGAAGCGCGATTCGGCTTCGGCCAGCGGCAGGTCGAGGTTTTCGAGCAGCCATTCCCAGCGCAAACGCACGGCGTTGACGTAATCGATAGCTGCCTGCTGGCGGTCGCCGATCAGCACGTCGGTATCGAGAGTGGTGTCACCGCGGTGCAAGGGCAGGTCGCCCTTGAGGAATTCGCTTAGCGCGTCGCACAGGGCCAGCTTGTTCTGCGTCGACAACTCGATGTTGATGCGCTCGATGCCATCGCAATAATCACCCATGCGCGGCAGCGGGATGACAACGTCTTCGTTGAGCTTGAAGGCGTTGGTGTGGCGCGAAATAGCCGCGGTGCGCGAACGGTCGAGCCAAAATTTCTTACGTGTTTCGGCGTTGACCGCAATGAATCCTTCTGCGGCACGCAAATTGCACATGCGGACGACTTCGGAAGCGGCGGCCATCACGGCGTTTTCGTCGTGGCCGACGAGGTCGCCGATCAGCACCATCTTCGGTCGACCATGGCGCTTGGCCTTGGTGGCGTAGCCGACGGCCTTCACGTAACGCTCGTCGAGGTGTTCCAGACCAGCCAGTTGCACACCGGCCGCATGCCCTGCACCGCCCGGCTTGAAGTAATCGGTAATTTCAACGATGGCCGGCACCGCTTCGCGGACCTGACCGAAGAATTCGAGACAAACCGTGCGCGCCACTGGCGGCATTTTGTGCAGCACCCATCGGGCAGCGACGATGATGCCGTCGGTACCTTCCTTCTGGACGCCCGGAATGCCGCCGAGGAACTTGTCGGTAACATCCTTGCCCAGCCCGATCTTGCGGCAGGCGGCGCCCGGCAGGGTCAGGATTTCTTCACCAAGCAGCTTCTTGCCGCTAGGGTCGAAGCGCTTTAGACGAAACTCAACGTTTTCCTGCTCGTGAATCTTGCCGAAATTGTGGTTGACGCGTTCGACTTCCAGCCAGTTGCCGTCCGGATCAACCATCTTCCACCAGGCTAGGTTGTCGAGCGCGGTGCCCCACAGCACGGCCTTTTTGCCACCGGCGTTCATGGCGATGTTGCCGCCGATGCACGAGGCAGAAGCCGAAGTCGGATCGACCGCGAAGACGCGGCCGGCCAGCGAAGCAGCTTCGGAAACACGGTCGGTCACCACGCCGGCGCCGGTGCGTATCGTCGCGTAGGGCGTCTCATGACCGGCCAGAACCAGATCTTCAACCGGGCCGATGTCGATCAGCTTTTCAGTGTTGATCACTGCGGCATTGCGGGTCAGCGGCACAGCGCCGCCTGTGTAACCGGTGCCGCCGCCACGGGCGATGATGGTCAGGCCGGCTTCGATACAGCCGCGGACGAGGTGGCCGATTTCCTCTTCGGTATCCGGATTGAGGACGACGAAGGGGTATTCAACGCGCCAGTCGGTCGCATCGGTGACGTGCGAAACGCGGGCCAGGCCGTCGAAAGCGATGTTGTCCTTGCGTGTGTGCTTGCCGAGAATCTTCATGACTTTGCGGCGCAAGTCGTAGGTTTCGCCAAAACGCTCAGCAAACCGGTTGACCGCGTCGCGCGCTGCATCAACCAGACGCTTGACCTTGGCCGCCCGTTCAGCGTCCTCACCTTCGCTCGCTGCCCGGCGTTTTTCAACCTCGGACAGCCGGTGGTGCAGGGCATTGACCAGCGCGTCGCGCCGCTCACGATTGTCGAGCAGGTCGTCTTCCAGATACGGGTTGCGCTGCACGACCCAGATGTCGCCCAGCACCTCGTAAAGCATGCGCGCCGAACGACCGGTGACGCGCTCGGAACGGAGCTCGTCGAGCACCGCCCAGTTGTCGGCGCCGAGCAGGCGGATGACGATCTCGCGATCGGAAAACGAGGTGTAGTTGTAAGGTATTTCGCGCAGGCGGGCAGTCATGGAAGCGGCCGGTGATCTGTGAATGGATGGATTTTAACGTATTGCAGTGCAGCATGGCGTTGGGGTGGACTGCACAATGGGCTCAAGGGTTCAGTCTGTGGATGATGACGAAGCGCGTGCAAGCTGGTCACTCCACCCGTAGAATCCCTCTTTTGCCTTAAAGAACCGCATCATGCACCCGGATTATCTCGAAAAAGTTCTCAATGCTCAGGTTTACGACGTGGCGATCGAAACGCCGCTCGAACTGGCCAGCAACCTTTCCGCCCGGGTCGGCAACAAGATTATTCTCAAGCGTGAAGATTTGCAGCCGGTGTTTTCTTTCAAGATTCGCGGCGCTTACAACAAGATTGCCAGCCTTTCTGCCGAGAAACTCAAGCGCGGCGTGATCTGCGCTTCAGCTGGCAACCATGCTCAAGGTGTTGCCATGTCAGCCGCCAAGGTCGGGTGCCGGGCGGTGATCGTCATGCCGACTTCGACGCCGGGGATCAAGGTTGATGCCGTCAAGCGGCGCGGTGGCGAAGTGGTTTTGTTTGGCGATTCTTTCGACGAAGCCTTTGAACACGCGCTTGAGCTTGAAAAAGCCGAGAAGCTCACCTTCGTCCATCCCTTTGACGACCCTGAAGTGATCGCCGGCCAAGGCACAATCGCCATGGAAATCCTGCGCCAGCATTCACGGCACAACGGGCCGATCCACGCCATCTTCTGCTGCGTTGGCGGCGGCGGTTTGATCGCCGGTGTGGCGGCTTACATCAAGCGTCTGCGCCCGGAAATCAAGATCATCGGCGTTGAAGCCAAGGATGCCGATGCCATGACCCAGTCGCTGGCCAAGGGCCATCGCGTGCGCTTGCAGCAGGTTGGCTTGTTTGCCGATGGCGCGGCGGTCAAGTTTGTGGGCGAAGAAACCTTCCGCCTTTGCAAGGAATACGTCGATGAAATGATCCTGGTCGACACCGACGCCATCTGCGCGGCGATCAAGGACGTTTTTGAAGACACGCGCTCGATCCTCGAACCTGCCGGTGCGCTGGCGGTGGCTGGGGCCAAGGAGTACGCGCTCAAGAACAAACTCAAGGACAAAAACCTGATCGCCATCTCGTCTGGCGCCAACATGAATTTTGACCGCCTGCGCTTCGTCGCCGAGCGTGCCGAAGTTGGCGAACGTCGCGAGGCGGTGCTGGCCGTAACGCTGCCGGAAAAACCGGGGGCTTACAAAAAATTCCTCGGCCTGATCGGCAAACGCAACGTTACCGAATTCAATTACCGCTACCACACTGCGAGCGAAGCCCATGTTTTTGTCGGCATTCAGGTCGTTGACCGTAATGAATCGAACAAACTCGTTGAGCAATTGACCAAGCATGGCTACCCGACGCTAGACCTGACCGATGACGAAATGGCGAAGAATCATGTCCGCCATATGGTTGGCGGCCATGCGCCACAGGCGAGCGAAAATGGTTTGAGTGAATTGCTCTACCGTTTTGAATTCCCCGAAAAGCCGGGCGCGTTGATGAATTTCCTGACCCAAATGAGCGCCGGCTGGAACATCAGCCTCTTCCACTACCGCAACCACGGCGCTGACTATGGGCGGGTGCTGGTCGGCATGCAGGTGCCGCCGGGCGAGATGGGGCAATTCAAGGAATTCCTGAA
>JAQTZQ010000195.1 GCA_028687645.1 Rhodocyclaceae bacterium
ACCGAGATACCCTCCAAATCTCCCACTTTGGACTCACCAATAGCCGGATCGGCAGCAATAGCGCGGATAGCCAAATCGAGATCAGCCTTCTGCTGTTTGTGTAATTTTTTTGCAGAGCGCTCAAATGTTGGGGTTACAAGAATCCGCATTAGCCGAACTGATATTCACCAACCGGCTCTTCTCGATCAGCAATCAAAATATCGCGGATCATCGAAAAGGGTAGATCGGGGTTGTCTTCTGCAATCTTTCCAATTTGCGACCAATATTCAATCTGCTTCGGTAAAGATCGATGCTCAATAGCGGCATATCGCTTGGCCTGATCGACCAAGGATTCAGACAATTTCACATTGATTGACATGGCGAACCTCCTTTATATAGCGATTATTTTAGTCCAAAACGGACCACTGCGGAACCTTTTCAGCCAACAAACGGAAGGCGCCACTCCAATGACGCCCTCTGTCGCCACCACTACGCCGCCGCCTTCTCTTCCTGAGCAATCTACGTCGTTTTGCTCATATTCCATCTCGTTCACCATGGGTTTGCTAAAAGATCGTGGTTAACTAAGATGTGTGCATAGATTACGCGCCGCAAGCCAAGGTGGCGCGGACCAGCAAGCTTGATCCCTTCAAAGGCCAGATCGTCGGCTGGCTTGATGCGCACCCCTTATCCGCCCAGCAAGTCTTCCAGCGCCTGCAAGATAACGGCTTCCGGGGTGGCATCAGTATCGAAGTCGCCTGATCGTCATCCCGAATACCGGGCTGAACTCCTCGGGATCAAACTTGAACAGAAAATTACCCTCGGCTATTTATGAAAATTGTGTAAGCGATTGCCGTGATACCCCTTCCCGATGCGCGTCTCTCATCAGCGTTTGTGTTAGAATTTATCTCGGCGGGTCTCCCCGCATTGCAGGGTGGTGAATCGGGTCAGGTCCGGAAGGAAGCAGCCACAGCTACTTACTGCAAGTGCCGGGGGTTAGGCTCGCCACTTTCATTTTTAGCAGGTTTGGGGGCGCATGAGTTACCAAGTTCTCGCCCGCAAGTGGCGACCGCGTAGTTTTTCTACCCTGGTTGGTCAGGAGCATGTTGTTCGCGCGCTGACCCACGCGCTTGCTGAACAGCGTTTGCATCACGCATATTTGTTCACTGGAACCCGCGGGGTTGGAAAGACAACGATTGCGCGAATTCTGGCTAAATCCCTCAATTGTGAATC
The DNA here is from genome assembly GCA_028687645.1 of Rhodocyclaceae bacterium. Classification (GTDB taxonomy): domain Bacteria; phylum Pseudomonadota; class Gammaproteobacteria; order Burkholderiales; family Rhodocyclaceae; genus Azonexus. The sequence goes on from JAQTZQ010000195.1 coordinate 1,210, forward strand.
GGGTATTACCCCTTCACCTTGTGGTCATTGCGCGGCTTGCCAGGAAATCGATGCAGGACGATTTGTGGATCTGCTCGAAGTTGATGCGGCGACCAACACCAAGGTCGATGAGATGCGCCAACTGCTCGAGAATGCTATTTATGCACCCACCCGTGGTCGTTTCAAGGTTTACGTGATTGACGAGGTGCATATGCTCTCGAATTCTGCCTTCAACGCCATGCTGAAAACACTTGAAGAGCCGCCTGAGCACGTTAAATTTATTCTTGCCACAACCGATCCTCAGAAAATTCCTGTCACCGTTTTATCGCGATGTCTCCAGTTTAATCTTAAGCAGATGCCGCCGAGTGCTATTTCCGGGCATTTGGGACAGGTGCTGCAAGCAGAGGGTGTTGCCTATGACGACACTTCGCTTGGATTGATTGCACGTTCAGCTGCTGGCAGCATGCGAGATGCGCTTTCCTTGTTGGATCAGGCAATCGCACATGGCGCAGGGCGTATTGAAGAAAGCCAAGTCAGGTCAATGTTGGGTACGGTCGACCTCGATTTCTTGTTCAATATTCTTGAGGCTGTCGCTCGGGGAGATGCTGATGAATTGTTACGAATTGCCGCTGATATGGCGCTTCGTAGTCTTTCTTTTAGTGCGGCATTGCAGGAATTAGCGTCACTACTGATGCATTTGCAAATAGTGCAGGCAGTTTCTGTTGCTATCGACTATGACGAACCGGAACGGCGCCGTTTACTTTCCTTGTCCGAGAGTTTTTCTCCGGAGTTTGTTCAGCTCGCTTATCAAATTGTGATTCACGGGCGAAATGATTTGGCGTTAGCGCCTGACGAGTACGCTGGTTTCGTAATGACTTTATTGCGATTGCATGGATTCCGTCCGGAATTGGTTGGTGACGTCATCTCCTCACTAAATACCAGGAGGCCGACTCCTGTTTGCTCGCCGGCTAAATTGCCAAGTCCTGATGAGCCGCCAATACCCAGTCAAGCGGGCGTGCCTCTTGATGGTGGCGATGATTGGCACTTGATGGTCGCGGAATTGCATTTGACAGGTCTAGCACGTGAGCTTGCGCAGCATTGTGAATTGCGCGAACTTTCTGAGTCGCATTGCTTGTTGCGTCTTGCGCCCGCTCATGGCCATTTGCAGATGAAACCTTCACCGGAGAAGTTGCAGCAGGCTTTGGTTGAGTATCTTGGACGTCCAATCGTTCTACGTTTTGAGATGGCCAAAATTGAGACTGATACGCCCGCTGCAACAGCCGGTCGTGAGCGCCAAGAGCGACTGGCACATGCGGTGTCCTCGGTTGAGCAGGATGCTTTTGTTCGTGATGCAATTGATCTATTCGATGCGTCATTGATTGATTCTTCTATTAAACCTATTGCGTAAAGGAATTTCAGAATGATGAAGGGTGGTTTGGCTGGATTGATGAAGCAGGCTCAGGCGATGCAGGAAAACATGAAAAAGGCTCAGGAGCAGTTGAGTCTGGTTGAGGTTGAAGGTCAGGCAGGGGCTGGTATGATCAAGGTCGTCATGACTTGTGCGCACGACGTTCGGCGCGTCAGTATTGACCCATCGGTCATGGATGATCGTGAAATGCTTGAGGATCTTATTGCGGCTGCCATCAATGACGCTGTTCGACGCGGCGAGGCCATGAGTCAGGAAAAAATGTCCGGCTTCGCATCAGGACTTAATTTGCCGGCTGGCTTTAAATTACCTTTCTAAATACTCGTGACTTCCTCGGGGCTTGAGTCTCTGATTGAAGCCCTGCGATGTTTGCCGGGTGTTGGGCCTAAATCGGCGCAGCGTATGGCCTACCATTTGATGCAGCGCGATCGCAAGGGTGCCCAGTGCCTGGGGCAATCACTTTTGCATGCCTTGGAGGCAGTGCGTCATTGTCAGCGCTGTAATACGTTCACGGAGGCGGACATCTGCGAGCGCTGCGCGTCTTCTCGTCGAGATCGGACCTTGCTTTGCGTCGTTGAAACGCCCGTTGATATGAACATGATGGAGCAGACGCTCGCCTACAAGGGTTTGTACTACGTCTTGATGGGGAAAATATCCCCACTCGATGGTGTTGGGCCCCACGAGCTAGGTCTTGAACGATTGGTGAGCAGAGTGCTTGATGGTGAGGTGCGGGAGGTCGTACTAGCGACCAACTTTACCAATGAAGGTGAGGCGACGGCACATTATTTGACTGTGCTCTTGGGGCAAAAAGGGGTGCGCGTGACGCGCATTGCTCGTGGCGTACCTGTTGGGGGGGAACTGGAATATGTCGACAGCGGAACTTTGGCTCAAGCCATGCGCGAGCGCAGAGGCGCAGCCGACTAAATTCCTCGGTGCCGCAGCTTTTAATCTACTTGTTAGCTGAAGTATAATAAGAGTTTTGTTATTTATCCCATCCAATTCCTTTAGGGGTCAGCGTAATGAGCAATCAAGGAAAAATGGACTGCGGCAGACGGAATCTTATCGTTGCCACCGCAGCCGTCGGCGGAGCGGGCGCAGTAGCAGCGCTTGTTCCGTTTGTCTCCAGCTTGCTTCCTTCCGAGCGTGCCAAGGCAGCAGGTGCTCCGGTTGAAGTCGATATTAGTAAGCTTGAAATCGGACAGATGATGACTGTCGAATGGCGTGGCAAGCCAGTTTGGATCATCAATCGCACCAAAGAAATGTTGGATACTTTACCGAAGCTCGCTGATCAGGTTGCTGATCCCAAGTCGGAAAAGGAACAGCAGCCCACTTATGCCAAGAACGATACGCGTTCAATCAAGCCAGAGATTTTAGTGGTTGTGGGGATTTGTACTCATCTTGGGTGCTCGCCTTCGTCAAAGTTCAAAGCGGGTGCTGATGAAGGGATGGGCGCTGATTGGCTAGGGGGCTTTCTCTGCCCGTGTCATGGCTCAACCTTCGATTTTGCCGGCCGCGTTTTTAAAGCAAAGCCTGCCCCGACCAATCTCGAAGTGCCGCCGCACGTGTATCTCACTGATACCCGTATCGTGATCGGCGAAGACAAAAAGGGAGCATAAACATGGCTGGCGGAACTTTCGAAAAATACAAGTCTGATGGCTCATTGGCTGGCAATGCCCTTGAGTGGGTTGATGCCCGTTTTCCGGCAACGTCTTTGTGGAAAGGTCATCTTTCCGAGTACTACTGCCCGAAAAACTTCAATTTTTGGTATTTCTTTGGCTCACTGGCGCTTCTGGTGCTCGTCATTCAGATTGTCACCGGTATTTTTCTGGTCATGCATTACAAGCCTGATGCGGCTTTGAATGCGAGTGGCGTACCAATTGCGTTTGCCTCTGTCGAATACATCATGCGTGATGTGCCCGGCGGCTGGTTGATTCGCTACATGCACTCGACCGGCGCCTCGGCCTTCTTTATCGTGGTCTACATGCACATGTTCCGTGGCCTGCTCTACGGTTCGTATCGCAAGCCGCGTGAGTTGACCTGGCTATTTGGTGTAGGCATTTTCCTGGTTCTGATGGGCGAGGCTTTCTTCGGCTATCTGTTGCCGTGGGGACAAATGTCTTACTGGGGCGCGCAGGTGATCGTTAATCTGTTCGGTGCGATTCCGGTTGTTGGTAACGACCTTTCCATCCTGATTCGGGGCGATTTCGTTGTCGGTGATGCAACGCTGAACCGCTTCTTCTCGTTCCATGTCATTGCTTTCCCGCTGGTTCTGGTTGGTTTGGTTGCCGCTCACGTTCTTGCGCTGCACGAAACGGGCTCGAACAATCCCGATGGTGTCGAGATCAAGGCCAATAAGGATGAGCATGGAATTCCACGCGACGGTATCCCGTTCCACCCTTACTACACGGTCAAGGATATTGTTGGCGTAGTCGTCTTCCTGATGGTTTTCTCGCTGGTCATGTTCTTCGCACCAGAGGGTGGTGGCTATTTCCTGGAAACGCCGAATTTCTATCCGGCTGACCCGTTGAAAACGCCTAACCACATTGCGCCAGTCTGGTACTTCACGCCTTACTACTCCATCCTGCGTGCAATCGTTTGGAACTTCTTCGGTCTAGATGCCAAGTTCTGGGGTGTGGTTGCAATGGGTGCCTCGGTCGTTATCTTTGCCTTCCTGCCGTGGCTTGATCGTAGCCCGGTCAAGTCGATCCGCTACCGCGGCCCGATTACCAAAGTCATGCTGACTCTCTTTGTGATCTGCTTCTTCATCCTCGGTTATCTGGGCACCTTGTCCCCGTCTCCGATGGGCGAGCTGGTTTCGCAAGTGTGCACGGTTTTCTACTTTGGTTTCTTCCTAGGTATGCCTTGGTGGTCACGCATGGATAAATTCAAGCCGGTTCCTGACCGTGTGACGATGAAGTGAGGATGGATAAAATGAAAAAATTCCTGATCGCATTGCTGTTCGCGCCGATCATGGCATTTGCCAGTGGTGCCGTTGTGCATCTTGACAAGTGGCCGGGTTCGGTAAGTGACAAGGCATCCTTGCAGAATGGCGCCAAGCTATTCGTCAATTACTGCCTGAATTGTCACGGTGCTTCTTACATGCGCTACAAGAACCTGGTTGATCTGGGTTTGACCGAGCAGCAAGTGAAAGAAAACCTGATGTTTACGTCCGACAAGATCGGTAGCCTGATGACGGTTGCTGCTCGTCATGACGAGCAGAAACAATGGTTTGGCGCGACGCCGCCGGATCTGACCATCATTGCTCGTGCTCGCGGTGAGTTGGGTGATGCGGGTGCGGGTGCTGATTGGTTGTACACCTATCTGCGTTCGTTCTACACCGATGAAAATCGTCCGACTGGCTGGAACAATGTCATTTTCGAAAACGTCGGTATGCCGCATGTGCTTTACGGATTGCAGGGCTCGCAAGTGCTGAATCACGAAACGCACAAGCTTGAACTGGTCGTTCCGGGTCAGATGGCACCCGCCGAGTTCGACAAGGCGGTTTCTGACTTGGTTGGATTTATGGTCTGGATGGCTGAGCCGCAACAAGAGTTTCGCCGGACCCTTGGCCTGTTTGTTCTTGCTTTCCTTGCCTTGCTCTTCGTTGTTGCTTACGCACTGAAGAAAGAATACTGGAAAGACATTCACTAATCCTTAGGGAATTAGCTAACGGCATCGCGGGTTTGGCTTAGGCCGGCCCCCGGTGCCGAATCTCATTTTAAGAGTTGCCACAAATGATGAATCTTTACTCAGGTACTACCTGTCCTTTCAGCCATCGTTGCCGCATCGTCCTGTTTGAAAAAGGCATGGACTTTCAGGTGATTGATGTTGATATGTTCAACAAGCCAGAGGATCTGGCGGCGATCAATCCGCACAATCGCGTGCCGGT
>JAQTZQ010000196.1 GCA_028687645.1 Rhodocyclaceae bacterium
TTGATTGTTCTCGACCGCATGATGCCCAATCTGGATGGCATGGAATTTCTGCGGCGCATGAAGCATGAAAGTCGTTTTGCCAACATTCCGGTCATCATGCAAACCGCTGCCTCATCGCCGGATCAGGTTCGGCAGGGGCTGGAGGCTGGAGCTTATTACTATCTGACCAAGCCCTATGAGCCGGAGGCGCTGACCTCGATTGTGCGGGCGGCGCTGAATGATCGCCGTGGCCGCCTGCAGTTGCTCAATCGCGCTGTGCTGCTGGAGGATGCGCAAAAGCTGATGCGCAGCGTCGAGTATGAGTTTGCTTCACTCGATGAGGTGGGGCGTCTGATCCCGGTGCTCGCTGCCATGTGTCCGCTTCCTGATACTGCGGCGCCTGGCTTGGCGGATTTAATGGTCAATGCGATTGAGCATGGCAATCTGGGCATCAGCTATCAGGAAAAATCCTTGCTTAAACAGGACGGTGAGTGGGAGGCGGAAATCCAGCGTCGCATGCACCTGCCGCAGTTTGCCGGGCGAGTAGCGCGGGTCAAGGCAGAGCGAGAGGCTAGCGGGGTGGTGTTCACCATCAGTGATCAAGGTGCGGGGTTTGACTGGCAACAATATCTCGCTTTTGATCCTGGTCGGGCTTTTGACCCCAATGGGCGCGGTATAGCAATGGCCAGGTTGATCAGTTTTTCGCAGATTGAATATCGAGGCTGTGGCAATGTCGTGGTCGCTACCGTCAGTACGACAAGCGCCGCAAACTAAAACTCAGCGAATGAAGAGCGTAGGCTTCAAGCCCTGCGAGGCACGGATTTTCTCGGCTATCTTCTCAGCTTCAGTACGGCTGGCGTAGGGCCCGAGATGCAGGCGATGAATCCCGGCTGCGGCTTGAACGTGCATCGGCTCAAGTAGCCAGTCCAATTCTCGCATCAGGTGGTTTTTCAGATTTTCTGCATTGTCGATATTGGCGAAAGCGCCTAGTTGCAGATAAATGCCGCTGCTGCTTGAGGCGCTGTTGAGTGCGGAGGCATTTTGTAGCGGCAGCTCTTCCCGGCTCATGCGTTGAGCCAATTGCTCAAGTTCATCCGCCTCGCCAGGCGGCGGCGGTGGTTTAAGCTGAGCGTATGTGGTTGAAGTGGCTTCGCCCGGAATGATTGCCTCAACCTCAACTTGCCCACTGCCGCCGTCGATCAAACCAAGTTTGTAGGCGGCGGTGTAGGAGAGATCGATGATCCGGTCGGCGTGAAACGGGCCGCGATCAATCACCCGTACAACCACCGATTCCCCCGTCTGTACACTCGTCACTCGCACGTAGGAGGGTAGCGCCAGCGTGGTGTGGGCGGCGGTCATGGCGAACATGTTGTAGGGCTCGCCAATCGAGGTCTTCTGGCCGTGAAATTTCTTGCCATACCAGCTGGCGATCCCGCGTGCCTTGTAGGGTTTGACGCTGGTATTCGGGATGTATTCCTTGCCCAGAACGACGTACGGTCGGGTAGCCGGTTTGTGCAACGGCTCCCACTTCGGCTCAGCATCGGCAATATCGTCAAGACCATCCGGGATGTCGTCGCCCGGGCCATCGTCCTTGTAGAAACCGCCGCCCTTTTTGAGCACCGCTGTGGATTTTCGGGTCGGCGTTTTGCCCTTGAATATTGGCCCTTTTTGGGCGTCGACCGTAACCGTATGCGTTGGCGGCGTTGGCACACTGCTGCAGGCTGACATTAGCGCGACGCTGATCGTGGCGGCTAAACGGCGCATCATTTTTTGACCATCATGCGATGGGTTTCGATCGACATCAGGATGCCAATGCCGAGAAATAGCGTGACCAGCGCCGTGCCACCGTAGCTCATGAAGGGCAGCGGAACGCCGACTACTGGCAGAATGCCGCTGACCATGCCCATGTTGATAAAGGCGTAGGTGAAGAAGCCCAGGGTAATCGCCCCGGCTAGCAAGCGAGAAAAAGGCGTCACGGCGGCAGCGGAAATCATCATCCCGCGCCCGATTAATAAAGTGTAAAGAAACAGCAACAGGGCGTTGCCAAGTAGTCCCCATTCTTCGGAATAGACCGCAAAGATGAAATCGGTGTGGCGCTCCGGGATGAACTCCAGATGTGTTTGCGTGCCGTTGAGATAGCCTTTTCCGAACGAACCTCCCGAGCCAATCGCAATCGTCGCCTGAATGATGTGATAGCCGGCACCTAGCGGATCGGTGCTGGGGTCGATCAGGGTCATCACCCGCTTACGTTGGTAATCATGCAACATGCCCCACAGCAGGGGGGCTGCCGCACCCGCGACAGTCAACAGGCCAACAATGATTTTCCAGGGGAGTCCGGCAAGAAAAAGTACATAGAACCCGACGGCACCGACCAGCAAAGCCGTGCCAAGATCCGGTTGCTTGGCAATCAGGGTGAAGGGAATGAGCAGCAGCAGGGCGGCGACCAAATAGTGACGCAGCTTGAGGGTCGCTTCAAATTTATGAAAATACCAGGCTAACATCAGTGGCATGGCGATTTTCATGATCTCGGATGGTTGAATACGGGTAAAGCCGATGGATAACCAGCGTTTGGCACCGTTGACCTTGATCCCGAAAAGAAAAACGGCGACCAGGAGTATCAGGCCGACGACATAAAGCGGGATAGCAAAATTCATCAGCTTTTGGGGAGGAATACGCGCTACAACCCACATGATGACCATCGCCACACCCATGTTGCCAGCCTGCGAGAGCATGCGTTCGTTGGCATCCAGTGTTGCTGAATGGACGGTGGCCAGGCCGATAGCCATGATTGCCATGGTGATCAGCAAGAGCGGGAAATCAATGTGGCGAATGGCATTGAGCCAGCCGCGCTTGATGCTGCTGATAACATCAATCATGGCTCAATCACTCGTGCTCGTCCGCTTCAAGCGCGGCGCTGTCTTCTACTGCTGCACCCTTCGGGTATTTGCCCAGCAGATAATAATCGAGCACCATGCGCGCGATTGGCGCTGCCGATTGGGCACCGAATCCACCGTTTTCGACCAGTACGGCAAGGGCAATTTTTGGGTCTTCAGCGGGGGCGTAGGCGATAAAGAGCGCGTGATCGCGCAATTCTTTTTTGATCGCACTCTCCTTGTATTGCCCACCTTTGAGCGAGAAAACTTGAGCCGTTCCGGTTTTGCCGGCAGCTTGGTACCCAGCGCCGGCAAATGCCCGGGTACCGGTGCCTTCGGTATTGACCCCGACCATGGCGCGGCGAATTACGTCGATATTTTGCGGTTTGAGCTTCAGGTCACGCAAGGGCTCTGGCTCGATCAAGCGTTTTTCGCCGGTTTTGGCATCAACAATATTGCGCACCAAGTGAGGGCGGAACATCACGCCATTGTTGGCCAAAACAGCCGTGGCCTGCGCCAGTTGGATCGGCGTGTAGGCGTTATAGCCTTGGCCAATGCCGATGGAAATGGTTTCGCCGGCATACCATTTTTGCTGTTCCGGCTTTTTGAAGCGTTGCTTCTTCCACGCCTGCGAAGGCAATACCCCTTTGGATTCACTCGAATCATCCTTGCCGAGATCAACCCCTGTGCGCTGACCAAAACCGAGTTGGGCCATAAATTTGGCAATGTTGTCGATGCCCATATCATTGGCGAGCACGTAGTAATAGGTGTCACAGGAATGAACAATCGACTTGTGCATGTCCACAATCCCGTGTCCTCCCTTTTTGTCATCGCGAAAGGTGTGGTTGCCGAATGTGAAATAGCCAGGATCGCTGATCGCCTGATGCGGGGTTCGCTTGCCCATTTCCAATGCCGCCAATGCCATGAAAGGTTTGAAAGTCGAGCCAGGCGGATAGGCGCCGTTAATCGCGCGATTGATCATCGGCTTACTCGGATGTTCGTTCAATTCCTTCCAGTTTTCTGGCGTGATGCCATCGACGAACATGTTGGGATCGTAAGTCGGATTGGAAACCAGCGCCAGAATCCCCCCCGTTGCAGGTTCGATGGCGACGACAGAGCCTTTACGCTCACCGAAAGCCTTTTCGGTAATTTCCTGCAATTTGACATCCAGGGTCAACTGCAAATTGTTACCCGAAACTGGAGGAATGCGTTTGAGGCTGCGCACTGCACGACCGCCGGCATCGATTTCGACTTCTTCGTAACCCGTCTGGCCATGCAATTCAAACTCGTAGCGTTGCTCAAGACCAGTTTTACCGATGTGGTCGGTGCCTTTGTAATTGGCTTGCGCTTCGGATTCCTCTATCCATTTGAGGTCACGATCAGTAATCCGGCCAATATAGCCGACTGCGTGGGAGGCGGTATGGCCGAGTGGGTACTGACGAAACAGTCGGGCTTTGACCTCAAACCCCGGGAAGCGATAGCGCTGGGCCGCAAATTTCGCGACTTCGCGGTCAGTCAAGCGGGTACGAATGGGAATTGACTCGAAATTTTTGGCTTCATCCATCAGTCGCTTGAAGCGTTTGCGGTCTTTGGGCTGAATATCGATGAGTTCGCTCAAAGTATTGATGCTGGCCTCAAGATCATCAACCTGCGAGGGGGTAATTTCAAGCGTGAAGGCGGAGTAATTACGCGCCATTACCACGCCATTGCGATCAGTAATTACCCCCCGGTTAGGCACGATGGGGATGAGTGCGATACGGTTATCTTCAGCCCGCGTGCGGTAAAAGTCATGCTGAATTATTTGTAACCAGACGAAGCGGCCAAACAGAATGCCAAAGCCCAGCAAGACCAACGCCGCCGTGAATCCGAGTCGAAAACGGAAGCGGGGAATGTCAGCATCCGGGTTGTGAAAATCGCTCACGGCCAGATACTCGTTAAATCGGACGATTCGGATCTTGCTCAACCGGCTGGTATTGCGGCAGAAGCAGGACAAATGTGGCGGGAATCCACAACAGGGTGGCAATCAGCGGGCCGACAAAGTAACTCCAGCCAGGGAAATCCCCACCCACCAGCAAACGCATGGCGAGTTGAACCGCCTGACACAGTACCAGCAAAGGCAGTACTTGCAAGGCTTGCTGCAAAAGTGGGAACCACAGCAGGCGGCGCGATAAGGCAGCACTGGCGTAGGCCAGCAATACGTAGGCGAAACAGTGTTGGCCGAGAATCGAGCCGTCGGCGACATCCATCAGCAAGCCGAGAACAAAGGCCCAACCCATGCCCACGCGGCGAAACTCACGGACACTCCAGAAGCACAAAACCAGTGCTACCCAGTCCGGTACGCCGGGCCAGTGGGCGGTAGGTAAAAAATTAAGCAGCAGCGCCATGATCAGGCTGAAAAAAATGAACCATGGGCGAACCGGCTGGAGGATGCGCGAGGATGCGTTGCTGGGTTGCATTACTTGGCCTTTGCAGCGCGCTGCTTTTTCCGGCGTATGCCATTTCCGGTGTCATCGTCGCTTTTGGCTTTTGCCTCAGGTGGCGCTGGGGGAATGGCTTCGCGCGGCGTAAGCACCATTAGTTCACCAAAGTTTTCGACCCCGGCAATTGGTGCGCAGAAAATTCTGGCGAACGAATAGGCGTTGTCGCGTTCGATATTGATGACTTTGGCAACTGGAAATCCTGGCAGGTAGATACTGTCGAGCCCTGACGTAACCAGTACATCACCGACCTGCACATCGGCGTTGTTCGGCATGTAGCGCAATTCCAGTTGGCCGTTACCGAGTCCGAAGATGACGGAGCGCTGCCCGCTGCGGATAATTTGTACCGGTACCGCCTGATTCTTGTCGGTAATCAGCGTGATTTCCGCCGAGAACGGAAATATTCGTGTCACCTGTCCGACAACGCCGGCCTCATCAATAGCCGGTTGGCCGGCGACGATGCCGGATTGTTGCCCTTTGTCGATAATGACGCGACGGGAGAAGGGGTCGCGGGTGGTGTAAAGAATCTGCGCTACCTGCCCTTGCGCCTTTTCGCGTTCCTTGACGGACAGGAGCTTGCGCAGACGTTCGTTTTCGGCCTCGACCTGGGCCAGGCGTTGTAAATCGGGTGCGGTGGTTAGCTTGGCGTGCTTTAGTTCTCTGTTCTCAACTTCCAGTGCCTGAATACCTCGCAGGTAGTAGGCCGCATAATCGACCAGACTGCCCGGGGTTTGTGCAACGCGCTGAAGCGGGTCGACGAGCAGGGAGATGCTTTGACGCACCAGGTCGAGACTATGCATGCGCAGGTCGACAACAAATATCGCCACAGAAAGGGCGATATATAAAGTTAGAAGGGCCAGCGGCGCCGGCCCTTGCTTGAAGAACGGAGGGGGAGCGTGGTCGATGCCGGCCACGATTGACTATCCGCTTTGCCTCAAATCAATCCGAAGCAAAAATACTGCCGAGCTTGTCCATCTTCTCCAGCGCCAGGCCGCATCCACGCGCCACGCAGATCAGCGGCTCATCGGCGACGACGACTGGCAGGCCGGTTTCTTCCATCAGCAGACGGTCGAGGTCGCGCAACAGAGCGCCACCACCGGTCAGCACCATGCCACGTTCGGCAATGTCGGCACCGAGTTCGGGCGGGGTTTTTTCCA
>JAQTZQ010000197.1 GCA_028687645.1 Rhodocyclaceae bacterium
GCGCGGCCCGTGCCGGCCAGTTCCAGCGCGGTGCCGTGGTCGACCGAGGTACGAATAATCGGCAAACCCAGCGTGACGTTGATCCCCCGGCCAAAGGTGGCGTATTTGAGCGCCGTCAAACCCTGGTCGTGATACATGGCCAGCACCGCATCGCCTTGCGCCAGAATCGGCGGGGTGAATAGGGTATCAGCCGGATAAGGACCGCTCAGGAGCATGCCTTCAGCCCGTAGTTTTTCCAATACGGGTGTGATGACCTCGATTTCTTCACTGCCAAGATAGCCACCTTCGCCGGCATGCGGATTGAGGCCCGTGACCAGAATGCGCGGCTTGGCCAAGCCATATTTTTGCCGCAGATCAGCATCGAGAATACGGATAGTCTTTTCCAGCACCTCGGCGGTAATCGCTTCCGGCACTGCTTTCAAGGGCAAATGCGTGGTCACCAGAGCAACGCGCAAAGGGCCGTGTTCGGTGTTACCGGCCAGCATCATGACGACCAGCGGCGTGGCCGTTTTCTCGGCGAGATATTCGGTGTGGCCGGTGAAATGCACACCGGCATCGTTGATTACGCCTTTGTGCACCGGCGCCGTCGCCATGGCGGCAAATTCGCCGGACTGACAGCCCGCCAGCGCACGATCCAGCAGGGCCAGTACATAGGGGCCATTGGCGGCGTTCAATTCTCCCGCCGTGGACGGTACAGCCAGCGGCAGGTGGAGAATTTCCAAAGTATTACGGTCAACCGGGTTTTTAGGGCAAAAATCTCGAAAGCCAATGTTCAAACCAAGCGCTTGCGCCCGCGCCTGAAGCAAATCACGATCCCCCAAAATCACCGGCCGGGCGGCCCCCTCGTAACCCAGCAAACGCAAACAAAGCTCAGGCCCGATACCGGCGGGTTCGCCGCTAGTGACTGCAATAATCGGCAACATTATTGTTCTTGCAGACGGTTTTCAACGTAGGTGCGATCACGCAACTGGCGCAACCAGTCCTGATAGGCTTCATCCAACTTGCGATCGCGCAACGCCTGACGGGCAACGCCGCGCTGGCGTTCGGCGGAGACATCGCGCTGGCGACGTTCGCTGACTTGAATCAGGTGCATGCCGAATGGTGACTGAACGACCGGGCTCAGCTCCCCATCCTTGAGCGCGTCCATGGCGCGCTCGAATTCCGGTACGGTATCACCTGGGTTTATCCAGCCCAGATCTCCCCCTTTGGGTGCTGATCCGTCCTGCGAAAAGAGGCGCGCCTGCTCAGCAAAATCAACACCATTGGCAATGCGCTCACGGACCGTCTCCAACTTGTGCCGGGCCTCGGATGCGGAAACGATCTCGTTGACTCGAATCAGGATATGGCGGGCACGGGTTTGCTGCACCGAGGCGACCACCGTTCCGCCGCGCTTGCCCTGCAACTTGATCACATGAAAACCCGCCGAAGAACGCAGCAATTCACTAACGCCGCCAGCCCCCAGCTTGCTCACTGCATCCGCATAAATGGCCGGCATGCGGGCCAATGGGCGCCAGCCAAGATCTCCGCCCTTGAGCGCATCAGGAGCATCGGAAAAGGCTGCCGCCAGTTCGGCAAAGTTCTCACCGGCATTAGCCCGCTGTTGTGCCTGCTCACCACGCAGACGCAGCTTTTGCAATTGCTCCGGGCTGGCAGACTCGGGCGCACGCAGCAGAATGTGCGCAACCTGGTACTCTTCGCCACTGCCTGTCGCTACCTGATTGGCCAGATAATTATCAATTTCGCCATCGGAAATCACCAACTTGCTCTCCACCTCGCGCTCGCGCAGGCGGGTCACGATCATTTCAGAGCGGATTTCTTCACGAAATTTGCTGTATTCAACACCATCCTTTTCCAGCACCGCCCGGAATTGCTGCGGCGACAACTTGTTGCTGGCGGCAATGCGGCCGATGGCCTGATCCAGCTGGATGTCGTCAATCCGCATCCCGGACTCCTTGGCAAACTGCAACTGGACGCGATCCATGATCAAGCGTTCCAGCATCTGTTGTTCCAGCACATTTTGCGGCGGCAGGGGAGTCCCCTGCTTCTTCAACTGCTGCAACGCCGTGGCCAACCGGGTGCGTAATTCAAAGGCAGTAATGACTTCATCGCCAACCAGCGCGACGATACGATCCGCCTCCAATGGCTCAGCGGCGGCGCTTGCCGGCCCGGCGCCAAGCCCAACACAAAAGAGCAAGACAAAAATAATACGAGAGAGGATTTGCATAGTGGTCATGGTGTGGTCAGCAGGCTGCCCGAGCTGGGCAGTTCATTAATTTTTCCGTAGCCCGGAATAGTACGACGAAGCAGACTGATCGGGTTGGAACCAATGCTGCCTAGGTCGTTCAGCTCAAGCTGCAAGAAGAAACTGGCATTCGGTTCGATCGTGCTCGATACCGCTGAAAGTCGTTGCACCACGGTACGCAACGCCCAGCAGCCCGCGTTGTACTCAAGGCCGGCAATGGCCTCAAGTGGCTGGCTATCGCGCAACGAGTAGTTGTAACGCCCCACCGCATACCAGCGCGCCGAAAGCGGCCATTGTGCGGCGATGTCAATCTGATCAACCTGCGGCACCAGACTCAGCGGATCGCGCGTGTAACGATAGCTGGCGCTGATCACCTTGCCAAAATCCGGCTGGAAACGGGCGCCTACAGAAAAACGATCAACCTCTTGCAAATCGTAGTCGTATTCAATGGCGGCGTCGGCATAGGTCTTGGGCAAAACAAGGCCATTAAAAGCGGCAATCAGATTTGAGAGATTGGTGTTGCGCTGTGTTTCGCCCGGCAAAGTCACGCGCTGATCGGAAAAATAGTAGCGCTGCCCTACCATCGCCTTGAAGCGTTCAACACCCGTATCAGCATCAAGAAAGCGGGTTGTTACTGCCGCCGTCAGCTGATTGGCATCGTTGATCCGGTCGAAGCCGCTATAACGATTCTCGGAAAATATCTGGGCAAAATTAAAGTCCGTCAAACCAGAATCAAAAACCGGGATCTGCTGCTGATCTTTGTAAGAAATGTTGACGTAGTAGAGCCGAGGCTCCAGGGTTTGGATGTAACCGAGATCGAGAAATTTACTCTCGCGCTCAAAAATCACGGTGGAATCCAGCGAAAGCACCGGCAAGGTGCGACTGATCGAATCTGGCGGCGCTGCACTCATGCCGTTCATGGCAAAATTTTCGACGTCGCTCAAGGAATACTGCGTCATGTGCAAACCGATCTTGGGTGTGATCTGGAAGGCGGGGTGCACGATGGGGAGTGAAATCTGCGGATAAAGCACGGCGCGATCTGCCTGGATTTTTTCCGGATTCGCAAAGCGGGTAAATTGGCCGATCACTGCCAGGTCGGTCTTCATGAGATTGGGCCGGAAGCCGAGAATATTGAGCTGCGGCTCCAGAAAATAGGGGCGCTCCACCGGGTTGGCTGCATCGGTCTGCAAGGTTTGATAGCGCTGCACCATCATCGTCGTCTGTAACCAGGGCGACGGCGCGTAGGCCAGTTGCAATTGCTGGGGAATCTGAACCTGTGAGGTTTCCAGCAGTTTCGATGAAAGATCTTCCCAGTAGGCATCATCGGAAACACCATTCCAGTTGATCAAACCAGAGACACCTCGGCCAAAATTGTGCTGATGCTGGATGTTGTAACCATAGCGATCGCGCCCGGCAATTTTGTCATCGGGCATGTATTCCAGCCGGGTGCGGCCACTGTAGTTGTAATCGAGATAATTGATGTTGGCGCCAAGCTGTATTCCGCGTTTGCTCATATAACGCGGATTGAACGTCACATCATAGTTGGGCGCGATATTCCAGTAATAAGGAATGGTGTAATCCAGACCGGTATTGGTGGTAGTGCCAAAACTGGCATGTAAAAAGCCGGATTTACGCTGTTGATTGAGTGGAAAGCTGGCCACTGGCGAATAGAAAATCGGCACCCCCAAAAACCACACCGAGGCATGCCTGGCCTCGCCAACATCCTCGTCATAATCGAGATGAACCTGTGACCCCTTGAGATACCAGGCCGTGTCATCCGGCTTGCAGGTTGAATACGTGGCATCTCTCAAACGGATCTGGTTTTCGCCCTCGAAATCCACCCGTTCGGCGTGACCATTGCCTTCTGTCGCACGGCGACCAGGCTGCGCGGTTGGCAAGCCGTAACTATTGGCCACATTGGCCATCATTGGTGCACTTGAGACGGAAGTGTTTGAGGTGGCTGCTACCGGGACAACCCCCACCGCCTGATAAAACTTGCTCTCAACAAATTTCTGCATCCGGTAATCAAGCTCGCCGGAAAAGCCTATCTGCTCCGTCATGCGCATCCGCAGATAGGAGGTATCAAGCTCCAGACCGTCCTGCAACATACGCACCTTGCCGATCGCCTCAACCTCATCCTCCAGCGGCCAATAGGTGATTTTGTCGGCGAACATCTGAGTATCGATTTTGCGCAGCTCTACTCGCCCCGTCGCCACCGCCTCTTCATTCGCTCGCCCTTCGATCTGATCAGCAATGACAAAAGTCGGATAACTATCATTTTTCTTCAACACCACCGGGTTGTTGATACCGATATTCGCTGCGCTGGCACTTGTGCCGGTCTTACCCAAAACATTGAATTTACGCTCGGGACGCAGCTTGACGGCCGATTCGGACGACGCATCCGAATCGGCGGCGGCAACGCTGACAGGAATTGCGGCGAACAGACAGCAAACAAAAATAGTGATCGGGCGGCGGGCGAAACCGGGCATCAAGGCATTCAGTATAGGTTTGGGACCGGAACAGCCGATGCCCGAGTGTTAAAATCCAAGCATTTTACAACGAAGCAAACCCTAGCCGCTTATGGAACCCATGCCGCGCGATCAACTTGTTACCGACTGGGTTGCCAGTCGCTTTCCCGATCAATCCGTCCAGATCACCCCAGCCTCGGCAGATGCCAGCTTCCGCCGCTATTTCCGCCTGACCTGGCCGGATGGCACGACGCGCATTTTGATGGACGCGCCACCCGAAAAAGAGGATTGCAAACCCTTCATCCACGTCGCTGGTCTGCTCGCCAAAGCAGATTTGGCTGCGCCGCGCATTCTCGATCAAGACCTTGAAAACGGATTTCTGGTCCTCACCGACCTTGGCCGTATCGGCTATCTCGATGCGCTGAATGCTGATTTATCGCTGGCTAACATGCTGATGCGCCCGGTACTCGATGTGCTGGTGCAATGGCAACTCTCGTCCAAGGCCAGCACCCTGCCGCCTTACGATGCGACTTTGCTGCGCCGCGAACTCGATCTTTTCCCGGAATGGTTCATCGGTCGCCACTTGGGCTATCAGTTGAACGATACCGAAAAGTCCATGCTCGACCGGACCTTCAAATACCTGATCAACAGCGCCCTGGCACAGCCGAAAGTTTTCACCCACCGCGACTTCATGCCGCGCAACCTGATGCTGGTCGAAAGCGCAGCGCGCCTGACGCCAGGCATCATCGATTTTCAGGATGCGGTGTATGGGCCAATTTCCTACGATGTTGTCTCGCTCTTCCGTGACGCCTTCATTTCCTGGGAAGAAGAGCAGGAAATCGACTGGGTCGTGCGTTACTGGGAAAAAGCCCGCGCCGCCGGTTTGCCGGTGCGTGCCGACTTCGGCGATTTTTGGCGTGATTACGAGTTGATGGGCCTGCAGCGCCATCTTAAAGTGCTCGGCATCTTCTGCCGCCTCAAGTACCGCGACGGCAAGGAAAAATACAGCGAAGACCTGCCGCGTTTCATGAACTACGCGCGCAAGACGGCGCACCGCTACGTCCAGCTCAAACCCCTGGTCAACCTGCTCGACACGCTGGAAGGCAATACTGAGCAGATCGGTTATCGGCGTTAAGCGCAAAATGAAAGCCTTCATCCTCGCCGCCGGCCGCGGCGAACGCATGCGTCCGCTCACTGACCACACACCAAAGCCCTTGCTGGTGGCCGGCGGCAAGCCGCTCATCGTCTGGCACCTGGAACGACTGGCGGCGGCGGGGTTCAAGGAAATCGTTATCAATCACGCCCACCTTGGTTCGCAAATCGAGCAAACGCTGGGGGATGGCTCGCAATGGGGCCTGCACATCCAGTATTCACCCGAACCACCGGGCGCGCTGGAAACCGCCGGCGGCATCGCCACCGCCCTGCCGCTACTCGGCAACGAGCCATTTCTGGTGGTCAACGGCGACGTTTATTGCGACATAAATTTCAGCCATTTTTCGACGTTGACCGTAACAAATGCCCATTTAGTCATGGTCGAAAACCCGGCGCACCACACCGGCGGCGATTTCTCCTTACTCCCCTCCCCCCCAAGCGGGGGAGGGGCTGGGGGAGAGGGCTTCCAGCAAGTCATTTACGCCAACGCTAAGCAAACCTTCACCTACGCCGGCATCGGCGTTTTTTCACCATCCTTTTTCGCCGATGTAAAACCCGGCACGATCATGAAACTGCGTCCCCTGCTCGATGACGCGATTCGCCTCGGCACCCTGACCGG
>JAQTZQ010000035.1 GCA_028687645.1 Rhodocyclaceae bacterium
CAGGCCAAGCAGCATCCGGCGGTTCGCGAAGCGGCGCCTTATGTGCAATCGCAAGCCATGTTTACGGTGGATGGCACCGTCAAAGGCTCGCTGGTGCGCGGCATTGAGCCGGAGATGGAAGATCGCGTTGCCGATTTTCGCAAGACGATCAAAAGCGGCAGCCTTGATGATCTGCGGGCTGGTGAATTCGGCGTCGTGCTCGGTGCCGATCTGGCGCGCTCTTTAAGGGTTTTTACCGGCGACAAAGTCACCCTGATCGCCCCGCAAGGCACCGTTACCCCGGCGGGTGTCGTGCCGCGCCTCAAGTCTTTCCGCGTTGTCGGTATTTTTGAAGTCGGCATGTATGAATACGATAGCGGTCTCGCGCTGATTCATATCAGCGATGCGCAAAAGCTTTACCAGATGGAAGACCGCGTGACTGGCGTCCGGCTCAAGGTCGATGACCTGTTCATGGCACCACGTGTGTCACGCGAACTGGCCGGTATGGTCAATGCCGACGCCTACATCAGCGACTGGACCAAAAGCCACGCCAATTTCTTCCGAGCTGTGCAGATCGAGAAGAACATGATGTTCATCATCCTCTCGTTGATCGTCGCGGTGGCAGCCTTCAATCTGGTGTCCACGCTGGTCATGGCGGTGACTGACAAGCAGGCGGATATCGCGATTCTGCGTACCTTGGGCGCACGGCCATTGTCGATCATGGGCATTTTTGTTATTCAAGGCGCGCTGGTCGGCTTCATTGGCCTCGGCATGGGCATTGTTGGCGGGGTGGCGCTGGCGCTTAACGTCGATGTCGTGGTGCCGTTTATCCAGAATCTGTTTGGCGTGCAATTCCTCTCAAAAGAGGTTTATTACATCTCCGACTTGCCGTCCGATTTGCAATGGGGCGATGTCTGGGGCGTGACCGGGATTTCCTTTGTACTCGCCTTGCTGGCAACGATTTACCCGAGCTGGCGCGCCTCGCGCGTCAATCCGGCGGAGGCGCTGCGCTATGAGTAATTTGATTCTGCAAGCGCGTGGGCTGGGCAAGGTCTTCCGTGGTGGGCTGGATGTTAATGTCTTGAGCGCTGTCGATCTGACGATTGCTGCCGGTGAAACCGTCGCTATCGTCGGCGCTTCCGGCTCCGGTAAAAGCACCTTGCTGCATTTGTTGGGCGGTTTGGATAAGCCGAGCAGTGGCAGCGTGACGCTGATGGGTCGTGATTTTTCGGCCTTAAACGAGGTTGACCGTGGCGATTGGCGTAATCGGCATTTGGGCTTTGTCTATCAGTTTCACCATTTGCTGGCCGAGTTCTCGGCGCTGGAAAATGTCGCCATGCCGCTGCTGATTCGTCGCATGCCGCGCGAAGAGGCGCTTGAAAAAGCAGCAAAGACGCTGCAAGCGGTCGGCTTGGGCCATCGCGTTGAACACCGTCCCGGCGAATTGTCAGGCGGCGAACGTCAACGGGCGGCCATCGCCCGCGCCTTGGTCAGCGAACCCTCTTGTTTACTGGCGGATGAACCGACGGGGAATCTTGATCGGCAAACTGCCAACACGGTGTTTGATCTGCTGATTGAACGCGTGCGTCTCCAAAATGCCAGCTTGATCATGGTGACGCATGATCCTCAGCTTGCCGAACGTGCCGATCGGGTCTTGTCCTTGAATGATGGTTTTCTGATTAAATAGGCCTTTAGAGATGGTCGCTACTTCATTGGTGGTATTTAAAAGCTAGTTAGTGCGTGTTATTTTCTAAACGGCAGAGACAACCTGCGTTTTCAGCAGGTCACTAATTAAAAAATAGTTTGGAGAGGTTAATGAAAACCCTATTTCTACCCGCCATCGGGCTGATGAACCGTTTGCGCTATACCGGCAAATTTTTAATGCTGGGCGTCGCGGTGACCATCGTGATCCTGATTTTGCTGTATTCGGTAATCACCAATCTCAATCGCGATATTGAGGTGGCGGAGAGTGAGCTTCAAGGGGTTCAAATGTTGAAGCCGATGAACCGTGCGGTGCAGCATATACAGCAGCATCGTGGCTTGTCTGCCGGGATGCTGGGCGGAAACGAAGCCATGAAGGACAAGCGCAGCGCCAAGGAAAAAGAGGCGGCTGATGCCATGCAGGCGACCGAGGCGGGTCTCTCCCCATCGCTGCGCGACAGTGCCGCCTGGAAGAAAATTCAAAGCGACTGGCAAACCCTGCGCAGCAACGGTTTGAACTGGACGCTGGGAGAAAACATCAAGGCGCACACCGCGCTGATTGATCAAATACTGTTGTTTATGGTTGATGTGGCCGATACAACCAGTATGTCGCTCGACCCGGCAATGGCGACCTATTACATGATGGATACGGTGGTTATCAAAATGCCGGCAATGTTGGAGCGCCTTGGGCAAACACGGGCGCGTGGTGCCGGGGTGTTGGCCAAGAAGGAAATTTCGCTGCAGATGCAGATTGATATCGCCTCTACCCTGGCGGAAATGTCGAGTACCTTGCGCGCCCAGAATATCAACCTGCAAAAAGTCATGCGCTTTGATCCATCGCTCCAGGGCGCACTGGGCGGGGCATCCAAGGATTTTTCAGATCAAGTGAATTCAGCATTGGCGCTGGTGCGAGAGGATATTCTGGGAGAAAAATTCCAGACGCCTCCGCAGGATTATTTCGATCAATATACTCGCCTGATCGACTCGGGTTACAAAACCATGTTTGATGTTTTGATTGTTGCGTTCGAGCAGCAATTGAATCATCGCAAGGCGGCGGCCAAGCAGACGCTGGTGCTGATGTTGTCGCTGGCCATTGGCGTGTTGCTGATCGTCAGCTATCTCGCTGTTGGCATGTATTACTCCGTAATCAGCAGCGTTGAGGTCTTTTCTCGTGGTGCCCGCAGCCTGGCGGATGGTGACTTGACCGTTGAGTTTGCCACCGAGGGGCACGATGAACTGCACGCAGCAGGAAATGACTTCAACAACATGGCGCACTCTTTCCGCAATCTGCTGGGCAAAATCAAGCAGGAGGCCTTGCAACTGCATAGCGCGGCCGAGCAGCTTTCGGTGACCAGTCAGCAAATATCGAACAGTACGAGTACACAAAGTGATTCCGCCTCCAGTATGGCGGCTTCAGTTGAAGAAATGACGGTTGGTGTTGACCACATTGCCAACAGTGCGCAGGAGGCTCAGCGGCACTCTCGTGATTCGGATGAAATTTCAGCCAAGGGCGGCTTGATTGTTCAGGGCGTGGTTGGCGAGATTGAATCCATTGCCGCGACGGTGAATGATTCAGCAGTAGCGGTTGGGGCGCTCGGTGAGCAATCGAACAAGATTTCTGCCATCGTTGAAACAATCAAGGAAATTGCCGACCAAACTAACCTGCTGGCCTTGAACGCGGCAATTGAAGCGGCGCGTGCCGGTGAGTCCGGGCGTGGGTTTGCGGTGGTGGCAGACGAGGTGCGTAAGCTCGCCGAGCGGACGGCGAAATCAACGCAAGAAATCGCCGGGATGATCGATGCGATTCAAACTGGCACAGAAACAGCCGTCAGCAGCATGAAGCGCGGCGTTGATCGAGTCGCCAGCGGTGTTGAGCAGGCGCGTTTGGCAGGCGAGGCAATCGTTCAGGTTCAGCAGCAATCGCGGGCAGTGATGATCGCGGTGGGAGAAATCTCGGTAGCACTGAGTGAACAGGCGGCGGCGAGTACTGAAATCGCCCAGAATGTCGAGCGAATCGCCCAGATGGCTGAAGAAAACGATGCTGCGGCGAGCGGGAATTCAGCAACGGCAGGAAATCTGCGTCGACTGGCTGATGCTTTGCACAATGAGGTTTCTCGCTTCAGAACCTGATTGGTTGATCCTGGTTCAGACCAAAAAAGGCGGCTCGGTGCCGCCTTTTTTGCAGCAATAACCGGGTAGTCAGCGCTTGTTGGTCAAAGTGTTCCGCCTTGAGCTGAGGCACCGCTTGATCTAAACCGGCGTCGGCGCCAGTTGCGGACAATGTAAATACGCCAGGCAGCCTTGGTGACTAAATAACCAAACACCGCCAGACTGCCGGCCAGGGTCATCAGGCCGATGCCCAGCGGTTTGGCAACGCTGGACATCCAGATTTGCATGGCCTTCGTCCACGCGACAAAAGTGGTCGGGTCAAAAGCCGGTGGTGGAATAAACCCGCTTGCATCGCCGGTCAAAAAACGCCCAATCTGGTAAGCGAAAATGTAGAGCGGAACGATGGTGAAGGGATTGGTGTACAAAGTCACCAGTAGCGCCAGCGGCAGGTTGGCGCGAAACAGCAGTGCACAGAGTGCCGCACCGATCATTTGTAACGGCCCAGGAACTAGGCCGCAGAACAACCCCGCCGCCACTGCCCCTGCCGCTGAACGGTGATTCAGATGCCACAGGCGGGGGTGAAGCAGCGTCGAGGCGAACGGTCGCAGCCACGGATTGGCGTGGATGCTCTGGCGATCGGGCAGGTATTTTTTCAGAAGCTGGCGCATGGTTGGCTATTATTGCAGCATGCGCCTGAATATTCTCGCTTTTGCTGCTGGTGTCCTGCTTTTGCAATGGCAAGCCGAATTGCCGCCGTGGGGTTTGTGGGGATTTATTGGTGTGCTGGGCTGGTTGCCGGCCTGGCGCTGGCCGGGGCACGGCAGCCGGGTTTTGGCGGCAGTGGCGTGCTTGCTGGTGGGTTTCAGCTTTGCCTGTTGGCGGGCAGATGTGCGTCTGGCTGATGCATTACCAATGGCGCTGGAGGGGCAAGATATCGAACTGGTTGGCGTGGTGGCGAGTTTGCCGCAGGATTTCAGCCACGGTACCCGCTTTGAATTTGCCGTCGAAAAGCCGTTGACCGTAACCAACGGGATTCCACAGCGCATCATGCTTTCCTGGTATCGGGAGCGAGCCAAATCGGCCTTGGATTTGCCACCTGAAAAACGCGTGATCAAACCCGGTGAGCGTTGGCAAATGACAGTCAGGCTCAAACGCCCACACGGCAACGCCAATCCGCATGGGTTCGATTACGAAGCCTGGTTGTTTGAGCGCAATATTCGCGCCACCGGTTATGTCCGGCCAAACCCGACCCAGTTGCTCGATGAGATGGTGTGGACGCCGGGGAATATGGTTGAGCGTATCCGTTACCAGATACGCGAGCGCTTGCTGGCCGTTTTGCCCGCTGAGCAATATCCGCTGACCGGGATTCTCGTCGCGCTGGCGATTGGTGATCAAAAATCGGTGAACGGTGATTTATGGACGACCTTCAACCGAACATCCACTACGCATCTTTTTTCGGTTTCAGGTACACATATCACCATGGTGGCTGCGCTGCTCGCCGGCTTGGTGGGCTGGGCCTGGCGGCGTGTTCCGGCTTTGGCCTTGCGCTTGCCGGCGCAGCGGGCGGCCTTGATTGCCGGTTGCCTGACCGCGTTCGGCTACGTTTTTCTTGCCGGCTTTGGTGTACCGGCGCAGCGCACGCTTTACATGTTGCTGGTGGCAGCGCTGGCGATGAGCGCCGGGCGAATTCTGGCGCCCAGTCGCACCTTGTCCTTGGCCTTGCTGGTGGTTTTGCTGATTGACCCGTGGGCGGTTTTGTCAGCGGGTTTCTGGCTGTCGTTTGGCGCGGTCGGGGCGCTTTTGTTCGTCGCCTCGGCCTTGACCGGAGAAAGCCAGGGTTGGCGCCAGCGTTTGCATGCCTGGGGTGGGCTGCAATGGACGGCAAGCCTCGCTTCGTTGCCGGTGTTGCTGTTGATCTTCCAGCAATTTTCGCTGGTTTCACCCTTGGCCAATGCGCTGGCGATCCCGGTCATCAGTCTGATCGTCACCCCGTTGTCCTTGCTGGCAGCGCTGATTCCGTGGTGGCCGGTGCTTTGGCTGGCGCATACGATACTCGGCTGGTTGATGGTGTTTTTGGAGTGGTGCGCGCTTTTCCCGGTCTGGCAAACGCCAGCGGCGCCGTTGTGGAGCGCATTGCTGGCCGCCCTTGGGGTCACCATTTTGCTGCTGCCACGCGGCATGGTGGGCAAAGGCCTGGGCCTGGTGATGTTGCTCTCCATCATTTTCTGGCCGGCGCAACGTCCAGCGGCTGGAACGGCGCAAATTACGGTGCTGGATGTCGGGCAGGGCCTGGCGGCGGTGATCCAGACCCAGACGCACACGCTGATCTACGACCCCGGCCCGCTTTACAGCGCCGAGTCAGATGCCGGGCAGCGCGTGGTGGTGCCCTACCTGCGGGCGCTCGGTGTTAATCGTCTCGATATGCTGATGGTGACGCATCGTGATAGCGATCATGCAGGTGGGCTGGCATCGGTGCAGGCTGCGATTGCCGTGGATGAGGTGCGTTCTTCCCTGGTTGAAATTCCTGGTTCGCGCTGCGAAGCCGGTCAACGCTGGACTTGGGACGGTGTCGATTTTGAGGTTATACACCCGGCCACCAAGGCCTATGAAAGGGCGCGCAAAGCTAATCCTCTTTCCTGTGTGTTGATGGTGGATGCTGACGGTCGTCGAATGTTATTGACCTCCGATATCGAGGCCGAAAGCGAGCGGGAAATTCTGCAACGTTACGCCGGCAAACTGGCTGCCGATGTCTTGTTGGTGCCGCATCATGGTTCGCGAACCTCTTCCACCCCCGAATTTATTGCAGCAGTTGGCGCCAACGCGGCAGTGATTCCGGTTGGCTATCGGAATCGATTCGGGCATCCAAAAGCGGCGGTGGTCGAGCGCTACGAGGCCGCGCAAATACCTGTTTGGCGTAATGATCGTGATGGTGCGGTGATGATTGCGCTCGCTGCGGAAGGGGTTGAGATCAGCGCTTGGCGGCAGCAAAAACGGCGTTACTGGATGGCGCAGGAGTAGTTTCATCAGGCAAAATTGCAGGCTTGTCGCTTCCCGTGCGACCTTGCTGCCAAGGAAATTAAAGATGGATTTCAAACTACGTCACGTTCAGTGTGCCAGCCCTTCCGGCCTGCATCGTATGGCTTATACCGAATGGGGGGACCCCGCTAATGCACGGGTTTTAGTCTGCGTTCATGGCTTGACGCGTAATGCTCGGGATTTTGATTTTCTGGCGGCGGCAATGGCGGCGGATTATCGGGTGATTTGCCCGGATGTGGTCGGGCGTGGGATGAGTGATTGGCTGAAATACCCAGCCGGTTATGCCGTGCCCAATTATGTCGCCGATATGGTGACGCTGATTGCCCGCCTTGATGTTGAAACAGTGGATTGGGTCGGCACCTCGATGGGCGGGCTGATCGGCATGGCGCTCGCCTGCCAGGAAAACTCGCCGATCCGGCGACTGGTGCTGAACGATGTCGGCCCGGAAATCAGCCTCGAATCGGTCCAGCGCATTGCCACCTATGTTGGCGCCGATCCGCACTGGGCCAGCATTGACGAGGCTGATCGCTACATTCGTGCGGTGAGTGCACCTTTCGGCAATCTCAGCGATGCGCAATGGCGGCATTTGACCGAGCACAGTATTCGCGAAGATGGTAACGGCGGCTGGTGCTTCCGTTACGATCCCAAGATATCCGAGCCGTTCAAGGCAATGTTTTCGGACAAGGCGATCGACCTCTGGCCGTTTTATGAGCAAATACATTGCCCGACGCTGGTACTGCGCGGGGCGGAATCAGATTTGCTGACGCGCGATGCCTGGCAGCAAATGGCCTTGCGCGGTCCACGGGCAAAACTGGCTGAAATTCTCAATGTCGGCCACGCGCCGATGTTTATGGATGAGGCGCAAGTGGCGCTGGTGCGCGACTTTTTGCTGGCCGCATGAAATACCTCGTCGTCCAGGGATTGCGCCTTGAATACCGCGATATACCCGCGACGCTAGCCAATCGTCCGGTCTTATTGCTGCTCCACGAAGGCCTCGGCTGTGTTGCGATGTGGCGTCAGTTTCCTGAAAAACTCGCGGCGGCGACCGGTTGCCAGGTGGTTGTTTGGTCACGCGCCGGCTATGGCGCGTCAGACCCGTACCCCGAACCGCGCACCGAGCGCTATATGCATCGGGAGGCGCTTGAAGCCTTGCCCGACTTGATCGCCACTTTGCAGATTGAAAAACCCTTGCTTGTCGGCCACAGCGACGGGGCGAGCATCGCATTGGTTTTTGCCGGGGCGTTCCCTGAGCAAACTTGCGGCGTGGTAGCGATGGCGCCACACGAATTTGTCGAACAAGAAACCCTGGCCGGAATTTTGGCAGCAAAAACGGCGTGGACCGTCACCGATTGGCCACAAAAGCTCGCCCGCTACCACCGTAACGCGCCGCAGGTGTTCAGTGACTGGTGCGACACCTGGCTGGCGGCAGATTTTCGTGACTGGAATATCGAGAGCTACTTGCCAGCTATTCGTTGTCCGCTACTGGCGATTCAGGGCGAAGACGACGAATACGCCACCATGCGCCAGATCGAAGTCATCGCTGAACAGGTACCAGGAACCGAGTTGCTCAAACTGGCCAACTGCGGTCACTCGCCGCAGCGCGATCAGGAAAATGCGGTGCTGGCGGCGATTGCTGGCTTTGTTCTGCGATGTCGCGCTTGACAATCCACTCCGGTTCTCGCAAATTACCCCTTCTGAATAGACCCGCCGCGCTTGCGAGCTGCCCGATCAGCGCGATCATTTGATGATTTGAAAGGAAATGTGACATGACCACCACTGCCGATTACCTCGCTAAATTTAATGTCAGCATGCAACAAGCGCTTGATTTCATTGCGGCAAACATTAATTCGCCGGGGACCATTTTTGACGTTGCCAAGGGCGCTGGCCTGACCAATGAGATGCTGGCCGATATCGTTGCTCAGGCCATCCCTGGTTTTTCTGCCAATGACATGAAGTCGTGGTTTGGTTCCCAGGGGTTTGATGCCAACGCACTCGATCAGGTCGTCAGCGACGTTTTTGGCGCCATGGTCAACACTTCGATGTCCAACCTGAATACTGACCTGCAAAATCTGGGGATGCTCGAATTTTCCAACAACATCATGGCTTCTTGGCGTGATGCCGGGGCAGATTTTGACATGGATGGCGTAGTCGAACGAGCAGCGGAATCATTGAATGGCCAATCCCTCAGCCAGTCAGGTTTGAACTATTTGCTTAACGTCGGGATTCGTTTGACTGATGTAGATGCTAAATCCCTTGAAAATGCGATGACCCTTGATATCGCTGCGCTCATGAATAGCACGAATCCTGCGGATGTCATCTGGTCGGGTATGATGAATGTGTTCAACGGTGCCTTGAGCCGCCCAGCGCCAACAGATGTGACGCAAGAAATGCTGGATTCGGTCGCCAGCGGTTACGTCACCATGATTGGCCAGTTCAAACCTGCCTTTGATCAGCTCTCTGCTGCTGGTATCGATATGTTCTGAATATTGGATCGTTTTTATGGCTTGCCGGCAACTTGGGTTGGTGCTTGAGATAAGCGTGTTTCGCTGGATTTCATTGCTTGCGATTTCCGCATTCCTGGTGGGGTGTGGAAATCTGATGGAACTACGTGACGAGCTCAAAGAAGCCAAATCCCGGCTGGGCCGAATCGCTGGAACGGTCGCGTCTCCCGCTTGTCAGCGATGCCCGACCGTTCTTGTTGCTTTGGGGGCGGATGGAAAAACAGTCCACACCTACAGGGTGCTGGAACGTCCCGGTGCATTTGAGATGGTGACGTTTGGTGACTCCCGTCTGGTATTTGGCTTTAACGATCTGAACAGTGATTTTCAGTTCCAACCCAATGAACCCGGCGCCTGGGTGCAGATACCCGAGGAATTTTCCTCAGGAAAGCGGGTTGATGGTATTGATCTGGTCTTGACGCACGATGCACCAAGCACCGCGCCGATTTTTGGCAATCTCTTTGATCTGCGCGGCATGACGCTAGGCATGATCGACGTTCAGCTTGGTACCGTGGCGGATCTCAGTGACGCTCGCTTTGATGCCGATTTTGCCGAGTTGGGGATGTGGCAGCCACTACGTTTCATGAAAGAGGCCTACGCCGGCATTTACTTTCTGGCGCCTTTCGCGCCAGAGAAAATCCCGGTGCTTTTTGTCCATGGAATTAATGGTTCGCCGCGTGATTTTGCAGCCATCATTGCCAGTATGGATCGCCGCCGGTTTCAGCCATGGGTTATTTATTATCCTTCAGGAATCAAAATCGACGCGCTGGGCGACGGCATGAGTGGCATGTTGACCGAGTTGCGTCATCGCTATGGTTTCGAGCAATTAATTTTGGTCGCCCATAGTATGGGCGGCTTGGTAACACGATCGTATCTCGATGGCTGTGCCAGCAGTAAAAATTGCAGCTACCTGCGCTCATTTATCTCGATCTCATCGCCTTTCGGTGGTCACAAAGCAGCTCAGAGTGGTGTCGATTATGCCCCCGTGGTACTTCCTGTCTGGCGCAGCATGGCGCCGGATAGCAAATTCCTTCGCCAACTCTTTAGCCAACCGTTACCGCATAATTTGCCTCATCATCTGATATTTGGATTTCGTAACGCCGGTGTCCTTGATTCGACCAGCGGGGATGGAACGATTGCCCTCTCCAGTCAGTTAAGAAAAGAGGTGCAAAGGCAAGCCGTGACGCAACGAGGGTTTGATGAAGGGCACGTTAGTATTCTCGGCGCTGACGGTGTGATCGAATATGTCAATGAGTTGCTTACCCAAGCCAGTTTTATTGCATCAAACCAATAACTTGTGAGCCTGTTTTCTCATCCGCCTGGATCCTGCAGGTAGTAGCGTTTGAGTAAATCGTAGACTGCCGGGTATTCTTGGCTGACCGCCGCCGGTAGCTCAAAGAAGGTTTCTGAGAATACGGCAAAAAACTCAGCGGGATGCTCACTGGCGTAAGCGTCGATCCTGGTTTTTTGGCCGCTATCGACACGTTGGCAGAAGTCATCATAGGCGGCAGAGAACGCCGCAATCCACTCTTCTTCACTTAATCCGGAGTGCAGTGCCGGCATACCGTCGGCTTCGCCGTTGAGCATGTCCAGCTTGTGGGCAAATTCGTGGATGACGACGTTGTAACCCGCCCCGGCCATTTGTACGTCGCGCCAGGAGATGATGAGCGGGCCGCCTTCCCAGGCTTCGCCGGAGAGCACGTCGTCGAATTCGTGAATGACGCCATTTTCATCTTCAATCTGACGTGGCACGATAAATTCATCGGGGTAGACGATGATCCCGACCCATTCGCGGTAGGCGCTGAGGCCCAGCTTTAGAATCGGCAGACAGCCTTGGGTAGCAATCGAAATGCAAATTTCGTCGGTAAGTTCCAGACCGCCTGCAGCGCTGAATTCCTTTTCAGCGAGGAAGTTCTCGACCAGATTTTTGAGGGCTTTTTGCTCGTTGACCGCAAGATGCTGCAAAAATGGCAATCGAGCAGTGGTTTCTGCCCAAAGATCGGCTGAAATCGCTATTTTTTGCCTACTGCTGAACCAGTCGAGCAGCCCCATTATTTTTTCATCGTCAGCCAGATGCCGCTGAAAATCAGGGCTATGCCGAGGTAGTGGTACCAGAGCGGAATTTCGCCGAGGAAAATGGCCGAGAGCAGGGTACCGAAAACCGGCATCAGGTGAATGAATAAACTGGCTTTGTTGGCGCCGACTTCAGCAACGCCACGGTTGTAGAAAATGTAGCCGAGAAAGCTGGGGAAGATGCCAACATAAGCCAGCGAGGCAAGGGAACCGAGATAAACATTGATCTGGCGGCCCTGCGCCATTTCCCAAAGATACGCGGGGAGCAGGGCGGCGAGGCCGACGGCGGTCATCGCCGCGAGCATCAGCATGGGGTGCACACCGCTTGGGCGCCAGGCGAGGCCGACGGTATAAACCGCCCAGATAGCAACGGCGAGCAGCATCCAGGCGTCACCGAGATTGAGGTTGAGATGCACCAGCACGTTGAAATCGCCGCGCGCGACAATCGTCATGGCACCACAGAGGGAAATGACGACACCAAGACCTTCAAGCCGTTTCAGATGCTTGCCGAGAAAAGCCCAGGAGATGGCAATCGTCGCGACCGGGATGAAAGAGTTGAGCAGCACGGCATTGGTCGCCGAGGTGTATTGCAGGGCGATGTAGGCAAAGGTGTTATAGCCGCCGACGCCGATCAGACCGAGAATGACAACCGGCTTCCAGCCCTTTTTGAGCAGCGGCCATTGTTCTTTGAGGTGCGGCAAAGCGAGTGGCAGAACCAGCACAAAAGCCAGCGCCCAGCGCCAGAATGCCAGCGCCAGCGGCGGAACGTCAGCCCGAATACCACGACCCAGCACCATGTTGCCCGACCAGAAGAGGGCGGTCAAGGTCAGGAGCAGGTAGGGATTAGTCCAGAAATGTGTGGTTTTTGAGTTCATGGAAAGGATTATGCAGCAGGTGGCTACGCTGCGCCCATTGTCGTCTTGCCTCAGACAGGTTTGTACTTTGGTTACAATAAGCCCATTCGCTTATTGCCGCCTTGTGCCGGAGTTTCTTTAAAGGATGGTTGATCTCTATGGAATTGTCGAAAGAGGGTGTCGAACAGCTTTTGAAGGGGGTTAGTATCCCGCCGCGCCCGACTTTGCTTATTGAGGTCGATAGGGAGTTAAAGAAGGCAGACCCTGATATGAAGCGAGTTGCCGAGTTGATCGCCAAGGATGTGGGTGTTTCGGCGGCGATGTTGAAAACGCTGAATTCGCCGCTTTTTGCCCTGCGATCCAAGGTGGGGAATGTGGCGCAGGCGGTCATGATGCTCGGTGCGCGCAATGTGCAGAATATTGTGACCGGCTTGGTGCTGCGAAATGCACTGGGTGGTGCCGCCGCCAGCCTTGAGCGCTTCTGGGACAGCGCCGAGAAAGTTGCCTCGATCAATGCTTACATTTGTACCGTTTTGCCCAAAGCGCCCCGCGACGAGGCGTACACCTTTGGGCTCTTTCGTGATTGTGGCATTCCGTTACTGATGCAACGTTTTCCTGAGTATCGCGAAACACTTAAGAAAGCGGCTGGCGAAGATGTTCCTTTGGTCAAAATTGAAGACGAGTGCCATGGTACCAATCACGCTACCGTCGGTTACATGGTGGCCCGCTCCTGGGGGTTATCGGATACGATTTGCCAGGCGATCCGCTGTCATCACGAACTTGATGTGATTACCGGCGTCGATGCCCAACCACCACTCACCAGAATGCTGGTGGTGGTCAATTTTCTCGCTGAGCATCTCAACGATACTGCGCTGCGCATGCGTGGTGATCATCAGTGGGAGACAATCGGTTCGGGGGTGCTTGATTATCTCGGACTAACCGAGAATGAATATCAAGATCTCACCGAAGACGTGGTCTCGATCTGTGCTTGAATAACTCAACCAGAGGTGGGGCGCCCGGCTTCCGGTGGCAGCCGGTATAATCCCTCTCATGGTCTCCGTCGTTCATTCCGTCGCTGCTCAAAGCGACTTCAATCAGTTTTTTGCCATCCTTTCGGCAGGTGTGCCACCCGAAGATGTGCAGCGCTTGCATGCTGCTGTCGAGTACGCTTGGGAGGTTTATAGCGACAAGCAGCTCAGCAGTGGTGAGCGCATCTGGTCGCATGCCCTCGGTATGGGGGTTATTCTGGCCGGCCTCAAGCTGGATGTTGATTCCCGCATGGCGGCAGTGCTGTTTGCTATTCCAGCCTATGTCGAAAACGGCGTCGTGCGGATTGAGGAACGTTTCGGTAAACCGGCGGCGCATCTGGTCAATGGGATATCTCGCCTGAACCGTTTGCGGCCGATTACCCGAGGTTTTGCGGCAGCCAATATCGAAGCCGGTGAAGTCAACACGGCAGAGATGAAGACGCAGATTGAAGTGCTGCGCAAAATGCTGCTGGCGATGGTCGAAGATGTGCGCGTGGTGCTCCTGCGTTTGGCCAGCCGGACGCAAACCCTGCGTTTTTGTGCGAACCAGCCGAGCGAGATGCGGGTTCAGGTCGCGCGTGAAACGCTTGATCTCTACTCGCCGCTGGCTAATCGTCTCGGGGTTTGGGAGCTGAAATGGGAGCTGGAGGATTTGTCCTTCCGCTTTCTGCATCCCGAAACCTACAAACAAATCGCCAAGATGCTTGATGAAAAGCGCACCGAGCGCGAGCAGTTCATCGTCGATGCGGTGGCCAAGGTGCGCGAGGAGCTGGCTGCGGTTGGGGTCACCAAAGCCGAAGTTTACGGTCGGCCAAAACATATTTTCAGCATCTGGAACAAGATGCAGAAAAAAGGCGTCGAGTTCTCCGAGGTCTACGATATTCGTGCGCTGCGCATCATTGTTGATGACCTGAAGGATTGCTATACCGCGCTGGGTATTGTGCATAACCTCTGGTCGCCGATTTCCAAGGAATTTGACGACTACATCTCCAATCCCAAAGGTAATAACTATCGCTCGCTGCATACGGCGGTGCGCTGCCCGGATGGGCGCAGTCTGGAAATTCAGATTCGCACCAACGAAATGCACAAGCACGCCGAGTTGGGTGTCGCTGCCCACTGGCGCTATAAAGAAGGCAGCAAGCGCGGTAGCGAAGACGATTACGACGAGAAAATCGCCTGGCTGCGTCAACTGCTGACCTGGAAGGACGAGGTCGCCGACAGCTCGGATTGGGTCAGCCACTATAAACAGGCGGCGCTCGACGAGACGCTTTACGTCATCACCCCGCAGGGCAAGGTGGTCGATTTGCCGCAAGGCGCGACGCCGATAGATTTTGCCTACCGGGTGCATACCGATCTCGGTCATCGCTGTCGCGGTGCCAAGGTCAATGGCCAGTTGGTAACGCTCAATACACCGCTGGAAACCGGGCAGCAGGTCGAGATTATTACCGCCAAACACGGCGGCCCGTCGCGTGACTGGTTGAATCTCTCGCTCAATTACATTCACACCAAGAGCGCGCGAGTCAAAGTGCGCGCCTGGTTCTCCAATCTAGCCCTGGAAGAAACCCTGGCTGAAGGGCGGGCGATTGTTGCCAAGGAATTGCAGCGCTTAGGGCAGACCAGTATCAACATTGAGGATCTGGCGCAAAAACAGGGGTTCGCTAAAGCCGACGATCTTTACATCGCCGCTGCCCGTGGCGAGATGAATCTGCGCCAGTTTCAGGCCGTGGCTCGTGGTGGCGATCCACTCGCTGACGCGCAGTTGCCGGACGAGGTGCAAACCAGGCCGAGCAAGCCGGTTGAGGGTAATCAGGGGATTCTGATTGTCGGTATCGACAAACTTTTGACCCAGCTTGCCCGCTGCTGCAAACCGGCGCCACCTGATCCGATTCAGGGCTTTATCACGCGCGGCAAGGGCGTTTCGGTGCATCGCGTCGATTGCCCCAATTTTGCCCACCTCGCTGCCCTGCACCCGGAGCGGGTGATCGAGACTGGCTGGAGCGTCGAGCAGACCGGTGTTTTTGCGACCGATATCGTGGTTGATGCCCATGATCGTCAGGGCTTGCTGCGTGATATTTCTGAAATTTTTACGCGCGAGAAGCTCAATGTCGTTGGCGTCAATACGCAATCCAAGCAGGGTAAGGCGCATATGAGCTTTACCGTCGAAATTACCAGGCTGCAGCAACTGCAGCGCACGCTGACACTGATCCACGAGGTCGAAGGTGTGGTCGGCGTGCGGCGAGCCTAACTTCAAGGAGCGTTTCAGATGAAAGGCAATTTTGCGGCTATCGCGCTGCTGGTGATTGGCGCTTTGGCTTTGGCGGTCAATCTCGATTTGTTGGAGCTTGATCTGGTTCAACTGCTACGCAAATGGTGGCCGCTGGCCTTGATAGCAATTGGCGCTGCGCTGTTTTTTACGCCGGGCGATAAGCCGGGTAACACGCCGGGTAACAAGCCATGAGCTTTGCCGAGCTCGGCCTCAACGACGTTCTGCTCAGCACGCTGGCGCGGCTTGGCTACGAGACAGCAACGCCGGTTCAGGCGCAAGCGATTCCCGCAGTTCTGGCGGGTCGTGACTTGATGGCTGCCGCGCAAACCGGCACCGGCAAGACGGCTGGTTTCGCGCTCCCTTTGCTACAACGCATTTCTGCCGAGAGTGTTACGGTCAACGCCAATTCTGTGCTGATTTTGGTGCTGGTGCCCACCCGAGAACTGGCCGAACAGGTGCACGGCAGTTTCCGCGAATATGGAGAAAATCTGCCGGTCAGCAGCTACGCTGCCTACGGTGGTGTCAGCATCAACCCGCAGATGATGCGGCTGCGGCGCGGGGTTGATGTACTGGTAGCAACGCCGGGTCGTTTGCTTGATCTGTATCGGCAAAATGCAATCAAGTTCAGTCAGGTACAAACCCTGGTGCTCGACGAAGCGGATCGCATGCTTGATTTGGGTTTTGCCAATGAACTGAATGCGGTTTTTGCCGCGTTGCACAAACGGCGCCAAACCCTGCTTTTTTCCGCCACGTTCTCCGACGAGATTCGGGCGATGGCCGGCAAGTTGCTCAACAATCCGCTAAGTATCGACATCAGCCCGCGCAACACCACGGTCAAACGCATCAAGCAGTGGGTGGTGCCGGTCGATAAAAAACGCAAGACCGAACTCTTCCTCCATCTGCTGAAAACCAATCGCTGGGGACAGGTGCTGGTTTTTGTCAAAACCCGCAAAGGCGTTGAAGCATTGGTGCAAACGCTGCAAGCCAAAAAAATCAATGCCGATTCGATCCACGGCGACAAACCCCAGGCCAGCCGTTTGCAGGCGCTGGAGCGATTCAAGGCGAATGAGGTGCAAATTCTTGTCGCCACCGACGTCGCGGCACGCGGACTAGATATCGACGATCTGCCGCAGGTTGTTAATTTCGATTTACCGATTGTGGCGGAAGACTACATTCACCGCATCGGCCGCACTGGTCGTGCTGGCGCTAGTGGTGAAGCGATTTCACTGGTTTGTGCCGATGAGGTCAATTTGCTCTCGGCGATTGAAACCTTGATAAAACAAACGCTGGATCGCGCAGAAGAGCCTGACTTCGAGCCTGACCATCGTGTGCCAATGACCAACGGTGCCGGGCAAATTCTAAAGAAGCCGAAAAAACCTAAAGCCCCCAAATCCTCACGCGGCCCAAGCAAAGGGGTGCCGAATAATTGGGTGGGGTTTGATGCGCCAACTGGCAAGCCACGCAAAGCGGTCGTGCGAAAAGGCAACGCTAAAGGGCGTTAAGTCAGGAAGCTCACTTTTTGGGCTATAATGTTGCACTGCACACAAACCCGCTTGAGGATTACGGCATGCCAGAAACAACAGCACGGTTAATCAAAAAATACCCTAACCGTCGTCTCTATGACACGAAAACCAGCGCTTATATCACTCTGACCGATGTCAAGGATCTGGTGCTCAAGTATGAGGTTTTCAAAGTTCTGGATGCCAAATCAGGCGAGGATTTGACGCGCAGTATTTTGTTGCAGATTATTCTTGAAGAAGAAACCGGTGGAATGCCGCTTTTCTCCAGCGAGCTACTTTCTGCATTTGTCCGTTTTTACGGCAGCGCCATGCAGGGAATGCTTGGCAAATACCTTGAAAACAACATGAAGACCTTTGTTGATTTTCAGGGCAAACTGCAAGAACAATCACGCGCCCTGTCGGGGACTGATAACGGCCACATGCAGGCTGATTTCTGGGCACAATTCCTGAATTTTCAGCAGCCAGCCATGCAAAGCATGATGACAACCTACATGGATCAATCCAAAAAGATGTTCCAGAACATGCAGGATCAACTGCAGAGCCAGACGCGCAACATGTTCACCACCTTCCCGGCGGGCAGCGCAGAAAAAGCAGAAAAATAAGCTTTTTACCGGCCTCGGCATCCGGTGCGAGTGCCCCGGATGCGTTTTGAAGCCATTAGCCGCGGATCGACGCCGGCAGTTTTCCTTCAACCAGTTTCAGTAGTTGGGCGAATACCTTGGGAGTACCGGCAATGATGTTGCCGGACTCAAGGTAAGTCGCATCTCCGCGCATGTCGCTGACCAGACCGCCAGCCTCGGCGACCAGCAGCGTGCCGGCGGCCATGTCCCACGGGGCCAGGCCAAATTCCCAGAAGCCGTCGTAGCGGCCAGAAGCAACGTAGGCCAGGTCAAGCGAGGCTGCTCCAGGACGACGCATGCCCGCTGATTTTTGTGCCAGTTCCTTGAAAATTTCAAGGTAGGTGTCGATGTGATCAAACATGCGGTACGGGAAGCCGGTACCGATCAGAGAGTCCTGAAGTTTGAGGCGCTTGGAGACACGAATCCGGCGATCATTCAAAAAGGCGCCGCCGCCTTTGCTGGCGGTGAATAGCTCATTGCGGTTAGGGTCAAAAATAACAGCCTGTTCGACGATGCCGGATTTTGCCAGGGCAATTGAAACGGCGTACTGCGGTAGCCCGTGAATAAAATTGGTGGTGCCATCGAGTGGGTCGATGATCCATTGGTATTCGCTTTCCTGCGAACCACGACCGGCAGAGAGGCCGGACTCCTCTGCTAAAATTCCGAACTCGGGGTAAGCCTCGCGCAGGATTTCGATAATCGCTGCCTCGGCCGCTTTATCCACCTCCGTTACAAAATCGTTCGGCTGTTTGGTCGAAACCTTGATCAGGTCGAGATCATTGGAGGCGCGGTTGATAACCTGGCCGGCGCGACGCGCTGCCTTGATGGCAATATTCAGAGCTGGATGCATGGGCTTAAAGAGCTGACGGGATGCTGTGACAGCCCGCGATAATTTTGGAAGGGTCGAATTTTACTATGAAGCCGGAAATCCTGCTTTCACGAATCCGCGTTGTACTCTGTCGGCCAAGTCACCCGGGGAATATTGGGGCCGCTGCGCGAGCCATGAAGACGATGGGCTTGTCGCGCCTGACACTGGTCAATCCCAAGCTGTTCCCTGACCCGGAGGCCGATACGCGCGCAACTGGCGCGGTCGACCTGCTAAATGCGGCAAAAATTTTCACTTCCTTGAATGAAGCGCTGGCCGGCACAGTCTTTGCCATCGGCTTGTCTGCCCGACAACGCGACCTTGGCCCGGCGCCCGGGGCGCCGCGACAAATGGTTTCGGCGCTCTTGTCAGCAGCGGAGGAGGGCGATGTGGCTCTGGTTTTTGGGAATGAAACGGTTGGCTTGTCCAATGATGAACTGCAACTCTGCCATGCAGCGGTGAGTATTCCGACCAATCCCGATTTCAGTTCCCTGAATTTGGGATCAGCCGTTCAGGTCTTGTGTTACGAGGCACGAATGGCTGCCTACGCAGAACGTCCGCCGAGCCCGGAAAGCGTAACTACGCCATTTGTTTCACCGACGGCAACACACGATGAGGTAGAGGGGTTCTACGCACATCTGGAGACGGTCATGACAGCGACTGGTTTTTACAACCCTGAACAGCCAGGCCGGTTGCTACCCAAATTACGTCGGCTTTTCGGTCGCGCCCGACTGGAGCGCGATGAGGTCAATATTTTGCGTGGCGTACTGGCGGCGACACAAAACAAGACGGGGCATGGATCAAAGTGTTGAGGGCAAGGCGTTGCCCCAGACATTATTGACTGATTGCCGATGGCGCGATTTGCAGGCAAAAAAAAGCCGGGCTATCCCGGCCTTAATGCTGATCCAATCCAACGTCTTAACGCGTCATTTGTGGCAATGGATTCAAATCGGATTTTGACAGTCCTGCCAATTCACCAACCACACGGTTGATTTTTTCGCCAACCAGCCACCAGCCGCCAGCGTAAGGGCGTACGGTGATGCCATGTTCGGCACAAAGTTGCATCGCTTTTTCTCGCAAATGATCAATCATTTTGTCTTCCTTTCAACTGCGCTTTCTGCGCCATCATCAAGGTGCCACATGGCGCCTCGAACTTGCTCTGACAACAAGCTGGAAACAGCCTGCTGCCCATGATTATTATGCCGCTATGTTGCAGCGATATTTCTGTTTGGCAATTTTTATCCGGCGTGGAAAAAAATCCTGGGCAAAAAAACGCCGTCAGATATGACGGCGTCGACATCTGATTTATCGACCAGATTTCAGTGCTTTTTGCCCATCCATTGAGCACCTTTACCGTCAGAGGTTTTTTCGCAAGTGACATTGACCCCTGAAATAGTGGCGGTAGTACCCACATCAACAAATTTGCCAGCATCGCCGTTGTAGCACTGCGCTTTTTTGCTGACAGCTGTAGAAGAATTGCCTGCCGGGGTGGTGGTCTGGCTGGAACAGGCGGCAAGAGCCATGGTAGCGACAAGTAGAACAAGCAAGGAACGCATTTGATACTCCTGGTAGGTGAAATGTTGACTGCCTGCTTATTGTCTTGTGTCAGCGTTACATTTTTATTGCAGGACGGGGTTTGCGGCGTTTAGTTTTCACGGTAACGGCACCAGATCAAGCGCATGGCGTAGCCGCTCGGCCAACTCCGCCGGAGACCTGGCGATCAGTTCGGGTGGGATGCCGAAATTCTCGACCAGCCGCTGATAATCCTCAAAGCCGTAAGAAGCCATGATGGCTTGCATGCCGGCAGCACAGGCTTCAGCGTAGTCGTGATATTCGTCACCACAAACATAGGCGCGCAGGGGGTTGATGTCATGGCTTTCACGAATTCGGCGGAACTGGGGGGCTTTGCCATCGCCCAGCGGGATACATTTGATGAAGTCGAGTTGATCGCTATCGATGCCGTGACGACGCAACACGATCGCCAGGGTTTGCTCGGGTTCAATCGTGACATTGCGCGAGACAATACCGACCCGAATATCCGGCGTATTGATCAACTCCTGAAGCAGGGCAATCATGCCGGGATAGGGTTGCGCTTCTTCGCGGTAAATATCGGTCAGGGTTTGCTTGATTTGCTGGCGGCTGGCCTTGTCGAATTGCTGGCGCAAATTTTTGGGGAATTCACGCAGGCCGCCGATGTATTTCAATAATTTACGCCGGCGCTGAAAGCGTTCCAGATCACCAAGATCCATGCCGTGCTGCGTGAACGCCCGGCCGACGACGGGGAAGGTGTCGATCAGCGTGCCGTCGGCATCAAAAATAACCAGGCGATCGCGGTTGGCGTACATCAGTTCATTCCTTCCGGCCAGTAAAGCGGTAGTACGGTGCGCGTAGTCCGGGCAGATAGGGCACGCGCGCACGGCAATGATGGAGTTCCAGTTTTTTGAAGCTTTGGCGCAGCAGAGGGAGATGCTGGCTGGAAAGATGAACACCGTCGTGGGCAAACCAGCGTTGCCAGAAGGCATTACCGAGCGGGCTGGCGATTTCCGGCAGGTAGAAATCAACAATGCCAAAGCGGCCACCAGGCTTGAGCATGGCTTTGGCGTTGGTGATGACGGCGAGCCAGTGCGGCATCATGGTCAAAGAATAGGACATAAAAACGGCGTCGACCGCAAACTTTGGTCGCCAGCTCGTGGCATCGGCCTCAATCACACGAACATTCGGGAAATTTTTGGCGCGTTGCTCGGCGACTGCAAGCAGTGCCGGGCACAAATCGACCATATCAAATTGCCTCAGCTGGCGGACGTTATCGCCCATGATTTGCAGGCTGCTGCCGGTGCCGCAGCCGAGTTCGACGACGTGGCTGCCGGCTTGCAGGTCAAGTTGGCTGATCAGTTCCTGACGACCATGCAACAAGCGCGCGCGAAAGGCATCGTAACGCTCGGCTTGCGGGGCGTAAAAAGTCTGGAGATTGGCGGCATGCGAGCCACTCGTCGGCTGGCCGCGCAGCAGACGCCAGAGGGTGCGGGCATCAGCGCTCAGTTCAATCATTGGCGGAAGATTTCAGATGAGCGATGATGAAACCGGCGTAGGTATGAACGCGGTCCTCTTGTTGCAGGCGGGCGGCGAGTTCATCGTCGAAATGCAGGACATCCTCAAGGCGTTGGCGCTTGGGGCCCACGCGCAGCCAGTCGAGAAAGGGCGGGTGGGCATGGGCACTGCGCAAGAGCAGGCGTGCCGACGGTGCCGCGCGCTCAAGAATGGCATTCCATTCTTCGATCAGGGCGGCCGGGTAATAGCAGCTCATCCAGTCCATGTGATCAAGCAAGACGAAGCGCGTGATCGGCTCGTGACCGGCCTCAAGAAACTCGGTGACGGTGCACGTGTGCGGCTCGATGCAATCGACCAGCCCGGCCTTGAGTGCGTCGAATCCCGCTTTTTTGAGATAGGCCGGGCAGCACTCGCGGGTGTAGCTGCCAGTCAGGTAAACGCGCCAGAAATAGTTGTCGCGCACCGGCAGATGGCGGAAAACATACTCGATGGCCTCGCGGATGAAGCCGGCCACCCCGTCGGGATGCTGCTTTTGAACCAGGCGGCGCTGCGGGTGCGGGACGCCTAGCAGGCTCATGGTCAATTGGCGGTTGAGCACCCAGTTGATGACCGGCGTCCACAACTCGCCGGCGACATGGTTGTCGTAAATTTCGCGCTGTGACTCAAGGTTCTCGGCGGCAAACAAGGCGCTGATCGGGCGGGCCAGTTGTGGACGCAGGCGGAAATAGGAGCGGAAGCCGCGCGCGACGAATCCGGCTAATCCGTGAAAATAAAAGCTGCCGTGGTCGCTGCAAAACCAGCTGATGCGGCGATCCCAGTAGCGCTGGGCAAAGGCCGAGAGTTCAGTGCGCAATTTTTCAAAATAGATATTGCGGATATCGGGATGAAAGCCACTACCAAAAAGTGCAAAAAAATCGTCAAAGGGTAATTTTTTGATGCCGGCAATTTTCAATTCGAGCAGGGCCGTTTGGCGCGGGTTGGCGTCGACCGTATAGATCTTGCGTGGTCCTTGCAGGGCGTAGTCGAGCGCATTGCAACCAGCACTGGTAATGACCAGTACAGAATCGTCGGGCCCCAGATCGAGTGCCTGACGATCAACCGCCGGGTCTTCCCAGCAGGTGTTGTAAACCAGGGAGCGGGAATACAGTGCGTCAAAAATTTTCTGGTCGATGCGATCCTTGAGTGTCAGGTTGAGGGCGAGTTGGCTG
Source organism: Rhodocyclaceae bacterium (assembly GCA_028687645.1). Taxonomy (GTDB): domain Bacteria; phylum Pseudomonadota; class Gammaproteobacteria; order Burkholderiales; family Rhodocyclaceae; genus Azonexus. The sequence goes on from JAQTZQ010000035.1 coordinate 22,806, forward strand.
ATTTCCAGGGGGAGTGGGGCGTTCATTGCAATCTATGTGAAAGTGGAATGATGAGACCTTAATGGTCGTGTATGACAAAACTATGAAATGGGTGCGTCAGGCTACGACGTCACGATTCGTGATTGTCTCGGGAGATGTAGTTCGCCATCGTGATGACTGGCGGCTACCGTCAGCAAAATGCTTTCCATTTGTTGGACGACGCATTTCCAGTCCAGCGACTCGGCCTTGAGTCGAGCCGCGTTGCCCATGGCGGCAAAGGCTTGTGGGTCGCTGATGCGGGTGGCCGCCAGTGACTGGGCGCAGGCGGTAAATTGATCAGTTCGATCATAGGCGGCGAGCAGGCCGCTGGTTTGGTGGCGCAGGTGTTCGGCGGCGGCTGCATAATCGAAGGCGACCACAGGCAAACCGCTGGCCATGGCCTCCAGGGTGACGTTGCCGAAGGTTTCGGTAATGCTGGGAAAGAGAAATAAATCGCCGGAAGCGTAGTGAGCTGCCAAATCTTCTCCGCGCCGTGTGCCGGCAAAAATGGCATCCGGCAATTGCTGGTGCAGGCTCTTTTTCTCCGGACCATCGCCAACGAGAACCAGGCGTGCCTCCGGTTGTTGCTGGCGAATGGCGAGAAACGCGGCGATCAAAGTGCTCAGGTTTTTTTCTGCAGCCAGACGCCCAACGTGCATGACGACCAGGGAATCCGCCTTGACACCCCATTCGCTGCGCAGCACCTGACTGCGTCGTAGCGGATTGAAAAGCTGGGTATCAACCCCGCGAGCGACCACTTTCAGATTGCGAAAACCACTGGCTTCGAGTTCGCCGCGTAGTTGTTCGGTCGGCACCATGGTCAGTTGCGTACGGTTATGAAATTTTCGCAGGTAGGCGACGATTGGTTTTTTCAACCAGCCGATGCCGTAATGCCGGCTATAGGCGTGGAAATTGGTTCTAAAGTCAGAGCACAGCGGAATTTTCAGCTTGTGGGCGGCTTGCAATGCCGACCAGCCAAGCGGGCCTTCGGTGACGATATGGACGAGATCGGGGCGCTTCAAGGTCCATTGTTTGATCAGTGCCTGCTTGGCCGGCAGCCCCATTTTCAGGTCGGGATAGCGGGGGATGGGCATTCCTTGCGTTAGCAATTCATTAAACCCCGTGCGCTGGTCAGGTTGTTCGCCAAAACTCTGGCGCGGTCGGATTAGCTGGATGTCGTGATTGCACGCTCGCAGACCTTCGACAAAACGGGCAAGGCTGAGCGCCACGCCGTTCACTTCCGGCGGGTAGGTTTCAGTGACTACCGCCAGGCGCAGGGAGCGCCGATGGGCGGGTAACTGTTCGATCAGAATGGAGGCCATGGCAGACAATGTGGTTGAAGTGTTTTGATGATCATCAAATTTCGTAACAACTTTGCGACAGCCAGATGACATTTTTGCTGCAAAGAAAAAGTCATGGCTTTTTCTTCATTTCGTCATGTGCCGGTAGCAATCGGGCGATAACGTGGTCAGCGCAATTGCCCCCTTAGACTGCCCACCCAAGGAGAAATAAATGAAGGATTTTTTGCACGCGCTCAAAGTGCAGCGTTGGGATGACCACCGTTACTATCATCAAAGCCGCATTAACCAGACGCTGCACTTTATTAGCGCGATCAGCTTTCTTGTCGCCTATGCCATGCTCTTCATCAACCCCTCGTATGCCGCGCTGATCGGTTGGCTGATTTCAATGGCGACCCGCCAGTCCGGCCATTTTTTCTTTGAGCCGCTCGGTTACGACACGGTGAATCAGGCCACCAATGAGCACAAGGAAGCGATCAAGGTCGGTTACAACCTGCAGCGCAAAATGATGTTGATCTCCTTCTGGGCGCTATCGCCGCTGGTGCTTTTCTTCGACCCCACCCTGTTGGGCGCTTTCGAGCCCGCCACTGATAAAACGTCCTTGATCAATCAGGTTGGCATGATCTGGCTGTTCATCGGTGTCTTTGGCCTGATTTTCCGCACCGTCCATTTGTTCTTCATTCGCGATGTGCAAACCGGCTTGGTGTGGATGACCAAAATTCTCACCGATCCCTTCCATGATCTGATGCTTTATCGCACGGCACCGTTGCACCTGTTACGCGGCGAGTTGATCGACCCGATGTACCACGCCATGCAGCACAACAAGCAGGGCGCCTGATTTTTGCCTCAATTTCGGCGTTGACCGTAACAAACCCCACGCGTATGACCGCGTGGGGTTTTTAAACGCCTTATTTCCCGGAACCGAAGCGTTGCGCCAGCATTTCACGCAGGATGCTGCGCTTGATCGCCTTGTTGCTCAAGCCCGGCGCTTCCCACCACCAGGCGTCGTTTTCCATCGCCAGCGCAGCGGCAATAAAGCGTTTGGCCACCGCCTCAAAATCCTCGGCGCTGTAATTCAGGCTGAAGATGAAACGCCCCGTACCGACCCAGGAAAGCGCCAGCCCGTGTGCCCTCAGGTAATACTGCAACATCCAGTTATAGCGGCTGGGGCGGGTGTAATAAACCGTCCAGATGCTCGACATATTGGCCACCCGCACCGGCACACCAACCGCTTCGAGGCGGGCATTCAACTGCTCGGCACGGCGGTTCCAGGTTTCATCGAGATTGGTGTAAATGGTCTGGATGGCCGGCGTTTCGAGTTTTTCGAGAAACACCTGCATGGCACCCATCACATACGGATGAGCATTAAAGGTGCCACGCGCAAAGCAGATGTCAGCCGGACGATGATCGCGAAAACGCTTCATCAAATCCCGGCGGCCGCAAACCACGCCCACCGGCAAGCCGCCACCCAGGGTTTTGCCGTAAGTCACCATATCGGCCTGGACGCCAAAGTAGGCCTGGGCGCCGCCGGCAGCGAGACGGAAGCCGACAAACACCTCATCAAAAATCAGCACGATGCCGTTTTTGCGACAGACATCGCGCAGTTCAATCAGCCAGGTGGTGTACGCGGCCCGGTCGAAATTGGCCTGTCGGCTGCTATCGATCAGCGACGAATCGCCCGGCGCGCCGGCATTCGGGTGCAGCGCCTGCAACGGGTTAATCAGCACGCAGGCGATGTCCTTGCGCGTTGCCAGCACATGCAGGCTGTCGCTGTCCATTTCCTTCAGCGTGTAGGTTTCGCGCGGCGGCAAAGGGTTGCCGATACCGGGCTGAACGTCCTCCCACCAGCCGTGATAAGCCCCGTTAAAGCGCACCAGATTGCGTTTGCCGGTGTGATAACGCGCCAGACGGACGGCCTGCATGACGGCCTCAGTGCCGGACATGTGGAAAGAAACTTCATCCAGTCCGGAAATTGCTCGCAGCCGTTTTGCGTTATCAGCCACCACCGGGTGATAGGCGCCGAGCACCGGCCCGAGATCGGCAACACGAGCCGCTCCTTCGGCCATGCACTGCTTGTAAAAGTCGTAGCCGAAGACATTGACGCCGTAGGAGCCGGTCAGGTCGTACAACTCGTTACCATCCAGATCAGTCACCTTGACGCCTTGGCTGGATTGCAAAAAGCTGCCGCCCTTCAAGTGCTGGCGCACAAAGCGGCTGAATTGGAATGGCACCCGGTAGCTGCCAGTGAATTGCAGGTCGGAAATACTTTCCGCCGCTTCGCTGGTCAACACCGCCGATTTGGCAAAGCGTTCACCGTACAGCGCCGCCAGCGCCATGAAGCCGGCGCGGCGACTTTCGGCGATTTCTGCCGGGGCTTGATCAGCGCAAAAAAAAGTCTGTTCACCGTATTCATAAAACGGAATCAGCCGTGCCACCCGTTTGGCCATCCGGGAATGCCCGCTCAGCGACGGGTGTTTGGCGCGCGAAAGTTCAAGACGGCGCTTGATGCGGGGCACGACAGCCGCCAACGCACCAAGACCAGCGATATAAAAGGGCAGGGTTTCGTTCATTGATTTCTCCTTGTCTCCCTTCTACCCAAGCCTTATTACAGAGCCATGACCATACGCGCGCTAATCTCAAAACTGGTGCTTCAGGAAGACATCAATTTCCTGCTCACCAACCGCATTCCACGGCAATTGCTGACCCGCTTCATGGGCTGGTTCAGTCAGATCGAACAGCCGCTGGTGCGCGATCTGTCGATTGCCACCTGGAAATTTTTTGCTGATCTGGATTTGTCGGATGCGCGCAAAACCGAGTTTCGCAGTCTGCACGACTGCTTTACCCGTCAGCTCAAGGAGGGCGCGCGGGTGGTGAACCTTGATCCCAATATCCTCTGCAGCCCAAGCGATGGCATCGTCGGTGCCTGTGGGCAAATTGCCGGCACTGAATTGATCCAGGCCAAGGGCTTCCCGTACACGCTGCTTGACCTGCTTGGCGACCCGGCAATGGTTGAGTATTACCGCGATGGCAGCTACGTCACGCTACGCCTGACCTCCAGCATGTATCACCGTTTTCATGCCCCGGCAGACTGCTCGGTGAGCGAGGTCAATTACATTTCAGGCGATACCTGGAACGTCAATCCGATTGCCCTCAAACGGGTAGAAAAGCTGTTCTGCAAAAACGAGCGGGCGCTGATTGAAACCATGCTGACGAATGGCCAGCGCCTTTTGCTGGTGCCCGTTGCCGCCATTCTGGTCGCCAGCATTCGTTTGCATTTCATTGATGTGCTGCTGCATATCCGCTATCGCGGCCCCAACCGCATTCCCTGTCAGGCCAGCTTTGCCAAAGGCGAGGAAATGGGTTGGTTCCAGCATGGGTCGACGATTATCGTCTTTGCCCCCAAGGGTTTCAGCCTGGCGGAAGGGATCAAGGAAGGCGTGACGGTCGCCATGGGGCAGGGCTTGCTGCGACAGAGTTAATTGTTACGGTCAACCGGCAAAAATGCCTGATTTTTCGACAAATGCTCAATGCGAATCGGGGCGGATACACTCAATATGGATGCCGATATCCAGCGCCAGCCACGGTCGATCCGCCGTGATGGCAACGCCGCCGAGTGATTGGGTAAGGGCAAGGCAGGCGCGGTCACCCAGCGACAAACCGAGGTGCCGCGTGCTGTGCCGCAAAATGCCGCTCAATTCAGCCTGCGCTTGGGTGAGCGGAACAATCTCAACGTTGAGCGAATTGACGATGGATGGCACTTCGTTGGCGGGCAAACCCCGTTCAATGATCTTGCTGACCAGTTCGGCCAGATTGGTCGTCCCCAGATAGCAGCGCCCGTTGGCTAGCAACTCAGCCACGCGTCCTTCACCCGGCTCTTCCCATAAAAAGGCGAGCAGGGCCGAGGTGTCCAAAATCTGCGGCGTCATTCGCTGTCCGCCGCTTTGCGTCGTTCGGCGATGAACGCATCAACTACCGATTCGCCGGGTTGTTTTGGACAATATTTTTGAATCAAAGCCCGCGCCCGCGTCAGGCGCGTGGCGCGCGTACTCAAAATCAAGCGCCCGTCTTCAATCTCCGCAAGGATTTCGTCACCTTCGTGCAAGTTGAGTTGGTCACGCAAAGTCTTGGGAATGACAATGCGGCCATTGTGTGTCATTAATAATGTGGTCATGGTAAATACTCTAGTTGATGGCGTTTTTGTAGTTTAGTGTCACGATAGTGGTCGCGCAAGGTTTAATAAAATATTGGAACCTGAAGATGTTTTGTCTTGCTAACGGTCAGCCTCCAAAAATGGCACGGCCTCGTGGAGCCATTAAAAAATACTTCGATGAACCCACCACAATGCCGTTTCGGCCATTTAACGTTGGCGCTGGCCGGTAGTTCCAACGCATAATTGCCGCCTAATCGCAATTAACCACAAAGACCATGCAGCAAAGTTAAACACTTGTGCCAAATGGCATCCAAACGCCAAAAATAACCTTCATGCCCCTCAAGAAATCCGAACTCTATTCCTCCCTCTGGAAGTCCTGCGACGAACTACGCGGTGGCATGGATGCCTCGCAATACAAGGATTACGTCCTCATCCTGCTGTTCGTCAAATACGTCTCCGACAAGTATGCCGGTGATCCCAATGCCCTGATCGATGTGCCACCGGGTGGCGGCTTTGCCGATATGGTCGCAGCCAAGGGCAGCAAGGAGATTGGCGACCGCATCAACAAGATTATCGGCAAGCTCGCCGACGCCAACGACAG
>JAQTZQ010000036.1:0-4252 GCA_028687645.1 Rhodocyclaceae bacterium
TAGATCAATATCGACTTTGCCAGTGGCTTGAGCGGCATCGACGTGGAAGATAACGCCCTGGGCACGACAAATTTCGCCCAGTTCGGCAATCGGCTGAATCACGCCGATTTCGTTATTGACGTACATCACCGAGGCCAGCACGGTATCCGGGCGGATCGCTGCTTTGAAAACTTCCAGATCGATCAGGCCATTATCTTGCACCTCAAGATAAGTCGCCTCAAAACCCTGACGCTCTAGTTCGCGCACGGTATCCAGCACGGCTTTGTGTTCGGTCATGACGGTAATGATGTGCTTGCCCTTGGTGCCGGCGTAAAAATGCGCCGCGCCCTTGATCGCGAGATTGTTGGACTCGGTGGCACCGGAGGTCCAGACGATTTCTTTGGGATCGGCGTTGATCAAACTGGCGACCTGTTCGCGCGCCTCTTCAACCGCCGCATCAGCGACCCAGCCGAAGCTGTGTGAGCGAGACGCCGGATTACCGAAATCTTCACAGAGAAACGGAATCATTTTGGCCGCAACGCGCGGATCAACCGGGGTGGTTGCCGAGTAATCAAGATAGATGGGGAGTTTCATCGTTTTTCTCGCTCTGGTAAAAATTCAAAGTAAAGTCAGGCCGCCAAGGCAGTCAATCCCTGCAAGCTATTCAGCGTTGCCCGCAAGGCTTTAATAAATTCGTCAATCTGCGCCGCGTGATTGCCGCGCCCCAAACTCACCCGAACCGCGCCGCGCGCCAGACCGGGTTCGATACCCATGGCACGCAAGACATGAGAGGGTTCCGGGTTGGCGCTGGAGCAGGCCGCGCCGCTAGCTACGGCAAAGCCAGCGCGATCCAGTTTGCCGACCAAGGTTTCTCCATCAATATTCGAGAAAGCGAAGTAGCTGGTATTGGCCAGGCGTGGCGCAACGCGCCCGAATATTTGCCCACCAAGTGCCAGGATGCCACTTTCAAGCTGCTCTCGCATTGATTCCAATGATGACCGGTGTTGGGCAAGGCGACTGGCTGCAAGTTCCGTAGCGACACCAAATCCGACAATTGCCGCAACATTTTCGGTACCCGAACGCAAACCGCGCTCATGTCCACCGCCGGCGATTTGCGGCTGAATTTCAACTCGCTTGTCCACCACCAGCGCCGCTGCCCCTTTGGGGCCATAAGCCTTGTGTGCGGACAGGGTTAGCGCATGCACGCCAGCGGCGTTCAAGGCGCGAAAATCAATCGGCAATTTACCCAGCGCCTGCACGGCATCACTATGAAACCAGCCACCTGAAGCCCGCGCCACACTGGCTAGCGCAGGAATATCCTGAATCACGCCGGTTTCGTTATTGGCCAGCATCACTGAAACGAGCTTGGGCTTTGTGGCAATGCCATCGTTAAAACTAGAAAAATCGAGCCTTCCTTGGCTGTCGACCGTAACAATCTGATTCTGCCAGCCCTGGCGTGTCAGTTGAGCCGCTGGCTTGAGCACGCAAGGATGTTCAATGGCGCTCACCAGCAAGGAAGACGGCTTTAGACTCGCCGCCGCGCCTTTGATGAACAGATTATTGGCTTCACTGCCACCACTGGTAAAAATAACTTCCGTCGGATGCGCATTGACTGCCGCTGCGACTTGCTGGCGCGCCTCATCAATGGCGCGACGCGCTGCCCGTCCATATTCATGCCGACTCGACGCATTACCGAACTGGCTTTCCAGCCAGGGCAGCATGGCTGTCAGCACCGCAGGATCAAGCGGTGTGCTGGCGTTGTGGTCGAAGTAAATAGGTTGAAACATGGTGATTCAGGCGGTCGCCTTTTCACGCACCGACCGCGCCTTGGGCTGCGGACCCAAACGGTGTTTAAGCTCAATCACTGAAGTTGTCGTATCCCGCTTTTTTTCCTGGCTGGATACCAGATCAGCCAATGTGACCGAAGCCAGATATTCGTACATTTTGAAATTGAGCGTCGTCCACAGATCGTGCGTCATGCAACGATGTTCGTCATGGCAATTCTCACGTCCGCCACATTGCGTGGCATCGAGCGACTCATCCACCGCACGAATGATCTCTGCCACCGTCACTAGTTCCAGCGGGCGGGCAATCGTATAACCGCCACCTGGGCCGCGCACGCTATCGACCAGCTTGTATCGGCGTAATTTGCCGAACAACTGCTCCAGATAAGACAGTGAAATCTTTTGCCGATCACTGATGCTGGCCAGCGCAACCGGCCCTTCCTCGCCGCGCATCGCCAGATCCATCATGGCGGTAACGGCAAATCTTCCTTTGGTAGTGAGTCGCATCTGAACCTCTCGCTAATAACCTAGTATTACAGTCAACTATATAGAAGGCAGATCAAATTAGTCAACTATTTTACTCAGGTATTTTGGATCAAAACGATCAGCGGCCTGAACCTCGCTATCGCACTTCACACCCTGCTCGTCCAGCTCTCTTAATAGACTGCTCAACCGCCTGTCAGTTTCAGCCGCGTGGTCGAGCAAGCCGTGAATGGCCTTGGCTAGCGGATCGTCCTGATCGCGCCCGACGGCGTAGGCAGAAAAGCCCATTTTCTCGGCCTGCGCCTCGCGCTCCTTGCTTTGTGGAGAATTATCGAGAATCCGCGCCGGATTGCCGACTGCGGTTGCCCCCGCCGGTAGCGGCTTGGTCACCACCGCATTGGAGCCGACTTTTGCGCCGGCAGAAATCGTGATCGGCCCCAGCACCTTGGCCCCAGCACCAATGACCACCCTGTCTTCCAGCGTCGGATGGCGCTTGCCCTTGTTCCATGAAGTGCCGCCCAGGGTGACACCGTGATAAAGCGTGACATCATCACCAATCAAGGCGGTTTCACCAATCACCACGCCCATGCCGTGATCGATGAAAAAACGACGGCCTATGGTCGCGCCCGGGTGAATTTCGATGCCGGTTAAAAAGCGCGAAATGTGCGCCGTGAAGCGCGCCAGCCAGCGCAATCGGCGCTGCCAGAGCCAATGCCCGATGCGATGAAAAATCAGCGCATGAATGCCGGGATAACAGGTGAGCACCTCCCACGACGAGCGTGCCGCCGGATCGCGGTCAAAAACCGCACGAATATCCTCACGCAAGTTGCGGAACATGACACCTAATCTCCCTCGTAATAACGGGGTCAATTCTAGAATACTCGACTGAATTTGTCAGCTATTACCGCCGTCGGCAAAGCTCAGCAGCATTTATAATGCGCGATTGCATTTTTGAGCGCTGCCAACGTGTCACGTCGCCTGATCTCCCTTACCCTCGCCGCCAGTTTGTTGCTTGGCGCCTGCTCTACAACCCCAGTCATGCTGCCCGAAGTTGGCGAGCGCGGTGATTACCAGCCGGTTGAGAAATACGTTTCCTGGCTGATCGAGCGCGATATGGCAGAAAGTGAAATCACCGGTTACAGTATTGCGCTGATCGACGATCAAAAGGTGGTTTGGCAAAAGGGCTTTGGCTACATCGATCTCGAAAACAAGATCCCGGCGACGCCAGAAAGCGTGTTTCGCGCCGGCTCGATCGCCAAGGTGTTCACCACGGCGGCAACCATGCAGCTGGCCGAACAAGGCAAAATCAATATTGATCAGCCACTAAACAAGGCGCTGCCGGCGTTCTCGATCAAAAGCCGTTTCCCCGATGCAGCGCCAGTCACGCCGCGCAATGTGATGACGCATCACTCCGGCCTGCCGTCCAATTACATGCGTGATTTGTTCGTGCGCAATCCGCCGCCTTACGATGTGGTGCTCGACGGGATCAAAAATGAGTACCTCAGCACACCGCCCAACACCGTTTTTTCTTACTCCAACCTGGGCATGTCCTTGCTCGGTGCGACGGTGGAAAAAAACAGCGGCCTGGCGTTTGCCGATTACATGGATCAACACTTTTTCAAGCCGCTGGGCATGACGCAAACGCGCTTTGCCTCGCCGGCGCTGACCAAAGCCTACGATCAAAACAAGCCGACCGAGGTGTTCACCTTGCGCGACATGCCCGCAGCCGGTTTGCTCAGCAACGTGGTTGATCTGTCGCAATTCGTCAAAATGCAATTTGCCAACGGCAAATACGGCCAGCAGCAAATTCTTGCTCCGGCAACGATTCACGAAATGACTCGCGTGCAAAACGCTGGCTTTCCACTCACCTTTGATGCTTACGTCGGCCTCGGCTGGCTTTTGAATGGGGTTGAAGTGCCGGGCGGCGGTACAGTGGCCAGCCACGGCGGTTCGTTGCCCGACTCGCACAGCATGATGGCCATCCTGCCGGAACACAAACTGGGCGT
>JAQTZQ010000036.1:4352-28667 GCA_028687645.1 Rhodocyclaceae bacterium
GTGGGTTTCAAGACCATTTCCGACAGCGAGGCCATTACCGCCGGGCTGGGTAGCGGGCGGGGTGATACCTTGCGGCTGATTCAGGAAAATGGCGAAGAGCGCCTGGCTTTTTCCGGTCTGGTGCTACGCAAAAAGCTCAACTGAGCGCCCACAAAAAAGCCGGCTTAGCCGGCTTTTTCTGGTCTATACCGACTTACTCGGTATAAAAATTAACGTCGTAAGGGTAAGGCTTCTGCGCCACCTTGGACTCGCTGTTGCGGGCCGTTGCATCGTTGGTCTGCTTTTTATCCCACCACAGCGCACGGCCAGCCTTTTGGTCTTCAGCCCAGGCTGGATTTTCTTTCATCTGCGCGTCGATCCATTTGGTGTGATCAGACACATAGCTCGTATTTACGTCACCCATTTTCTGCAATCCTCTGACTGGTCAAGCGAATGGCTGGATTCTAGCATGTCAGTGAATCACGATGGCGTGCGCCGTGCCTTCGCAGTAATCATCGAGAAATTCGTCGATATGTTCTTCGTCACGCTCGTCGGCGGGAATTTCTTCCATCGCATTGCGAAAATGCCAGGCTGAAGCCCCTTGCAAAAAGAGTGTGCGCTGGAGTTCCTTGTCGAGCAACTCAAAACCCTGTTGCGCCGGATAAGCCAGTATCCAGAAATGCTCGCTGTTGTAGATGACGTTCATCACACACCTCCAAAATGTTGCTGCCTGAGTTAATTAACGGCCTTGCTGCTTATTTCTAAAGCAAGATTTTTGCCTGATTTTTGCCGTTGACCGCAACAATTTGGTTTCGGGCTCTAGCCTAGCAAGGCGGCTTGGCGCTATGCTTGCCGGCTGATTAAAAACACGATGGAGACCCCCATGCCCGCCCTGTTGCCCCAGCCTGATCCCCAAGGCCTGCTCGAATATTCCGTGGTTTATACCGACCGCGCGCTCAACCATATGTCGCAACGCTTTCAGGGCGTGATGAAGGATATTTCGCGCATCCTCAAGCAGGTATACAACGCCAAGGCGGCGATTGTTGTGCCCGGTAGCGGCACTTTTGGCATGGAAGCCATTGCCCGCCAGTTCGCGACGGATCAGAAAGTATTGGTCATTCGCAACGGCTGGTTCAGCTTCCGCTGGACGCAGATTTTTGACATGGGGAAAATCCCTGCCGAAAGCATTGTGCTCAAGGCACGTCAGATCGGCAGCGGCTCGCAATCCCCGTTCGCCCCGGCGCCGATTGAAGAAGTCGTCGCCACCATTTTGGCGCAAAAGCCGGCGGTCGTTTTTGCCCCGCACGTCGAAACCTCCTCCGGCATGATGCTGCCCGATGACTACATCAAGCAGGTGAGCGATGCGGTGCGTGCGGTCGACGGCCTTTTTGTGCTCGATTGTGTTGCTTCGGGTACGGTCTGGGTCAATATGGTCACCAGTGGCGTCGATGTGATCGTCACCGCGCCGCAAAAAGGCTGGAGCGGCCAACCCTGTGGCGCCTTGGTCATGCTCGGCGAGCGCGCCCGCGCACGGATCGACGCGACGACCAGCAGCAGCTTCGCCTGCGACCTGAAGAAATGGCTGCAAATCATGGAAGCCTTTGAAAACGGCGGCCATGCCTATCACGCCACAATGCCAACTGACGCGCTAGCTTCGGTACGCGACATCATGCTCGAAACCGAAGCCTACGGTTTTGACAAAGTCTGCGCCGAGCAGCACGAACTTGGCCATCAGGTGCGCCAATTATTGGTTAGCCAAGGCTACGCCAGCGTTGCTGCTGAAGGCTTTCAGGCACCGGGCGTTGTGGTCAGTTACACCAATGACCCGGATATCCAGTCGTGCAAAAAATTTATCGCTCTCGGCCTGCAAACCGCTGCTGGTGTGCCGCTGCAATGCGACGAACCGGCTGATTTCCGTACCTTCCGCATCGGCCTTTTTGGGCTCGATAAACTGCACAACCCGGCGCGTACCGTTGAAACACTGGCCAAGGCTTTGAATGCACTCGCGTAACAACTTTTCGCCAATGCTGATTGCCAGCTTGCTGGCAGTTAGTTCCCTGCCAGCCATGGCGCAGGAAACTCAGGAAGCCTTCCAAAGCTGCCTTAGCCGCCTGCAGCCCAGCGCCCAGCGCGCCGGGGTTCAGCCTGACACCTTCAAACGCAACATGGATGGCGTTCAGGCTGATTTCACACTGCTCGAAAAACTCAACTATCAACCGGAATTCAAGCTGCCAATCTGGGATTACCTTTCCGGTCTGGTCGATGACGAACGCGTCAGCGATGGACTCGCCGGCCTGCAACGCCACGCCGAAGTGCTCAAGCGCATTGAAGCCAAATATGAAGTCGATGCCGCCACCGTGGTCGCCGTCTGGGGCGTCGAAAGTAATTACGGACGCATCACTGGCAAATACCCGCTTGTGCAGGCACTCGGCACCCTCGCCTGCTTTGGCCGCCGACAAAGCTATTTTCAGGGCGAGTTCTATGCCGCCCTGCGCATTCTTCAGCGCGGCGATATTGCGCCGGAACGCCTGAACGGCTCCTGGGCTGGCGCCTTTGGCCACACCCAGTTCATGCCGCAAACCTACGAGCGACTGGCCGTCGATTTTGACGGTGACGGACGGCGCGATCTGGTCGACAACAGCGACGACGCGCTGGCCTCCACCGCCAATTTTCTGCACAAAGGCGGCTGGCGCAACGGTTTGCCGTGGGGCGTCGAAGTCAAATTACCTGCTGGATTCGACAGCAACCAAGCCGGGCGCAAGAATAAACGCGCCGTCAGCGATTGGGTCAGCAGCGGTTTGACGCTGGTCGATGGTCGCCCACTGAACGCCAGCGGCATCGCCAATGATGAAAAGGCGGGTCTGCTGATGCTCGCCGGCAGCAATGGCCCGGTATTTTTGGCCACCAAGAACTTCGATGTGATCTACGGCTATAACGCTGCCGAAAGCTACGGTTTGGCCATCGCTCATTTGTCCGATCGCCTGCGCGGTGGCGGAGCATTCAAGACGGCCTGGCCAACCGACGACCCCGGCATTTCCCGCGCTGAACGCCGCGAGCTGCAAACCCTGCTGGCCGCCAAAAGGCACGATATTGGGGAAATTGACGGCATGCTCGGCGAGAAAAGCCGGGCAGCCATCAAAATCGAGCAGGCGCGACTGGGGCAAACCGTCAATGGTCGTGGTGGACTCAAAATCCTGCAGGCTTTGCGCGCTGGCCAATAATCCCTGACTGCCCCCCGTTTTAAGGAAAACAGCCAGGTTCAAGCTTGGCAGTTTTCCTGACAACCCACCAGTTGCTCGATGATGCTGCGAACTTTACCCATGGCGCCGTGCAAAACTTCGTCCAGGCTTTCAAAACGGATGCCGTTGGCGCTGCTGCCACGCCCGGCGGCATGGTTGGCCACTACGTTGATGGTGGCGTAGGGAATGCCCAACTCGCGCGCCAACACCGCTTCTGGCATCCCGGTCATGCCCACTAGATCAGCGCCATCGCGTTCCATACGGTTGATCTCGGCAGCCGTTTCGAGACGCGGCCCTTGGGTCGCTGCATAAACACCACCAATTTTTACCGAAATACCCAGACCCTCTGCTGCGCTCTGGATGCGTTGGCGCAGATCGCCATCGTAAGGTTCGGTAAAATCAACGTGAGTCACTGGCGTATCGACGCCTTCAAAATAAGTCGATTTTCTGCCCCAGGTGTAGTCGATGATCTGATTCGGAATCACGATTTCACCGGGCCCCATGTCCTCACGAATACCGCCGACCGAGGCCACCGAAATAATGCCCGTTGCTTTGTGATGATGAATTGCCCAGAGGTTTGCACGGTAATTGACCATGTGCGGAGCGATGGTGTGTCCGTAACCGTGGCGCGGCAGAAACATCGCCGGCTTGCCACAGATTTGTCCAAAAACCAGCGCCCCGGAGGGTTCTCCGTAAGGCGTACGAACCACTTCTCGATGCGAAACGTCAAGATTGGACAGCGTGGTCAGGCCACTGCCGCCGATAATTGCCAACATAAATTACTTCCTTTCGGCGAGGAGCGAGGCCAGCGTGGGGACAACACTCTTCATTGCGGGATGAGGAGGACGAATCGGCGCCATAGCGACGACCTTTTCACCCAATTTTCGATAAAGCGCGTTGTGGCGTGTTGCGGTCAACGGCAAATTGAACAGCGTTTTACCGAGGTGATAACGCACCAACGTATCGCGGCCAATATCTTTGGCCTGCCAGGGAATTGCCGTTCGATCAACGAGATGCAATGTTTTTACGGTGGGCAAAGCAGCCGCCAGTTCAGCCGTTTTACGATGGACATTTTCGCGATAAACGGCCACTGCCTGCCCGCCATCATGCTGGCTGGCTCCGGTCGTTTGCGCTGGTGCCCCCATTAACCAGCAAACAACACAATCGGCTGCAAACTCCTTGATGATCTGGCTCTGCGGCTCATCCAGCGCGGTGACATCTGCCCGCAAAAACTCGGCGCCCTGCCCTGCTGTTTTTACGCGGCTGGCTGCCAGACACTCATCCAAGGTATCCAGCGCAAGCACATTCAAACCCCGGTTCAACAGCGCCTGGGTACCAAAGCCCAGACCACAACCAATTTCCAGAATACGCTTGCCAGGCACCAGCGACGCCATCCAGTCGTAATCACCATGACGAACGTAATCGGCACCTTCGGCTTTCCAGTAGCCGAGAAAATCGGCAACTGTTGCACCGCTCATTCGCCTTCCTTCATGGCGTAAATGGCAGGCAAATGACGCCAGGCGCCATCCACATCCATGCCAAAACCAAAGACAAAGCGATCAGGTACGGTCAACCCGCAAAAATCGGCAGAAATTGGTTTCTGCTTGCCATTGAGTTTATCGGTGAAGACTGCAGTCAATATCTCGGCAGCCCCCATGCGACGCAGGCTTTCCTTGATTGCGGCAAGGGTGATGCCCTCATCAAGTATGTCATCGACCACCAATACGGTACGTCCTTTAACCGAAGTCCAAGGTGCGCTACGCCATGAAATTTTGCCGCCCTGAGTATCTGGCCCGTAACGGGTAGCATGCAGATAATCAAACTCAAGCGGGAAATTCAATTGGGTCAGCAATTGCCCACAAAACACCAGCCCCCCCGTCATGACGCACAACACCAACGGATTTTTATCTGCCAACCTGGCCGAAATCTGGCTCGCAATGTCACGAACTGCCGCACTCACCACCTCGGATGAATGAATCAACTCGGCCTCATCGAGCAATTTTTGTGCTTTTTCTGCTTCCATGAATTATCCCAAACTCTTTAAATAGGCATCAAACTCCGGCCCCACTTCAGGGTGACGCTGACCAAAAACCACCGTTGCCTTCAGGTAGCCCAACTTTGAGCCGCAATCGTAACGCACACCATCGTAACGGTAAGCCAAAACCTGCTCTTCACTGAGTAGCGAGGCAATACCATCGGTCAGTTGAATCTCCCCGCCTGACCCCGGTTTGACGTTTTCCAGGTGATGAAAAATGCGTGGCGTCAAAATATAACGGCCAACAACCGCCAGCGTTGAAGGCGCCTCTTCTGGCTTGGGCTTTTCAACAATGGCATTTATCTGCTCCAGACGCTCCGCGACCCGACGTGCATCGACAATGCCATAGCTGCGCGTGTCTTCGCGCGGCACATCCTGAACACCCAGCACCGAACAGCGATAGTAGTCATAAACGTCAGTCATTTGCTTCATCACCGGAGGACGGCCATCGAGCAAATCATCGGCCAATAACACGGCAAACGGTTCGTCACCAATCACTGGCTTGGCGCACAACACGGCATGACCAAGGCCCAGCGCTTCGGCCTGACGGATATAGATGCAGTTGATGTTTTTAGGAATCATGTTGCGCACAAAATCCAGCAATTCATCTTTACCGCGCGCCTGCAATTCACTTTCCAGTTCATAGGCCTTGTCGAAATGATCTTCGATCGAACGCTTGGAGCGTCCGGTGACGAATACCATGTCGGTAATCCCGGCGGCAACAGCTTCTTCGACAGCGAACTGGATCAATGGCTTATCGACAATCGGCAGCATTTCCTTGGGGCTGGCCTTGGTTGCCGGGAGAAAGCGTGTGCCCATGCCAGCTACCGGAAATACCGCTTTGCGAACTTTTTTCATCTCTTAAACTCCTTGCGACAACAACTTCAAGAATTCAGCTTCGTCAATCACTGTTACACCTAACGCCAGCGCTTTTTCCAGCTTTGAACCCGCCTCTTCACCGGCCAGCACAAAATCGGTCTTTTGGGATACCGAACCAGCAACTTTGCCGCCTGCAGCTTCGATCATTGCTTTGGCCTCATCCCGCTTCAAGGTCGGTAGCGTGCCGGTCAACACCAGGGTTTTGCCAATCAATAGTTTGGCACCGTCATGATTAGTTTCACTTTCCGGCCAATGAACACCTGCAGCACGCAGACGTTCGATAATTTCACGGTGATGTGACGCTTTAAAGAAGCTATGCAGACTTGCCGCAACTACCGGGCCGACATCCGGTACCTGTTGTAACGCTTCAATGTCAGCCGCCAGTAACTGGTCAAGTTGGCCGAAATGGCGCGCCAAATCGCGCGCGGTAGATTCACCGACATTGCGAATGCCGAGCGAAAAAATGAATCTTGCAAAACTGGTCTGCTTACTTTTCTCAATGGCCTCAAGCAGGTTCCGCGCTGATTTCTCCCCCATACGCTCAAGCCCGGACAGCGTTTCAAAGCTAAGGGCGTAGAGATCAGCAGGTGAGCCAACCAGGCCGGCATCGACCAATTGATCCACCAGTTTGTCACCCAGACCTTCAATATCCATTGCCCGGCGGGCGGCAAAATGAATGATGGCGGCTTTGCGCTGCGCCGGGCAAAACAGCCCACCGGAACAGCGGGCAATCGCTTCATCGATACCCTTTTCAATGGCCGAATCGCATTCCGGACAACGGGTTGGCATGGCAAATGGCGGATTCAGTGGTTCTCCACCAAACAAGTCGCGTGTTGGCCGCTTTTCCAGCACCACGGCAACCACTTCGGGGATGACATCACCAGCCCGGCGCACTATGACGGTGTCACCAATTCTCACGTCTTTGCGCCGAACCTCATCCTCATTATGCAGCGTGGCGTTGGTCACGGTAACGCCGCCAACAAAAACCGGTTGCAAACGCGCCACCGGGGTAATCGCCCCAGTGCGACCAACCTGCACATCAATACCCAGGACGATAGTCAATGCTTCTTCAGCCGGAAATTTATGGGCGATGGCAAAGCGCGGGGCGCGCGAGACAAAACCCAATTGCGCCTGGGCTGAAAGCTTATTGACTTTATAGACCACACCATCAATGTCATAGGGCAAGGTCGGGCGCTTTTTACCGATTTCTTCGAAATAGTCCAGTAATCCCTTGGCGCCATGAACTACCCGACGCTCCTTGGCGACCGGAACCCCCCACCCAACCAACAAATCCATCAGTTCTGCGTGCGTTTTGACCGTGAGGTGCTCAGCGCCAGCCCCGATGCCGTAGGCAAAAAACGAGAGCGGGCGGCTGGCGGTAATCCGGGAGTCAAGCTGGCGCAGACTCCCGGCAGCGGCGTTGCGCGGATTGGCGAACTCCTTGTCGCCGCGCTCGCGTTGCCGGGCATTCAGTTGGAGAAACGCAGTTTTGAACAACAAAATCTCGCCGCGAATCTCAATGAATTCAGGCCAACCCACGCCGCTCAAGCGCAACGGAAGGCTGCGCAAGGTACGCAGATTGGGCGTAACATCCTCGCCGGTCGTACCGTCGCCCCGCGTTGCACCGCGTACAAAAACGCCATTTTGATAGCTCAAACTAATGGCCAAGCCATCAAATTTAGGCTCGACAGCGTAGTCGACCGCAGCAATACTTTCCAGGCCATCACGTACGCGCTGATCAAAAGCATCGACCTCTGTGGCTTCAAAAGCGTTATTCAGCGACAGCATGGAAACGCCATGCCGGTGTTCAGCAAAAGCTTTGAGCGGCGCGGCGCCAACACGCTGGGTCGGCGAATCTGGCGTCAATAGCGCCGGGTATTGCCGCTCCAGCGCATGCAATTCACGGAACAGCTTGTCGTACTCGGCATCGGGAATGGTCGGCGCGTCGTCGCGGTAATAAGCCTCATTGTGACGCTCAATTTCGGCACGCAGCGCTGCGGCGCGCTGACTAGCCTGTGACTTTTCCGGCATCAGGAAAACAGACGCAGCGCCTGCGGCGAGCCTGCAGCCAGCTGATAGGCAGCCATCGCGCCTTGCGGCTTGGCGATAAACTCGCGGCGAATGTGCTCAAGCTGGATATCGGTGAGTGGTTGACGGTTGTCGTCAACCAGCATGCCCTGCAAAGTGTCACCAAAGCGCTTGGCCAACTCGACCATTTGCCCAAAAACCCGTTCGCCGTGATCCACGCGCGGCACGTCGAGCAGAAAAGTCAGGCCGTGTGAGGTCATCGTGCGGATTGTTTCAGGAGAAAACTGGGCGCTTTCAAGATTCTGCAGGTAAAACAAGGCGCGATTACTCTCGTCATAGCGCGTAAACAAACCATCTGCACCCAACACCATCCCTGCAGCTTCGGCCAATGCGCGGATTTTGGTGCCGGAGAACGGTACCCCCTTACTGACCAGGTTGACCCCGATTTCCAAATCCACCTCGGCGCAGAAGCGATCGATTTCGGTGGCTTGATCGCGCACCCGGATCGATGGCATATCAGCTACAGCCATCAATTCGTCGGCCAGAGCCTGCATTGCGCCGGCGAAAATTACCAGATCACCATCTGAAACCGGGCCCAGACGATTGGCCAGTTGCAAACCAACACGTAAACGACGCACGTCAAAATTGTCGTCAGATTGCAGGCGCACCCATTCACGCGTCGCGTCTTTGAAGCCCACCCAGTGCACTGGCTTACTAAGTTTTTGCAAGACATCACGCTGCGAATGGAGAATCTGGACAACCGCCACCGGATCGACCAACTCCATTGCCACAATAAATTCAACGCGGGGGTCAAGCAAAGTGACGGGCAAATCAACCTCTGCACTCTCTGGCATTTCCTCTGCCTGCAGCACCGGCATTTCGGCAAGCTCATCGTCCGCTTCTGGCACAGCCTCATCGGCAGGCATGACCGGTTCAACCCGATCGGTACCACGCGCTGGCGCCGGGGTGATTCTGATTTCCGGTTCGCTACGCTCAGAGACTGCCGGGCTTGCGCCTTCAGCGTTGGCCGCCGTACCTAGCAGCACATCGTCGTGCGCCGGCTTGAGTAAAGACTCGGCCAACTTGCGATGGCGGCTTTCCTGCCACTTGTTGTAACCCAATACGCCTACGACGGCAATCGCCCCGAGGCCAATCAAACCCATCTGGAGTTCGGTCATTTACGCCGCATCCCTCATCTTCAAAGCTTCCTGAATATCCACTTCCACCACGCGCGAGACGCCGGATTCCTGCATTGTGACGCCGACCAACTGCTCGGCCATCTCCATCGCAATTTTATTATGGGAGATAAATAGAAATTGTGTATTTGCCGACATTTTCTTCACCATGCCACAAAAACGCTCGGTATTGGTATCGTCCAGCGGCGCATCAACTTCGTCAAGCAGACAGAACGGCGCCGGGTTGAGCTGGAACATTGAGAAAACCAAGGCAATGGCGGTTAGTGCTTTTTCTCCACCGGACAGCAAATGAATGGTCGAATTCTTCTTGCCCGGCGGTTGGGCAATGACCTGCACGCCAGCGTCGAGAATTTCCTCGCCGGTCATCACCAGTTCGGCACGGCCACCGCCGAACAGCTCGGGAAAAAGTTGGCCAAAATGGCCGTTGACCGTATCAAACGTTGATTTGAGCAGGTCACGCGTTTCGCGGTCGATGCGGCGGATGGCGTTTTCCAGCGTTTCCATCGCTTCATTGAGGTCGGCGGCCTGCATGTCGAGGTAGCCCTTGCGCTCGGTGGCTGTGTCGAGTTCCTGCAAAGCGGCGAGGTTGACCGCACCGAGTTCGGCAATGGCGTTGCCCAAGCGGGTGATTTCGCCTTGCAGGCCGGCAGGTTTTGCATTGCCCAACGCCGGCAACAAAGCCTCTTCATCGGCACCGGCTTCCAGCAATTGCTGGGCGAACTGTTCGGTATTGAGCGCCGCTGCCTGCTCCTTCAGCTTGAGGTCACCAATCCTCACGCGCAAAGGCTCCAGCCCCTGCACTATTTTCAGGCGCTGCTCTTCCAGGCCACGCAAGGCATTGGTTGCGCCTTCCAGTGCATCGCGCCTGGCTGCCAGCACCATTTCCATTTCCTGCCGCAGTTCAAGCGCTGCTTGTAAATTGCCCTCCATCACATCGGGCGGCACGGCCGCGACTTGCTCAGCACAAATAACACGATCTTTCTCAATACGCGTTAGTTCTCGCTGCGCCGTGGCCATTTGGGCAAAAATACTCTGCAACTGACTTTCCGATTCGCGCAGGGAAAATTGGGCTTCACGCAATGCCCGGTCATAGTCAGAATTGCGCTCACGCTCGGCGCGCACGGCGCGTTCGGCTTCATCGAGCCGCGATTGTGCACCGGCCACCAACACGCGGATGCGGCCCAGACCGTCGCGCACTTCGGCGATTTTTTCATCAGCCGCCATGTCGCGCTCGCGTTCGCTTTCCTCTTCTTCAGCCAGTTCGGCGAGTTGCTCCTGCTGGCGCTCCTTGATTTCGCGATAGCGTTCAATTGCCTGTGCCAATTTCACAACCTCAAGCTGAACAGCATGGACGCGTTGCTGGCGGTCGGTGATGTACTGGCGGATTTCGCCAAGCTCTTCGCGCTTGTCGTCGAGCTGCTCGTCGAGCATTTCCAGCTGCTCACGGATGGCCTCGGCCTTTTCTTCAAAAGCAGCGATGCCCTCACCCAGCGTTTCGATCTCGCGCTGGCGCTCAAGCAGGCCGTGTTCGCTCTTGTCCGGGGCAAAGAAGGTCAGGCTGGAACGGGTCAAAATATCGCCGGCCTTGGTCACCAGCGCGCTGCCCGGAGGCAGGTCGTTACGCAGGCTCAAGGCCGCATCGAGCGTATCAGCTGTCCATACGCTGCCCAGCCAGTCATTCAAGACACTGGCCAGCGCCGAATTATCGCTGCGAACCCGTTGATTCAAAACTGTTACGGTCGACGCCGATTTTGGCTCAAAAATTTCGGCGCAGGGTAAAACCACGCTCAAATGCGCATCCGGCCTGTCGTGCAGCCATTCGTCCAACTTGGTCGTGTCGGCGCAGGCAATCGCGCTCAGGCGTTCGCGCAAAACGGCTTCAACAGCGGATTCCCAGCCGGCTTCAACATGAATTTGTTGCCACAGCGGCTGCGCTTGATCCAGCCCGTGCCGTTGCAGCCATTCCGGCAGTTTGCCACTCTGTTGTGTGCGCGCCTGCATTTGTTCCAATGCCGCACAACGCGCCTGACCGGCAGCCAGTTCGCGCTCGATTAACTGCAACTCATCCTGCACCTGCCGCCGCGCGGCTTCCATTTGCGGTAGTTCAAGCTGCAATTGCTGCAGATGATCCTGATCGCCAGCCAGTTCCTCGCGCAGTAGCGAAAGCTCTTCTTCCTTCTCGGCCAGATCGAGCGCATCCGGCGCATCTTGCCCGCCAGCTTCTTCACGCAGGCGTTCGCGACGCAGCGTAATCGCCTGCAAGGCGCGTTGGGCATGGGATTTGTTGGTTAATTCAACTTCAAGACGCTGCTCGCCATTGGTCGTCCGCGCTTTCAGGCGCTGTAACTCTTCCTGCGCCTGAGCATGGCTTTCCTCAACCTGCGGTGCGAGATTCATCTGCTGATGCAAACGATCTTCAGCTTCCTCAACACGCAGGCGGGTGATTTCCTGTAATTCTTCCCATTTTTGGCGGTTGACCGTAAGGTTTTCCGCCGTCTGGCTCCATTGCGCCAATTCGCCTTCCAACTGCGCCAACCGCGATTCGAGCTGGCGATGCGATTCGCGGCGGTGGCGAATCTCCGCCTCCAGCTTCGCCACCTCAGCATTGGCGGCATACATGTCACTCTGCGCATTATGCAAGTCATCGCCAGCAGCGAAATGTGCCTCGCGTGTTTCCTCGGCCCGCGCTTCAGTCTCACGCAGGGCGGCACTTTGCGCTTCAAGTTCGGTAACGGCGCGCTCAACCTCCAGCGACAAGCGCTGACGCTCAGCATCCGCCTCGCGTTTTTTCAACAGCCACAAAACCTGCTGGCGCTGCACCAGTTGTTCGTTCAGCGCATGGTAACGGCGCGCCACCTCGGCCTGCGCACCCAGCTTTTCGATCTGATTGCCCAGTTCGAGGCGAATATCCTCAACCCGCGTCAGATTTTCCCGGCTATCTTCGAGTCGACCGTTGGTTTCCTTGCGCCGCTCTTTGTAGCGCGTAACGCCCGCCGCTTCTTCGAGGAAAACCCGCAGATCATCCGGTCGCGCCTCAATAATGCGCGAGATCATGCCCTGGCCGATGATCGCGTAAGCACGCGGGCCAAGGCCAGTACCGAGGAAGAGATCGGTAATATCCTTGCGCCGCACCTTCAGGTTGTTGATGAAATAATCCGACTGCCCCTGCCGCGTCAGCGTGCGTTTGACCGACAACTCGGTGTATTGCGACCACTGGCCGAGCGCCCGGCCCAGCAAATTCTCAAAAATCAATTCAACGGAAGCGCGTGATACGGGTTTGCGATTGGATGAGCCGTTGAAAATAACGTCCATCATCGACTCGCCGCGCAATTCCGAGGCTTTCGATTCGCCCAGCACCCAGCGCACGGCATCCATGATGTTGGATTTGCCGCAGCCATTCGGGCCGACGACACCGACTAGTTGTCCCGGCAGGGCCACAGAAGTTGGGTCGACGAAAGATTTGAAACCGGCGAGTTTGAGTTTGGTCAGGCGCATGCAGGGAACCGCCGGGCGCAACTTGCCCGACTTTGAAGGGGGG
Organism: Rhodocyclaceae bacterium; assembly: GCA_028687645.1. Classification (GTDB taxonomy): domain Bacteria; phylum Pseudomonadota; class Gammaproteobacteria; order Burkholderiales; family Rhodocyclaceae; genus Azonexus. The sequence goes on from JAQTZQ010000036.1 coordinate 17,247, forward strand.
CAATCATAACATTGGGCAGTTTTTCCGGTTGACCGCAGGCGATGGGCTGTGAAATTTTAAAATGCTAAAAATGCAACAATGACAGTTTCCCCAACGACTTCCACGGCAATAATCTGTTCGTTACCTCGTACCTCACTGACTAGCCAGAATCTTTAGCATCAGACGAATATTGCAGTCTCGGGCACGCATAACTAGAATATGACTATCGTTACATGACTAGAGGCAACCATGCAAACCGAGGTATCAAAATCGCAGTTCAAGGCCAAAGCACTGGAGTATTTTCGCCAGGTGGAGGCCAGTGGCGAATCTCTTGTGATTACCGATCATGGGCAACCCAAACTGGAAGTCCGCCCCTATCAGACTGATGCGCGCGACCCGCTGGATGTCTTGCGCGGTTCCGTGTTGCGTTTTGACCAGCCCATGGCACCCGTCGCCGAAGACGACTGGGCGGCACTGGCATGATAGTTCTCGATACGCATACGCTGATCTGGTGGGCATCGGGCGCCTCCGACCAGCTTTCGGTAGCGGCACAAGACGCCATCACGCAAGAGCTGACAGGTGGACAGATCATCGTTTCTTCGATTTCTGCCTGGGAACTTTCCATGCTGGTCGCCAAAGGCCGACTGGCCTTGTCGATGGATGTGGCGGATTGGCTGGCTTGCGTTGGCCAAATCGAATCCGTTTCTTTTGTTCCGGTCGACAATACGATTGCGCTTAAAAGTAACGAACTACCCGGTGATTTCCACAAGGATCCCGCCGACCGCCTCATTGTGGCAACCGCCAGAAAGCTGGCTGCCCCTCTGGTCACTGCTGACGAGAAAATTCGTGCCTATCCCCATGTGCACACCATTTGGTAGCGGCAGCTGACGTGATGAATCAAGACGATTTTTTCCTCGCACGCGCCATCGAACTGGCGCAAAAGGGCAGCGAACTCGGGGAAGGCGGCCCCTTCGGTGCAGTTATCGTGCGCGAAGGAAAAATTATCAGCCAAGGCTGGAATCGCGTGTTGATCAGCAACGACCCCACCGCTCACGCCGAAATCATGGCTATTCGCGCCGCCTGTGCCGCCGCCAATAACTTCCACCTGCCCGGCGCTACGCTCTACACCTCCAGCGAGCCCTGCCCAATGTGCCTTTCGGCAGCCTACTGGGCACGCATTGAGCGTATTGTTTTCGCCAATAGCCGCGCCGAGGCAGCCGCCATCGGCTTTTGTGACGACGAGTTATACGATGAATTGAATCGCCACTTTTCGGATCGCAGCATCGACATGGCCCATCACCCCATGCCACAAGCGCTGCTACCCCTGGAAAAATGGGTCAGCAAGGCAGACCGAATTACTTACTAATCTGCCAACAGGCGTGACTCAGCAGCCAGTTCACGCAGCAAGTCATCGCCACGAATTCTGGCCGGACTTTTTCGCCCGGGTGAACGCCAGGAAATGACACTTCCTGGCACCCCGGGTTGGCTGAATACGGTGAGCGATAAGGGGCAAAACGCCACCTGCGCAGCACTCTCCTCAACCAGCTCCCAAGCCAGCCGAGCACTACAAAACTGGATCGTTTCCAACTCAACAAAGGGGCTTTTTCCTTTACCCAGATCACCCGCCGTGCGCTCTAGCATCTGATTCAGTGGAATGACAGCAGTCACCACCAAACCCGCCCCCTCAATGGCTTCACGCACCGACTCCCGCGCAATCTGAAAATCGGCATTCAACTTCAACGTGTGAAGTTCTTCGGCCATTGCGCCACAAGGGATTACCAGCAACAGCCAGCAGCATCGAAGCAGTTTGCGCATCACGCTCCAAAAAAAAGCGCCCCGAAGGGCGCAAACCAGACGCAGGAAAATAGATAAGCCCCAGCCCTTTCAGGCACGGGGCCGATTATGCCTTACAAATCAGAAGAAGCGTTTTCTCGAACCAGCTTCATCAGAATGTGTGCCGGATACCCATGTCGAAACCATTGACCCCGGCGCTGGTGCCGGCTGGGTTGCTACCCATCGGATTGATCATGTAGGCAGCGTTCGTATCATTGTCGATATATGCGTAATCAGCGTACAGGGTGGTGCGCTTGGACAAGGCATAACGCGCACCAATAGACCATTTGCTGGCATCGGCATCCGACAGGGTTTTGTCTTCAACACGGCCATAGCTGGCTAGGATTGAGGTTTTGCCAAAGGGGACGCTGGCCCCGATCATCCAGTTACGGCGATCGTATTCATTACCAGCGCCAACACCGCCGATATCCAGTGTCGTATTACCACCAATCAGTGAATCTGGCTCACCGTTAATAATGTCATACAGGCCAGAAATTTTTACCACACCGAAGTCATAAGAAGCACCGGCAGTGGCGACATATAAGCGGCTATTGCCCATCCCCACCGTCGTGGTGGTTTCATAGTCGAGATCGATGCTCAGAGGGCCTTTGGCGTAGATCGCGTTGATTGAGTACAAGCGATCATCACCGTTATTGCCTTCTGCAGCCAGGCCAGTGTGAATTCCCGCCAGACCGCCTTCCTGAGTCTGCGTATTCGTGGCGTAAGCAACGATCACCGTAAAGCCGCTAAACGCCGGCGAGATGTAAGCGACAGCGTTGGCAGCGCGATCATACTGAGTCGTCATCGAAGCAAAATTACCTACCGAGTAATTGCCGAACGGGCTGTATTTGCCATAGATACCGTAGCGCAGGCCATTCAGACCACCGATAACAGCCGTACCGAATCCCCCGGTCAAGCCAACATATTGATGCGCTGCCTGATTGAGGCCACCACCAGCGCCGACAAGATCCGGATTAAAACGGTAGGCAATATCGAATATCGCCTTCAAACCGCCACCGAGATCCTCAGCACCCTTAAAGCCGATCATGCTTTCAGCAGAATTGCTTTGCAGCGCATGCCGGGACTGATTTGCCGCTACAGCACCATTATCACCACTACGATACAGGTAACCCATGTCGATCGTGCCATAAATGGTGACGTTAGACTGTGCGAAAGCAGCACCGGAAGTGACCGCTGCAACGGCCAGCGCGATTAATTTTTTCTGCATTGAATTGCTCCTCTGTCATCTTTTGTGTGAATAGACCCTGAGGCGTAAACCGCCCCGCACGAACCCCCCTCACCCCTATCGAGGGCAGTGTTCAGCTATATGGATTGCGAAGCCCGTGCCAGGCCGAATTAAATTTATGCGAAGCCAGTCTCCACTTTGATTTCATGGCTTTTTTCCGGTTCACCGCAGCAATCACCAGAACCGCCTGAGACGTTCAGTTTATGGACAATTGTTTCACTATTGAGCAAAAGCGAAACAGTGTGCAATGTTCAATCGGGCACAAAAAAGCCCGACCGAAGCCGGGCTTGGGCGGAAAAACCTCGGTGCTTAAAAGGAATATCGGGCGCTCACCCCCAGCAAACCATTGCGACCAGGTGCTGATTCGTAATAGCGCCCATTGGTATCGCCAACAACCACTGATCCCACATATTGCTTGTCAAACAGATTATCAATACGCACAAAACCCTTCAGATTAAGCGCCCCATACTGACGCTCCAGACCAAAACGAAGATTGGCAATGGCGTAACCCGGTGCAGTCTGCTGGATATTTTTATCTTCAACATAAACCTTGTCGCGCGCAATCGCCTCAAGTGCCGTATGGAAGCCACTGGCCTGATGATGCCAAGCCACTTCACCAAATAGCGTAGAGCGAGGAATGCCCGGCAGATAATTGCCCGATTCGACCACACCGGCACTGCTGGTAAAAGACGAGTCATAAATCGCATTCAAACCGGTATAGGCCAGACGACTGGTAAAACCGCCCTGCCAACGGGTATCAAATGCCACCTCAATTCCGCGTCGTAAAGTCTGGCCGGCATTAATGAAACTGGAGCGCCCACCACTACTGGAAGCAACAACCAATTCATTTTCACTGCGCACTTGAAAAATCGCCACATCGAGCCGGCTGGAAGCGCCGACAAAAGCTTTGGCGCCAGCCTCTATATGCTTGTTGGTGGCAGGTTGCAGGCTATAACTGAAACTGCTGTTGGGGCCGGAGTAGAACAGCTCATTGAGCGTCGGTGTCTCGAAACCACTGGCCGCACTGACATAAAAATTAAGCACCGGGCTGGCCTTGAACATCAAGGCCAGAACAGGTGTCGTATGGCTGTAATCAACACCGCCACTGTCGTCTCCATTGCCAACGGCGATGTAGTGATCGTCCACCTCGAACTCAACCTGGCTGTGTCGCACACCCAACGATGCGCCCCAGCGCTCGCCCTGCCACTCTGTTTGCAAATACTGATCAAAGCTGGAGACACGATCCTCTTCGCTGCGGCGCAGATTACCCTTCACACCCAAGGTGTTGCCAATGAAATTTTCATAGCCACGCCGATCATCCTCAGAGCGCTCCAAATCCAAGCCCAATGTGGTGGTCAACACACCGCCAGCAAGATCACGTTTGGCGGTATAGCGGCCATTGAAGCCCGAATAATGACGATCAAAATCAATCACCCCACCAGAACTTTTGCGATTGGGTGAATTTTCCGGTGTCGCGCTGGTAATTACCTGAATGGCTCTGGGGATAGACTGATACTGGGTCACTGAACGCTGCCCGGTGTACACCGAAAGCGATAAGGAATCCTGCCCGAAACGGCGCTCGTAGCTAAGACCACCCTGCGTCTGATCAATACTTTTGCGCGTGTTGTAGAGCAAAGCAACGGGTTCAACACCACGCGGATTGGATTGGAAGGTATCCCATTTAAGCCCGAGTGGATCTTGTGCCATTGGCTGGTTAAAACTATTGGCCAAGACTGTGATTTTGCTGTCTGCATCCGGCGAAAAATTGAGCTTGACGTAAGTCTGCTCACGCGTAACTGAACTGTGCTCACGATAACCATCAGTGTGAAAGCGCGAAGTATCGACGACATAACCAACACCGCCAACCTCCCCTTGACTGGCCAGATCAATTTTCCACGTCCCATAACTACCAGTTGAAAAATTGCCTTCAACAGTTGGTGCGCCCTTCCCGTCTTTAGTGAACAACTGAATCACACCGCCGGCATGATTACCGTAAACAGAGGACAACGGCCCGCGCATGACCTCAATGCGCTCAGCGCGATCCAGATTAAAACTAGCCGCCTGCCCCTGACCATCAGGCATTGATGCCGGAATACCATCGGCCACCAGACGCATGCCACGCACCCCAAAAGCTGAACGGGCGCCGAAGCCGCGTGAGGAGATTTGCAAGTCCTGCGCATAGTTTTGGCGATTTTGAACGGTAATGCCTGGTATTGCCACCAAGGCCTCCGAGGCATTCACCCGTACCTGATCGGCACCAATACCTTCGGCACCAACGATATCAATGGCTGCCGGCAGATCAAAACTGTTGTGCTCGACACGACTACCCGTGACCACAACAGCACCAAGACTCACCGACGGCGTATCAGCAAGAACCAGAACAGGAAAAGCGCTGGCCAGCGCAAGAACGAGATGGTGACGAGGGAACATGGTATTTGTCTCTGAATAATTATATCGAGGCTGAATTGTTGCGTTTCAGCCTTTCACACACGGCCAGAAAATTGCTGAAAATCCCTCATGAAAATCATGAGATCAAAGGAAAACCCAAAAGACTCACAACAATGGCATCAAGCCAATTTCCGTCAAAAAATCCGAGGAAAAAATATTCCCCAGCCAAATTTCGCCTCAACCCCACCTCAATTCAGCAACCCCAAACCAATTTTTAGTAGCTAACACTTAAGAGTACAGTTATGATTGTAATTTCGGCGGCAGATATCGCCATCAAATTTCGATTTTGCCAAAAAACAACCCGAAGGCTATCAGCACCCAGCGTTAGCCACTTGGCAAGGCGGGTCATCCATAACTTAATTTTTTTGCCCCACAATCAGATTCAACGTTTTTTCTAACCCCCTCTGTTTCCCGAGTCAAATCTACCATGCCTGAAACCGCTTACTGTTACCACTGTGGAAAGCATCATCCCATTGAGGAAATGCGGCAAGTTGTCACCAAAGGTGGCAAGCGCTGGCGATGCATCAAAAGCATCGAAGCCACCAAAAAGCCAACCGCAGAGCGGGATGCCTTCGGTAACACTGTCACCTCGATCAATCGTTCTCTGAACCAAAACCGGATGAAAGCCCAAATCAAGGAGTAAAAAGCGATGCCTCATCAAGTCGCTGATTGCTCCGAAGACCACTTGGCAACAATCGTAGAACCGGATATACAGCGCGTTGCAGCGAGAATGGCTCAAGACGCATTTGCTGAAACATTCCGCCTTACCCTCAATAGCTCTGACCCTGCATTCGATGCAGCTTTGAATTTACTGAAAGCGCGCTGTCAATACTGGTGCAATGCTGCAAGCACACACGAAGCCAAAATACTGCGCCTCGTTTTGTTGATCAGCGGTATTGATCAATGGGGACTCGCTTACAGCCAAACTTTCGAGCTCAATTCAATCCCCGGCGCCAGCCTGCTAATTGGAAAGCTTCGCACACAGCTTGACCCAAAGGAAGAAGCGCTTTTCCTGAGATTTTTTGATCAGGTGGCCGACATTGAAGCCGATGCAATAGATTTCAAAGTCGAACTTCGGCGCAACATTCATCTGGCGCTCTGGCACGCAATGATTGCCTGTGATGCCCCAGAGGAATCGCAAGCAATCATGACAAATCTAGGTAGTCTGATGGTGGCGCTCAATACAAAAATGCCCAATCTCGGCTGGAGACTTCTTGCAGACGCTCTCGCCAGCATCCAGATCAGCCTACTTGGTGACGCTGTAGCAGCCTCAAAATTGGCACAAGAGTCAACGCAGCAACTTTTTTCAGCGTTAAGACAAACGCTCCCGAAAGCGCAATTTCGATCAATTCTGGCTTATTCTGGGCAAGCGGTTTTGTCTTGGCTACAGTCTCGCCGCCCTGCAAACTAATCACCGCAACCATCCTTTACAGAATCATGGCTTCATTGGTCGAGTTATTTTTCGCCCAAAAAAAACCCGAAAGGCGACTGGCTTTCGGGGCAGTATTTTCTTTGGGGCGACTGATGGGGCTCGAACCCACGACAACCGGAATCACAATACAGTTACAAACCCATTTCCCTTGCTTACTTGCGCTAACCTTCTGATACTTATTCATTGATTTAATACACTTTTACCCTTACTATTAGTCCAGTGGTCAGGGGCAATAAATGATTGTTTTTACCCCTGTCTGCTTATTTGGTGCTTATTTGGCGAAGTAAGCAAAACGAGACAGGGAGAGCGTTTTGACGGTTAAGCTAACAAAGTCGGTTGTAGATTCTGCTGTTGGAAGCGGCAAACTAAGTTTTGTATGGGATAGCGTGGTCTCCGGGTTCGGACTGGCTATCTATCCGACCGGCCTAAAAAGTTTCATTCTTCAGTATCGAACGGCTGAAGGTCGCGTCCGTAGATACACAGTCGGCAAGCTATCCGACACCCTGACGGTGGATTTGGCGCGTAAGAAGGCGAAGGACGTCTACACCCAAGTTCTGAATGGCAATGACCCGATGGCTGAAAAACAAAGCCGCCGTGAAGCCCTGACTATTGACGAACTGCTGACTCGTTACGTCGCATCGCCTAAGTTTGCTCAGAAGGCAAAAACAACAAAGGCGACAGACCTTGGTCGCATTGAGCGTCATCTCCGGCCGCTGATTGGCAGCAAGCATGCCGACCTGCTGACCGCTGATTCAATCCGCAAGATTCAGACTGACATCAAGGACGGCAAGACCGCTGGCAGATTCAAGACGTCATCTCGTGGATTGGCGAAAGTAACCGGCGGTGCTGGAACTGCTGACAAGTCGGTGTTGATACTTCGCGCCGCTTATTCGTGGGCAATCTCCGAAGGCGTCCTAAAGGACAACCCCGCCGCCGCCGTCAAAGTTGCGCAGCCGGGGCAACGCGAAGTCATCATTGGCGCCTCAGATTACGCGCAGATGTACCGCACCCTGAACCAGATGGAAACAGAGCGGCGCATTAGATCAACGGTGGCAGACGCCATTCGCCTGATTGGACTGACCGGGGCTAGGCGTGGCGAGGTAGTTGGTTTGCTTTGGGAATACGTCGACCTGAAGTCCGGGCTAATCACCCTTCCACCTAAAGCTCATAAAGCCGGATCCAGAACAGGTAAGCCGCGCATCATTGCGTTGTCTTCAAAGGCTCAGGAAATCATCGCCCGTCAAGTTGGTGGTGAGCCCGGTGATTACGTCTTCAAGCCGTCCAAGGGCGAAGGAACTTTGAATATCGCTAAGCCATGGATGGACGTACGCAAAGAGGCCGGATTGCCAGCTAACCTTGGGTTACATGGACTGCGACACTCTCTCGCTTCGCACCTGGCGATGGATGGCGCGTCAGCTATTGAGTTGATGGAAGCATTAGGACACAAACAAATCTCAACGACGCAACGCTATATCCACTTTGCCGAGCAAGCCCGTAGCACGCTGGCAGAGCGCGGCGCAGCCATGGCGACGGCGGGAATGGATGAAGCTGACGGCAAACAAAAGGCAGAAGTGTTGCCCATGAAAAAGCCGCACAAGAGCAAGGCCGCTTAATGATTGATTTGCCGAGCAGACTATACGAACTTTGGGATTGGTTTTCAGCATTGTGGGCATGGGATTATGGCGACCCAAAACAGCTATCAGACCTTATCCGCAAGAATGATGGCGTTATCCCTGCTGAATTCGCGGACGCCATTGCAGACATTGTTTCAGGCTCCCGAAAACCCAATAAAAAAGCCGCTGCAAAGCTACTGATACCAGCCTGCGAATTTGGAAAATTATCGGGTAGTTTGCTGTTGATGAGCAACTTAGCCGGTGCTCTGCGCAAACGAGCCGACTATGGAAGCGAAAAGAGAGGTGTTGCTGCTATAGCCGAATTCAAAAAATTAAAGCCCATTGATGTAGTTCGCCACCTTGAACTATTCATGAGCAAATCAAAAGAAAGCGCATCAGACCATTTTGAAGTCACTTACGAAACTGTAGAACGCTTGATGAGAGAGGCAAACAAGCGCATTGAGAAATGGCCGGTGGTGTGAAACAAAGCCATTTGTAGGCCATTCGCCGGGGCAATATGCGTCTGTAAATTTATTCCGTCTTACTAATCATTGACGGAGTAATCAAGATGCAAACCCAGCAAAAGAAATTCCTTACCCGTGCCGAGTCAGCCAACTACCTGACCAACGAGCGCGGAGCCCCAACTGCAAAAACCACTTTGCAGAAATACGCCACAACCGGCGGTGGCCCAAAGTATCAAGTGTTCGGCAATCGCGCCTTGTATCAGGTCGCTGATTTAGATGAATGGGTGGCAGGCAAGCTATCTGCACCGCGTCACTCAACGACCGCTGGTGAGGTCAAATAAATGGCGCCCGACTTCTCCCCCCAGGACAAGCCGAGCGCCGATAAATCTGCACTGAGCAAGGCGGATTTTACCATTGGAACATTCCCGGAGCGCATAGATACCGTTCGTGCTGCTGTACTTGCCGCCTTGCTCGAATCAAGAGTGCTGACGGGGTTAGACGCCGTCGTCAAAGAATCCACAACGCGCCTAAGCGCCGTCATCTTCGCGCTTGAGAAAGAATATGGCTGGCATATCGAGCGCAAAGAAATTGCAGCCGGTACTCGTGACGGTCGCGTTGCCGAAATCGCTAAATATTGGATGCTGCAATCAAGCATCGCTGCTGCGTTCGATGCAGGAGGCCGTGACTGGATCAACCGGGTTAAAGAAGCTCGTGTCGCCCGTCGCAAGGATGCCGACAAGTGCAAGATGCAAGCCGCCCGGATGAATGCGAAGCGCAACAAAGACCCGCGTCAAGGTGATTTGTTGGAGGTGACAGCATGATGACCAGACTTTCGAAGTACGCCGGCGTTTGGATTGATCCGCTCTTGGCGGTATGGTTGGCGCTGAATGTATTGGTCGCTGTTGGGGTGGTCTATGGCAACTAGCAACGGTCAATTCTTGCGCATCCAGCCGCTGCCGCAGTCGGTGAATATTATCAACTCAGCCGCTAAGCACAATTTGCGCGAAATCCAAGCTGAGATTGGCGCTGACAGTCGCATTGATCCAACCCGAACGCACCTTAACGAGATACTTGACGGCCCAAATACTGCTGCCGACGTTTCAGCACTGGCAAAAAAATTGATGCTTGATGCCGGTATAACCAAGCTCAGGAAAAACGCTTGCCGTGGTATCGAAGTCATTATTTCGCTGCCGACTTCGCACAACTGCGACAAGCCGCTATTTTTTGCTGACTCATTGAAATGGGCAAACGAATATTTCAAGGTGCCAACGTTGTCGGCGATTGTCCATCATGATGAATCCGAGCCGCATATTCACGTTCTCCTGTTGCCGCTGGTGAATGGAAGAATGGTTGGTAGCGAAGTGATGGGTGATCGAAAGCGCCTGCAAGCCCTTCAGACGAACTTTTATGAGCAAGTCGGGGCAAGGTATGGCCTGACCCGTCCGAAGGCTCAGCCGAGGCTCAGCGCAGCGACCAGAGCAAAAGCCGCATCGCTGATTCTGACCACGTTACAGTCAAACCCGGACTTGATGGACGGCGCAACGATTGAACAGGCCATGATCGATACTCTGGCGAGACACCCCGAAGCCATGCTTAAGGCGCTGAATCTCGACGTGCCAAGTCCGATTAAGCCGAAGAAGTCATTCGTCGAAATCATGACGAAACCCGTCAAGCCTGAAAAGCCTATAGGAGTTAAGCGTAGTCAAAAGCCTATAGGAGTTTTTCCCGCTGCCGAGATTGGCAATCCCCTATGCTCTGATAGGGGTTCTGCTGAATCATCATCAATCGAAGCCGCCGAAGGTTCAGTTCCTGCTATCGACACCGCATCGAATGTTGTTCCGTTCAATGACTATCAGCGCAGTCGTGACAGCGATCAATCATCGCAGCAATGGGATAGTGACCGTGGCGAATTCGTATCGAAGCCGGATCCATCGAAGCCGTCAGTTCGTGCTGGTGCGCAACGTGAAGTTGATCGGATGTTGAAGCGCATCGTGTAGTTGAAGCTGAATCTAAAACAGAGGTGAATAGAAATGCCCGTGAGCAACATCAAGCGACCAAAGACCGGAGGCAGACAAGCCGGAGTACAAAACAAAGTTTCGCGTGAAGTTCGTCAAGCTGCAATGTTGCATGCTGACGACGCACTAGCCGCGCTGGTTGCGTTGATGAGTGAAGCGACGAATGAGCAAGTTAGATTGGGCGCCGCACGCGAGTTACTTGACCGCGCATGTGGTCGCACTGCTGATGCTGTTGAAGTCCTGCGCTTTGAGAATGCCGATACCCGCAACGGCAAGCCGCAAACCCTTGATGACATGCTGGCAGAGCTATAACGGCAATATCACGGCAAGGTTTGACGGGGGGATTACGGGGAGGTTGCCACAATCGCCGCCTGTTAGCGCAACAATTTCC